>JAYTSJ010000154.1:0-7200 GCA_043745725.1 Gammaproteobacteria bacterium | reverse complement strand
GGTCGGTATCGTTCAGGCCGAAATTGAATGATGCCACCATGGAATCATGGAATGCATATTTGCCGTCAATCGCACCGCCGGTCACCGTATCCTTGATATTAGAGCCGGATAAACCAACGTAATGCAGACCGTAATCGCTATTACCCAAATCACCCTGAGCGAGAGACGTCGCAAGATCGCGGCCATCTTCAAGCGTGACGCGAATACTCGGCAACGCATTCTTGTTTGCGCTGTAATAACCCGTGTTATGACCCGCAATACCCGACACCACGAAGGTATCTTTCCCGCCAGAATTACGCTCGGAGGTTGAGCGGTAAACATCACCGATTAACTTCAAATCATCCGTTGCATCCCACTCGCCCTTCCAGCCAAACTGCGCGGTATCCACTACGCGATGGTTGGTAATGGTGGCAATTTCAGGCGTTAAATCTTTTATCGTCATACTGGTGACGAGGTGATTTTTTACCACAACATCAGACCAACGACCTTCCGCGCTTTCTACGTAATAAGCCTGACTATAGCCGACTTGTGGGGAGTTCAGACGGGTGAAAAGTGCATCCACTGTCATAGTGAAAGTGTCCGAGGGCGCCCATTGATACACACCGGACACTGCATAACGTTTTTTCTTTTCGAACACAGAACCAAATGCGACGCAGCAGGAACCCAGCAGATTTTCTTCGTCTGCGGACAGCTGGCCATTAGCGTTCACATCGTAACTGCCGGGGGAATCGGGGTTATAAGTTTGGTAATTGAGGGAATCAGTGCGCACGGTTTTATCGGAATAGACGGCGCCAAGCAAAACGCCCATGGTTTCATCGGCGAAGGTGTTGCTCACCACGCCCGACAATTTGTAGCCGCTCTTTTCCGAGAGATCGTTGTACTCGCCTTCGCCGCGCAAAGATGCGTGAAAACCCGCCGCATCGAGCGGACGGGCAGATCTTAAATTTACCGAGCCGCCGATACTGCCTTCAATTTGCGATGCCTGCGCAGACTTCATTACGTCTGCACCCGAGATCACTTCTGACGGCAACACATCAAATGCGAAATCGCGGCCATCGCCATCGGTCGCGAGGATACGATTATTCAAAGTCACTATATTGTAGCCAGAACCCAGGCCGCGCACGCTAATGTATTGGCCTTCGCCACCTTTAGTGCGCGTAACAGAAATGCCGGTGATGTGGGTGAGAGAGTCCGCAACGTTATCGTCGGGGAAGCGCCCGAGCTCGGTCGCAGAAATGGAATCTTGCACAATGGTCGCATCGCGCTTCATATCCCGCGATTTCGCAAGCGCAGCACGGGTGCCGGTGACAATAACAGTTTCCGCTTCGCCACTTGCGGCAGGCTGGTCAGGCGCGACCTGCGCATAAGTAACGCCGCTCAACCCACCACTAATCAGTGCGCATTTAACCGCAATGGCGAGCAAACTTCGCTTAAAACTGTTCTCACGCATGGCTCTCATTGTCACGCCCTCTTTTGTATTTTTTAAACTGATTAGGCATGTTAAAACACATTTTTCGAAAGAACAAGTAATTTTCGTATACTTTCGAATTGAATTGAGAATGATTGGCGCGCGCTGAATAAAAGGAAGGAAATTGCACCTCAATAATGACTCGCACACCTTGAATACTAGCCGTATATGCCAGTTTAACAAGGTAATTCGTTGCCTATTTGTGACGTAGATCTACAACCAAACAGGAAGTAGTTAAGAAATGTTACGAAAGTCGTTTGACATTTCGAAAGCAAAGCGTAAGCTGAAACAGCCACATTGAAAGCAAACAACAAATATTCGATTGACAAGGAAAGCGCTTAGTCGCTTAAAGTTATACCACTGACTTTCCTTTGTATTACAAGACAACAGTTTCAATCGGCGCATAGCTTCATCCCAATAAATATAGCTTCGTCCTAATATTGCTTCATCTTAAAAACAGAGCCACTCGCGAATCCAAAATCGAGTAGCCCATCCAAATCCAGTAGTCCATCCAGCATCCAGGAGCCCATATGAATCTGCGCACATCATTCACATCGCTACGCTCAAACCTTGCGTCGTCTATTTTCCTTATCGCCGGCCTCACTGCCTGCGGTGCATCCTCAACCCAAGCCGCCAGCAGCACATTGGTGCCGACAAGTTACACAACCACGGCCGGTAGCGACGGTGGACAAGCAGTTGCGACCTCCATCGCCATCCAGGATTTAACCGGCTCGCAAGACAGCTGGAGCAAATATGTAGAGTTCGGCCCCAATGGTTCACAAAAGTATGACGGATACCAATCATTTACCTTACCAACATCCATAACACCCGCAAGCATTACGAGTATTCAGGTCAAGGTGAATTACCGTGGTCCAGACAGCGCCACCCAAATTTGGACATGGAGAATTTACGATTGGACAACCAACTCTTACACAACCGTTGGCACCAACGCGACCGCGCCGAGCTGGGGAAATTGGACAGTATTAAATTTTAACGTGAACGGATCACTCGCCAATTACGTACGCAACAGCGATGGCAAAATCCGGATTGGTTTGTCTGCAAATAATACGGCTGATTCAGCGGATATCGATTACGAAGCAGTGATTGTAAACAGCGGAACCGGAACAATTTCTTCAAGCGCTTCAAGCTCTTCTTTAATCGCATCCAGCAAATCCAGCGCTATAAGTTCTGTAGTCGCAAGCTCGAGCAAAGCAAGTGTTGTGAACTCTTCAGTTGCCAACTCTGTAGTGAAAAGTTCTGTAGTTGCCAGTTCTGTAGTTGCTAGCTCTGTGGTAGCAAGTTCTGTGGTAGCCAGTTCCGTGGTTGCAAGCTCAGTACTCAGCTCAAGCAAATCGAGTGTTGCCAGCTCAGCTGCATCCAGCAATCCACAACTAGGTGGCAATTATTATGTTGCACCAATCGGTAGCGATTCAAATAATGGCAGCTTGAGTTCGCCCTGGAAAACAATTCAATATGCCGCAACCAAAGCGATGGCTGGCGATACCATTAATGTTCGCGCCGGCACTTATGCTGAAACAGTAACCATCACTCGCTCAGGTGCAGCAGGCGCAGGCCAACGTATTATTTTCCGCAATTATGCCGGCGAACATCCAGTGATTGATGCAGCAGGAAAATCTGTCAACAATGGTCAAAGTGGCGTGATTACTTTAAACGATGTCAGTTACGTAACAGTCGATGGTTTTGAAGCTAAAAATTTAACAGCGAACAGTACAGCTAATGTTCCAGTGGGAATTTTTATTACCGGCGCAGGTAGCTATGTAGAAATTCTTAACAACCATATTCACGATATCAAAAACAGTGCAAGCGGTTGCAATGCCAACGCGCTTGGCCTTGCCGTCTACGGAAACAAAGCACCTGCCTCAATCAACAATTTAACGATCAGTGGCAACGAGCTTGATCATTTAACATTGGGTTGCAGTGAATCTATGTCGATCAACGGCAACGTGCAATATTGGAAAGTGACTAATAATATTGTTCACGACAATAACAATATTGGTATCGATGCAATTGGTTTTGAAAATACCTCAAGCGGAACCTACGATCAAGCACGCGATGGTTTAATCAGTGGTAACACTGTTTACAACATTACCTCATATGGCAATCCTGCTTATGGAAATGAATACGCGGCAGATGGTATTTATGTAGATGGCGGCACCCGCATAGTGATCGAAAATAATATTATCCATCACACAGATTTTGGTATCGAATTGGCGAGCGAGCACAGCGGAAAATCTACCAGTTACATTACCGCGCGCAACAATTTGGTGTGGAATAATAATGCAGCGGGTATCACCATCGGTGGTTATGCAGCAACAACCGGTTCAACGGATTTCTGCACCATCGTTAACAATACGTTTTTGTTTAACGACAGCAAAAATACCGGCGCGGGTGAATTCCAAATCCAATTCTATGCAAACAACAACGTCGTGAAAAATAATATTTTCTACGCAAGCTCACAAGGCGTGTTAATAAATAGCCTAAACAACTCTTCAGCAAACCCTGCCGATGTTGATTACAACATCTACTACTCGTCGGTAGGAACTGGCAACGCACAATTTACCTGGAAAGGTACAAACTATAACGGCTTCGCCGCTTATTGGGCAGCAACAGGTAAAGACGCACGCTCGCAATTTATTGATCCGAAACTTATCAGTACTACAACACCAGATCTTAAAGTGTCAGCAAGTTCTCCTGCCATTAATGCTGGCTTAACGCTGGATGCTTCGGTTATCGGCACAGTAGATTTTGCAAAAAATCCCCGCGTGCAAGGTAGCAATGTTGATGTAGGTGCTTACGAGCAGTAATCACTACTTTCAATAAATGACTACATAAGTAAAAAGTTGTAGCGATAAAAGCCGGGATTATTCTCGGCTTTTTCGTTTTTATCCCGGCCACAAAATGACATTATTCTGCGACACAATGTGCTGGAAAATAGTGAATTAATTACGGGGCAGAATCCGCCGTCAGCGGTAACGGTTCGGGGGAAAGTAGTGAGGAGATTGACGAAGAATTAAATAATTATTCGGTAAAAAAAGAGGAGCTAAAATTTCCTATTTTTTTCACCAAACGTTTATCTTTTAAATCTATGACGAATCAAAGTTCTGAAATTTCCGCCGAGTATTTATTATATTTGTGGAGAATTACCCAGGGCATTGCAATGCCAGTAACAATTGTCATGATGGTTTCTTTAATGCCGTAAAAATCAATGTACCCACCTACGACCATTAAAGTCATTGAGGCTATTTTTCGGAGCCACTGCCAATTTGAAATATTCATTTGTTGAGTATGTTCATAAGCATTACGGAATATTTCATGGTCTGTAATAAGTTGGGTGCCATACCCAGCCGCCCACAGAATTAATGAGCACAGGATGAATTCAAAATAATAATTAATCTCCTTGTCTCGAATGCTGTAAATACGGATGCTAATAATTGCCGCAGCAATGGTGAGTGGTGCATTCTCGATAAGTACCTTTTTTGCTGCTTCTTCAAATGTCATACCAAAAAATTGGCTGAAAATCATTCCTCCAAAGCTGCTAATCAAATAGATTGAAAGAGCGGCCAAAGAGTATGCTTTCTTTAGCTTAGCTGAGGCAGCAATATCGTTATTTAGTTTCTCTGGTTTAGCTTGAATTTTGTTCTTCATAGGAGTCCTAATTATATTATTTGAGTAAGGCAGCAAAGATGGGCCAATATCTATTGGCGAATCAGCCTACGATGTAAGCACCTGCTTTTCAAATAGTATAGGAGAGTTCTAGAATATTTCCCCAAATTTTGCTGTACTTCGCTTTTTGAGATGAAACAGAGTATTTGGAATTTCGTTCTTCTTTATTTGCCTCAGTAAAAGCATTTTCCAATTTAATATAAAAAGGGGCTGTAAAAAGGGGCTGAGCTTTTTATTGTTTGCTATGACAGCCTCTATCACCCTCGTTTAATACGCACTACTTTCATCACTTCAAACGTTATGCCCGCGATGGCTTCCTGTTCGGGGTAATAAGTAATATTCACCCTCGCGCCTTTTAAACTTTGGTACTTGCCTTTGCGTTTGAATTTAAACGGTACATCACAACCCTCCACCATTACCGTATGCAAAATCCATTCATCTTTCTCCCGTTGCACATGCGACACAACTTTCAACAATTCGGAGTGATTGAGCTTGTTGTTTTTTTCTATTAGTTTTTTTGGATCTGATTGCATAATGAATATTCGCGAATTAACGTCTGAGGTGCATTTATCTAGCCCGACCTGCGCAGGCATCGTCTGAAAGTTTACTCAGCCGAGTGACTACATCAAGTGTGGCGCGGAAGCGAAAAAATGCACCCGCCGCATCAGCGCGTTCTTCAATTACATCGCAGGAGGAAAAAATTTCGCCGCGCAATTCTTGCGCGGACCAAGGTAAAAAAATCTCGGATTCAATCAGATCTTTTTGAAAAAATTGCACAATCGTTTGATGCAACTTTTTTATATCATCGTCACGCTGCGCGCTCAACACAATGCAACCGGGATAATTAACTTGCAGCTCTGCAGTACGCGCTGCTTGTGCGGCGGCATCACTTAGATAATCAATTTTATTGAACACCCGAATGCGCGGCACAGTATCGGCACCAATCTCAGCCAGGACTTTATCGGTGACTTCTAGCTGCGCCTCAAACCCCGGGTCGCCAGCATCAATAACGTGCAACAACAGCGATGCGCTAAGAGCTTCATCCAACGTTGACTTGAACGAGGCGACCAAACCATGGGGTAAATTTTTGATAAAACCCACAGTGTCAGTCACTAATACCTTAGGCACACTTTCCGGGTACAAGGTGCGTACCGTAGTGTCCAACGTGGCAAAGAGTTTATTGGCGACTAGCACGTCTTTGCCAGTCAATGCGCGCATCAAAGTAGATTTGCCCGCGTTGGTATAACCGACCAGCGCCACCTGGGCGAGCGCCGTTTGTCCCTGACGTTGTGCTCGCTGGGTTTCGCGGTCGGCCACCATCGCATCAATTTCTTTTTGCAGCTCGGCAATACGATCACGTACCTTTCGGCTATCCATTTCGCTGCGCGACTGACCCGAACCGCGCCCACCGGTGCCGCTTCGCTGCCGCCCGGACGGACCTTCGCGCTTGGCCGCTTCACGCAAGCGCGGCGCCATATAGCTGAGGCGCGCAATTTCTACTTGTATCCTTGCGGCGTGTGACCTGGCGTTGCGATGAAAAATCTCGAGGATAACCACCGTGCGATCCATCACCTCGCAACCGACTTCATTCTCCAAATTGAGCGCTTGAGATGGCGAAATTTCATGATCAACAAGAATAAACTCTATGGCATCACTCGCCGCTTCTGGATCAGCCTGCGACAACCTATCTGCTTCGTCCTGCTGCCCTTGTACGAATGCGCGTATCTCCTCCCGTTTACCGACGCCTACATACGCCCCCGAGTCGAAAGAAGCACGCTTTTGGATAAATTGACCAACTACCTCTAACCCTAAAGTCTTTGCCAATTCAGCCAATTCGGTCAACGACGAGTTAAATTCAGTATCACTAACACCGTCTAAGTGCACGGCGACAATCAACGCACGCGGAAGGCGTGTTTTTTCGGGGTTTAACATGGTTAATTTCTCATGGAATTAGGGCTCGGACATTTGCAAATAGTGCCACACGAGCTGAAGTGTACACAACATCCTGCACGAGCACCTAGGTGCTGAGGGAATGCCCTTTTTAGCGT
>JAYTSJ010000153.1:0-14800 GCA_043745725.1 Gammaproteobacteria bacterium | reverse complement strand
GATAGAAAATTCCGGTTGGCCGAAGGCCAATCACATTGGGCGTAAGCTCGGTCGCTTGCGGCCGAGTAGCCCTTTGTGAAGGAATTTTCTTTTTACAGTGTAACATTCTGGATTTGCGTTTGCGCCGAAACCACAACTGGGGACTGTTCAAGCCTCGACGTTATGTTGGGCTCATTTTTAAGGTGCGCTTTAAGGCAAAAGAAGGCTTTGTGTGTGCATGGCAGATGAAATTGCGTCATCAAGAGCTCCTACAAGGTGATTTTACCCTCTTGATATAAGGTTATGTCGCGTACATCTACATCATATCTGCTAATAAGCCGCATTTTTTAAACTACCCCTAGATCTTTTAGTTGCTTCATCCTGAAAAATAAACCACTACAACTCTTATAAGTATTAGTTCGTCCCAAAACCAAGCACCAACTAAAAAATATATAAGATCTCTTCCCGTCTAGGTACAGCGAAAGTGACTAGCCCCATGTTGCACTGCTTTTTAAAGTGGGACGACATTAAATGAGTGCTAGGCGATGATTTGTCACTTAAAGCGTCAACAATAAGAATGCGGATTACTCTTTCACTTTGGTAATTTGTGTAACAACGCTCACAACATGATAAATTGCCATGCAAGCAATCCAAGTGTAAGCCAACCCTTCACTTTGGCGTTATCAAGATATTTCAGGGCGCAATATTAAATTATCGACTGACTTGTTAGCACTCCTTGCTTGGCCCCCAATTTATTTGGGATCTTTAAGGTTTGATTCCTTTATTTAAAAAAGCGGTGCAGCTATATGACGTATTCCATCAATCAACAATTACAAATTTTGGCAGCTATCACAGCCTGCGTCTTATCTCTTGGCGCCTGTAAAAGTACCGAAGTGTTACCTAAATCTCCTGTTATTAGCAAAGCCAGCTCATCTATCGATAATGTATCTTTGTGGCCAGAACCGGTGAGCAAAGTGCCTAAAGACCCCGTCATGGAACAAAAGATAGATGCATTATTGGCAAAAATGACCCTTGAACAAAAAGTTGGTCAAACAATTCAGCCACAAATCCGCAGTATTAGTCTTGAAGAGATTAAAAAATATCATATCGGTACTGTTCTGAATGGCGGTGGTGCATACCCCAATAACAATAAGTTTGCCAAGACGCAAGATTGGGTAGCCTTGGCAGATAGCTTATATAAAGCCTCAATGGAGCCCGCAGAAAATGGTGTGGTGATACCGATTATGTGGGGTACTGATGCTGTCCACGGGCATAACAACGTGGTCGGTGCCACCTTGTTTCCGCACAACATTGCTATGGGCGCCACGCACAATCCTGAACTCGTGAAAAAAATGGGTGAAGTAACCGCTAGGGAAATTGCGGCCACAGGTATTAATTGGAGTTTTGCGCCAACTATCGCGGTAGTTCGCGACGACCGTTGGGGGCGGACCTATGAATCCTTTTCAGAAGATCCAGCCATCGTGAAGGCTTATGCTGGCAAGGCAGTAGAAGGTATACAAGGTGAGGCCAATACTCACGATTTTTTATCTGCTACGCATGTGATTGCAACAGCCAAACACTTTCTCGGCGATGGCGGTACCAAAAATGGCATAAATGCGGGTGATACCCAAGGCACTGAACAAGAATTAATCGCTATTCATGCACAAGGATATTTCACCGCAATTGAAGCTGGTGCTCAAGCGGTAATGGCGTCGTTCAATAGTTGGAATGGCACAAAAATGCATGGCAATAAATATTTGCTAACGGATATTTTAAAAGGTCGCATGGGTTTTGATGGCTTGGTAGTCGGTGATTGGAACGGCCATGAATTCGTTCCGGGCTGCACTAAAAGTGATTGTCCTAATGCGTTCAACGCAGGTGTTGACATCATTATGGTGGTAGATGACTGGAAAGCCTATTTTGAAAATATGGTAAAAGAAGTCAACACTGGAGTTATTTCACAAGCACGTTTAGATGATGCAGTACGGAGAATTTTACGTGTAAAAATGCGTGCTGGGCTATTTGAAACCGGGCTGCCGTCAACTCACGCTTTGGCAGGCAAAAGCGAAGTGATTGGATCACCAGAGCATCGCTTGATCGCGCGTCAAGCAGTGCGTGAATCATTAATACTATTGAAAAATAAAAATCATTTATTACCTCTGAAAGCAAAAAGTCGCATTTTAGTGGCCGGGGATGGTGCGGATAACATTGGTAAGCAAGCCGGCGGATGGAGTATTTCATGGCAAGGTACGGGGAATGTTAATAGTGATTTCCCAGGTGCCACTTCAATTTACAAAGGAATTAAAGATGCTGCAAAAGCCAATGGTAGCAAAGTCAGACTGAGTGTTGATGGCACCTATAAACAAAAGCCTGATGTTGCTGTTGTAGTCTTTGGCGAAAATCCCTATGCCGAAGGACAAGGTGATGTTTCTACTCTCGATTACGCGCCTACAAAAGATTTAGAGTTAATGCGTAAATTGAAAGCACAAGGCATCCCAGTTGTTTCAATATTAATTAGCGGCCGTCCACTCTGGATAAATCCAGAATTAAATGCTTCTGATGCGTTTGTTGCGGCATGGCTTCCGGGCACTGAAGGTGAGGGTATAGCCGATGTCATTATTGCGAATAAAAATAATAAACCGACAGTAGATTTTGCCGGAAAATTATCTTTCTCATGGCCTGCTGCTCCGGATCAATTTGCACTGAATAAAGGTCAGGAAAATTACGCGCCATTATTCGCTTATGGCTTCGGTTTAACCTATGCCGATAATGACTCTCTGGATAACAATTTATCTGAAGCTGCGCAACCCGTTAAACAGGCTGCTGCCTCGTTAGAAATTTTCAAAAACCGCAGCATTGATCCTTGGCAATTTACGTTAAAGGATGCACAGAACCATTTCTTGCCCGTTACGGTTAGCGCTGCATCATTTGGTGCAATCGATTTCCGTACAGTAGACCGCAATATTCAAGAAGATTCACTGCAGCTGAAATGGAATGGTAAAGCACAAGCAAGCGCAGGTTTCTATGCTCAACAACCGGTAGATTATTCTGCTTTACCAGAGCAAGCGGCCTTGGTATTTGATGTGAAAGTCGACAAGATTTCGGCAGCAGATGTAAAAGTGGGTATGGTCTGTGGTCAAGATTGCGGTGCTACAAAAACAATTAATGCGCGGTTGCAAAAAATACCTCAAGGACAATGGCAAAGTGTTTCTGTAGCGCTTAGTTGTTTCACTAAAGCGGGCGTGAAATTAGAAAAACTTTCATCGCCCTTTTATTTAAGCTCGGCTGGAGAAGTAAGTTTAGCGGTTAATCACGTGCGTATTGAATCTACCGTGAAACCAGATGTTAGTTGTCCGTAAGTTTAAGATGTAGGTTTTAGTTGTCGAACAACATTCAAAGCAATTTATAAAATAAATTGCTTTGAATGAGCTAAAAAATAACAATGTAAAATAGCAAATATTTATAACAATAGAGGACTTAGATAATGAAAAAGTATTTATTCATCAACGTAATTGCGTTAACCATGATTGGTTGTGGTGGCGGTGGCGGAGATTCTAAAACAACTCCTGCTAGCCCAACTGCAGCAGCCAGCTCGATGGCTGCAGCCAGTTCTACAGCGGTGAGTTCATCAGCAGCTGCCAGCTCAGCCGTTCCTGCGGCGTGGGCTTTGGTTTGGAGCGATGAATTTACGGGCACAAATTTAGATACCACTAAATGGTCATTTGAAAAAAATTGTTATGGCGGTGGAAATAACGAATTACAGTGTTATACAGATCGTGCAGATAATGCCTTTTTAGCTGATGGAAATTTGCATATAGTTGCAAAAAAAGAAACCTTCGCCGGTCAAGCGAAGGGTGATGATGATCCGGCTTATAACGCTGCCGATACATCGCAGTCTCGCGATTACACTTCCGCACGGTTACGCAGTAAAAGTAAAGGCGATTGGACCTACGGTCGTATGGAAATACGTGCCAAATTACCTCAAGGTCAAGGCATGTGGCCGGCAATATGGATGCTACCAACGGACGCAATATATGGAGGCTGGCCGTCAAGTGGTGAGATCGATATTATGGAAGCCGTTAATTCCGGCGGCATTCAATACGGTAATAAAGTCCATGGCACCTTACACTATGGGACTCCCTGGACGTATGAAGGAATTAGCTATACGCCTGCAACCAATGTTTGGGATGAATTTCATACCTATGCGATTGAATGGGAAGCTGGAACCATCCGTTGGTATGTAGATGATATTCATTACATGACACAAACCGCTAAAGCTTGGTTCACCAACGGTTCTGTTGTCGACAATGCGCCATTTGATCAAAAATTCCATTTACTATTAAATTTGGCGGTCGGTGGTAAATGGCCGGGTAGTCCAGATTTAAACACTCTATTCCCACAAGAAATGACAGTGGATTATGTACGTGTCTACAACTGCAATGTAGATACCGTCACCGGTTTGGGTTGTGCAACTCATGTTGATCCAGCAATTAAAGTTACACCTTCACCAAGTGGGACGCTAGCAGATACTTTTATTATTTATGATAATGCTGTTAACCCAATTTGGGATGTGGGTATATTCTCATGGAATAGTGGCAGCGGTGCAATTGTTACTTCTGAGGTTGATTCAGATGATACCGCACGTGGTAAAGTGATTGACATTAAATACAGTAATCCGAGCGGTGTTGCCTATATTCAATCGAAGACGATTAAGGATGCCAGTGCATTTTCTACGGGTGGTAATTTGGTATTTGACGTAAAAGTACTAAATTATGGCAGCGCAACCGGCTTAATTGTTAAGGCTGATTGCGTTGACCCTTGCAGTTCTGGCGACATTCTTATCCCCAATGGAAAAGTTGCTGACGGCGTATGGCAAACAATCACAATACCTATTTCAACATTTGTAACTGGTGTTGGCGGTAAACAATTAAATCTTAGCAAACTAAATACTCCATTTGTTATCTTCCCAACCTGGGGATCTCAAGCGGGTGTTGAATTGCAAGTAGACAATGTGAAATGGGTTAAATAATAAAAGTAATAAATAGCAATACACCTAAAATAGCTCGCGCTTAGTAAGGCGAGCTATTTTTTTTGCAAAATTTTAAACTGAAAATTGAAGGAGGCATTAATTTTTTCATAGTATTTTGTTGAGCAGTCATTTTATTGTCGTACTAGGATGATAAAATCATCAAAACTGCTGTGCGTACCTGTAATGACGACTGCGTGGCAAAAAGTAACTGTAAAAGTACAGGCAACAGTATGAACAACAAAAAATATTTTTTATTTGCAATAATTACTTTAGGCGTACTTGTATTTTTTAAAATAAGTTATTCAGATAAAGCCCAGCTAAAAAATATAATTGATGTTACAAGCAGTGTAAAAAATTCATCAGAAAACAAACCAGCAGTTGCAAGGTCCCCTACAGCTAAATCCTTAACAAGAACATTGTCAAGTAAAAGCAGTAGTCCTGATTATGTAGACTTAGAGGCGCGACTTGAAGCTATGCAATCGCGCAGGCCAGAACAGCACTTTGATAAAGTGGCGGTAGAAGCTGCGGTACAACGCCAAATTACATGGGAGCCTGCAAAAATAATCCCTAAACACTTACCGCTAGAGCTTGGTGAGTTTACCGATGGTCGACAATTTATTCAGCTCGACAGTTTAAAAATTGAAACATTGATGCCTGGCGACACTTTTAAAATTAATATTAGCGACACTCGCCGGGATTATAGTATTACCGTGGACAACGTAGAAAAATATGACGCTAGAAGCATCACTTGGTTTGGTCATATTGATGGTAATGACGGTCAAATGTATAGCGTAAGCTTTTCGCGAGGAGATAAGCTCACTGTTGGGGGAATTGATACTCCTGAGGGGCATTACGAATTGCAGGCCCACGGTAATGATGGCTGGATCGCATCCAGTAAATTATTATTTAAAGTTAATCCTGAAGTCACTGATGAAGTGTATCCAAATGATATAGCTACAAATAAAAAAGTAGCTATAGATAAAGAGCCGTTATAGTTTAAGTTTTGTGAGTTCGCTTGGCATGAAAATAATCTTTAGTTAATTTACCTGCAATAATTCAGTACCTCAACAAACCATTTAACTCAAAAGGAAAAATTATGAAGCTTGAATCAATGAAAAAAGTCATATTCAAACTAACGTGGCTCTGTGCCACAGTTTGTGCAATGAATATTAATGTTGTGCGCGCGGTACCCGTGGATTTGCTAGTTTTATACGATACCTATTCAAATAATTATTTCAGCAATGACCCACAAACAGCAATGGTCAGCTGGGTCAACCAAATGAATGCTGCTTACAAAGATAGTCAGGTTGATATTCAGCTACGCTTGGTTGGTGTACGCCCCAATCAGGAAGTGGGTACTAATATGACTGAGGTGATAACTAATTTACTTCATGACAATAACGTCGTTGCATTGCGCGATCGATTGGGTGCTGATTTTGTAACACAACTTCATCAAACAGGTACTTGTGGTATAGGTGTTGTTGCTATTGATAGAAATTTTGCATTTAATGTGGTGGGACCAAACTGTGGTGCATTGACAATGGCGCATGAGTTGGGTCATAACATGGGTTTAAACCATTCTCGTCGGCAGGGTGATACAAGTGGCGTGCGTTATGCCTATGGTTTAGGTTATGGTGTTGACCATATGTTCTCAAGCATCATGGCTTACCCGCAATACTTTAGTACTGGGCGCGTAAATCGTTTTTCAAATCCAAATATATTATGCTTTGGCTTACCCTGTGGTATTCCAGTAGGTGACCCTCTACAAGCTTATGCTGCACTGGCACTACAAAATGTGCGCTATGAAATTTCTAATTTCAGTGGCGTTGTGAGTCAGTTCGGCTTCTATGCACCAGAGTATATAAAACCGGGCTGTTATTGGAAGGTAACAGATAGTTACATGAATAAGGCAACTTTGTTTTGCGATATAGAAGGCGTTCCCCAAAGTTATGCATTCCGTACAGGACTGGCCTCAAATCCACAATACTGTACCATAGTGCTTGGTCCTAGGGCTTCTTCGATAGTACCGCTGAGGGGATTGCCAGGAACGGTGGGTGATGGTTTAACCTACAGCTGCCAAGACTATCGCATTTATTGATGAAGTCTGGCAAAAAACCCGCATATTTGCGGGTTTTTTTATGGGTAATCTTTTTACATCTCTGCTTTTTTTCCGCTTTGAATTAGCTTTCGAAATTCGGTAGGAGATACACCAACTAAACGATTAAAGAAGCGGTGAAATGCTGATTTACTGTTAAAGCCAGCCTGTAATAAAATATCCAAAATTGTAACGTTTGCATAGCTCGGATCGCTTAATAATCGTTTTGCTTCTTCGACGCGATATTTATTCATGAATTCGAAAAAATTTGTATCGTAGTGTTTGTTAATAACGGCGGATACATCTTTAACCGGCAGATCAATACGTTTAGAGAACTGATCAATATTCAGGTTATGTTTTAAAAATAATTTATCAATTTCCATTCCTCTTTGTACTTTCAAAATAGCACTGTTCGTTAGCTTTTCATCAACCTTTTCTTTAACGACTTCTACCACAGGTTTAGTCGTTAGTAATTGATGAGCATAAACCACGCTATAGGTAAAAAGCGCATTGATCAAAATAAAAACCACATAGTTTTCAACAATACCAAAACTGTCGGCTATTTGCGGGCCAACAAATTGGGCGGTGATATGTACAATAAGTGTTAGGCTCCAGCTGAATAGAAATCCTATTGTTAAAATAGTTAGCCAGCCTGGTTCAGTTGGTGAAAAATAGGAGTATTGATTTTTTAATTGTGTGCGGTAGGTTTTGAGTACACCGATGGCTACAATAATGTAGATCAAAGGCATGACTTTTACAAAATACCAAACCGTATTTACTAACTTAATTCGCAGCTTATTGTCGTAAGTCCAAAATCGCAAATCAAAACTATCAAGTTGAAAACAGAGTAGCCAAATAGTACAAAGAACTGCGGGGATTAAGTGCACCAACTGCCGTTGTTGAAATTTAAAAGATTGTTGTGTAATGGCGCATACGTACAAATAAAGCGTGGGGCCTTTTAATAGCAGTGCGGTACATAAAAAATACGGTAATAAATTTACATCAAATAATTGGAAAGTGTGTACGGCATCATTCCACAAAATTAATAAACAGCCAGTGCTCACTGCAATGGACAATAAAAAGATATTCAGCAATATACCGGAACCCCGATTTTTATCAGGGAGAACGGCTTGGAATATGGCGAGCAATACACACTCCGCTACCGTCATTAGAAGGACCACATCGTGGATATTGAAAATATGCTCTTTCATTCTGCCTATGCTCTGTAAGTGCGCAATCACTGTAAAACCTTTAATTCACAGAGTAGCGTGTTATTCTCATTCAATAAGTATAGTGGAGTAACATGCTGCTGTCCTCATTAAGAATATTAATGAAGACAACTGTTGTTGGGAAACGGTTTCATTATCGCTGGGAAGTAAATAATCGCGGGAAGGTAAACATTGGGGAAGCAGAAGGCATAAAACAAATATTAGTCGTATTATACTGACCGCCTGCAATAAAAATGCAGGATTTATGGCTTTACGAAGCGGCATTTGCTCAAGGGGCTTGTGAATTGTATGAGTTGACCCTGCAATTAGAATTTGCATGGGGGTTATTAGCCTCGGTTGGCTAGGGTTTATGTAGTGCTGATCCCGCCCGAAGAGATGGGTTCGCTTAACCATAGTTGATGTGAGCCATAAAGTGTTACAAGACAAAGTGTCTGGTGATCTGTTGGTGGCTTGGCGTTACAAGCTACTCACAATATCGATGTCATCATAGTGTAAATGCTAGTATTTTTATGGTGGTGGACTTGAGGTATCAGTCGTGGATAAACGAGAAGAGTATCGCAGCCAGATGTTGGTCGTACTATTTTGTTTTTTATCATTTTAATTAAACTGCGGAAGGGTTTTCTTGTGGAATTTATTCAAATAGTAATCAGTTTTATCTTACACGTTGATGTACATCTGCTGGAGTTGTTTAATCAATATGGTCTATGGATTTATGGAATTTTATTTTTAATTATTTTTTGCGAAACAGGCTTGGTAGTAACACCATTCTTGCCGGGAGACTCGTTATTATTTGCAACTGGCGCCTTGATCGCAGGTACGGCTCTAGATATAAACTTAATGGCGCTTGTCGTGGTCAGTGCGGCGGTATTAGGCAACGTTGTTAATTACACCATAGGACGTTTTTTTGGTAAGCAGTTATTTCGGAATCCAGATTCAAAAATATTTCGCCGGGATTATCTGGATAAAGCGCACATGTTTTACGAAAAACACGGTAGTCAAACCATCATTTTAACGCGGTTTATTCCTATTATTCGTACCTTTGCCCCTTTTGTTGCAGGCATGGGCGGCATGACTTACAAGCGCTTTCTAATTTTAAACGTAATTGGTGCGCTTTTATGGGTTGGTATGTTTTTGTATTTAGGATATTGGTTTGGCGCGCAACCGGTTGTGAAAAAATATTTTAGTTTGTTAATTTTAGGAATTTTAGTGGTATCGGTTTTACCGATAGTGATTGAGATATGGAAGAGTCGGAAACCAGCAAATGCCGTCTAATTACATAAGATAGAAATAAAAAAGGCCGCAAATTTGCGGCCTTTTTTATGATAAATAAATAAAACACCTCGCCGCAAGCACCGAGGTATATTTTTTGTTCCAAAAATTTATTTCGTAGCAAGCCACGGGGAATTTAACCCTCGCTTGCGATTAAAATAGTACTCTGCAGCTAATAGTCCCTTCAATATTTTTCAACTGTTCCAGTGCCAGTTCATCGTAAGGAGAATTAATATCCACCACTACGTAGCCGACTTTATCATTCGTTTGTAAATATTGTGAGGCGATATTGATATGGTTGTCGGAGAATATTTTATTAATTTTTGATAGTACGCCGGGCACATTGGCGTGAACGTGAAGTAAGCGATGTGCATCCGGATGGCCGGGCAAAGCGACTTCGGGAAAGTTGACTGAGCTGATGGTGGTGCCGTTGTCGGAATATTTAATTAATTTTTCGGCGACTTCAATACCGATATTGGCTTGCGCTTCCATGGTTGAGCCACCGATGTGCGGTGTTAAAATTACATTGTCTAAGCCGCGCAAAGGGCTAACAAATTCATCGCTGTTGCCTTTGGGCTCTTCAGGGAATACATCGATAGCGGCGCCAGATAAATTACCGTTTTTAAGTGCTGCTGCCAGCGCTTCAATATCCACCACAGTGCCGCGCGATGCATTAATCAACACAGCACCTTTTTTCATTAACCCGATTTCGCGTGCACCAATCATCAGTTGTGTCGCGTGAGTTTCGGGCACATGCAGGCTGACGATGTCAGAAGTCGCTAGCAAGTCATCAATATTGCGTACCTGGCTGGCATTACCCAAAGGTAATTTGGTAATCACATCGTAAAATTGCACATGCATACCAAGCGCTTCGGCGAGCACGCTGGTTTGGCTGCCGATAGAGCCGTAACCGATTAAACCGAGGGTTTTTCCACGACATTCAAACGAGCCTATTGCAGCTTTATCCCAACCGCCGCGATGACAAATGGCATTTTTTTGCGGAATATTACGCAGTAACAAAATCGCTTCGGCCAGCACTAATTCGGCAACCGAGCGGGTATTGGAATAGGGCGCATTGAAAACCGCAACACCAAATTCTTGGGCTGCTTTTAAATCCACTTGGTTAGTGCCAATGCAAAAACAACCGGCGGCAATTAATTTAGGCGCATTTTCAAATACACGCCGAGTAAGTTGAGTGCGTGAACGTAAACCAACAAAGTGAGCGTCGTGAATTTTTGCAATCAGTGCATCCTCATCCAGTGCGGTTTTTAGATACTCAATGTTGGTGTAACCCTGCGCATTCAATGTGTCCACGGCGGACTGATGCACGCCTTCCAATAACAGAAACTTGATTTTGCTTTTGATTAACGAGGTCTTATTCATTGTGGCTCCTGAACGGATTTGCACGGGTTAACGCGAGTTTGGCGCTAAAAAATGTGGCGGGCATGATAGCACAGTGCCGTTAATCGGTGGCTTATGGGATGCTTTGTACGATATCGACAACGAAAATTTGATAGCCCTCGCCAACGGTTTGATAGTGCCAGCGTAAGTCAATATCGAGTAATTTCATGCCGTAAATTCTTTCGGCGCTAGGGGTTTGATATTGCGGACGTGGGTCTTGCTGCAGTAATTGTGTGATTAATCCAGCGAGATCCACACTCGTTTTTTGTCGGTAATCTATGCAAAATTCCAACAGCCCCGCATCCATACTCACGGGAATAAAAACAGGAGCAGCGGGCGCAAATGTATTGACCGCATCAGGAACTGAGTCCACATAAGGTACATAGGGTTTGATATCCAATACGGGTGTGCCGTCGAGCAAATCCACTCCTGAAATATGCAATAAAAGTTTGCCATCGCATAGTTCAATTTTTTCAAGTTTTACCACCGACAAGCCGATAGGCGCAGGGCGGATGGGTGAGCGCGTGGCAAATACACCAAGGCTTTTGTTGCCTCCCAAACGCGGTGGCTTTACGGTAGGTTTCCACGTCTCACGGCTATTCGCATGAAATACAAATTGCAGCCAAATATGGCTGCAACCCTCCAACCCTGCCATTGCTGCTGGATCATTATAGGGTGCCAATAACTCCAGCTTTGCCTGCGCCAGTGGCGCCAAACCTGGCTGCCGTGGTATGCCAAACTTTTCTTTGAAGCAAGAATGGATAATGCCAATGGCGGGAAAAGTAAAGTACATAGTTCGTTCTTGGCGTGAATTGGGCCACTAGTTTAGAGCAACAATGCATGTTTAGAAGTGGCGGAGAAAGTTTTATTAGAAAATGTCGGCAAAGTTTACATTGTTAAGTGCGATAGGGTTCTTACCTAATCATGAACTCTTTATAAATTAGTGAGTTAAATACCTTGGCATGAAAGCTGCTCCTGCCGTCCCGGATCGAAAGATTCTTAACCTATGTAAAAAAGGAAGATTGTATGAAAGTCCCACACATCAAAAAAAGTACAGTTTTGTTAGTCGTTATTATTGGCATATCGGCGAATGTTAGTACATTCAATGATTTCAGTATGTTTACAAAACCTTCGTATTTGTTTCTGAGTCTCTTGGGGTTGGGTTTGATCGCTTTGGGAAAGCTGCGACAAGCCTAATTGCTGCGCTGAGACAAAAAACCGAGCTATGCTCGGTTTTTTTATGCCGACTACTTTTGTCGGATTTCTATCGCATAAGTAGGTCACGCCTTGATAGTTTTTACACCTTCATTTGTTCCGAGTAGCAATACATCAGCTGGGCGCAACGCAAATAGCCCATTCGTTACTACGCCGGTAATTTGATTCAGAGCAGTTTCCATTGCTATCGCATCCATGATCTGCAAATTATGGACATCCAAAATAACATTCCCATTATCCGTGATGACACCCTCGCGATACACTGGCGCACCGCCAAGTTTAACAAGCTCTCTAGCAACATAAGAGCGTGCCATGGGAATCACTTCTACTGCGAGCGGGAATTTCCCCAGCACATCCACCCACTTACTACCGTCGGCAATACAGATAAATTCTTTGGCAAGCGCGCACACGATTTTTTCTTGCGTTAAGGCCGCGCCACCACCTTTAATCAACTCTAAGCGTGCATTGCTTTCGTCAGCACCATCCACATAAACCACCAATTCGCTGACCGAGTTACAGTCCAGCACATCAATACCATGTTTTTTCAAGCGCGCCGCCGAGACCTCTGAACTGGCGACTGTTCCAGCAAAATGGCTTTTAATTTCGCTTAGAAAATCGATAAAAAAATTCGCAGTGGAGCCGGTGCCCACACCGATAATCGAATCGTTGAACAGTTTTGGCTTGATATAGTCGATGGCCGCACGTGCTACCGCTTGTTTGAGTTCGTCTTGGGTCATGGCAGTATCCTGGAAAAGGCTGATCGCGAAAAAGATGAGCGCATTATACGGATTTTACTTCTCTCGGCACATTTCATGTGTACGAGTTACGCCAAATTTGTTTACTATGCAGGTCACTATTCTTCATTGAAAAAAACAAGAATCTTTATGCCTGAATCTTACATAAAACGTATCCTCAACGCCCGCATCTATGATCTGGCGGTAGAAACCCCACTTGACGAAGCGCGCTTGCTCTCACAACGCACTGGCAACAAAGTATTGCTTAAACGCGAAGACTTACAGCCGGTGTTTTCATTTAAATTGCGTGGCGCTTACAACAAGCTGTTGCAGCTAACCGAAGAGGAGCGTAATCGCGGCGTGATTTGTGCCTCGGCAGGTAATCATGCACAGGGCGTTGCATTGGGTTCACAGCACCTAGGCATCAAAGCCACCATCGTTATGCCGCGTACTACTCCAGCGATTAAAGTGGATGCCGTAAAAGCGCGCGGTGCCAAAGTGGTATTGCATGGTGACAGTTACGATGAAGCTTCTACGCACGCGAAAAAGTTGATGGAAGAAAAAGGCCTTACCTACATTCATCCGTTTGATGACCCGGATGTAATTGCAGGCCAGGGCACCATCGGCATGGAAATTTTGCGCCAATATCCCGGTAAGATCGACGCAATATTTATCGCCGTTGGCGGCGGTGGCTTAGCTGCAGGCATAGGTGCTTACGTAAAATATTTGCGTCCGGAAACTAAAATTATTGCCGTTGAATCTGAAGAGTCAGCTTGCTTGTTTGCCGCGATGGAAAAGAAAAAGCGCGTAATATTGTCGCAAGTCGGCATTTTTGCCGACGGTATAGCTGTGGCTCAAATCGGTGAAGAAACTTTCCGCGTTTTGCGTAAAGTTGTCGATGAATGCATTACTGTTTCTACCGACGAAATTTGCGCGGGCATTAAAGATATTTTTGAAGACACGCGTTCAATCGCCGAGCCTGCCGGTGCAACTGGTGTTGCCGGTTTGAAAAAATACGTGGCGCAACATGGCATCACGGGCCAAACATTAGTGGCGATAGATTGCGGTGCAAATATTAATTTTGATCGCCTGCGCTATATTTCTGAACGCACAGAAACTGGCGAACAACGCGAAGCCATTTTAGCGGTAACTATTCCCGAGCGCCCTGGTGCTTACAAAGCATTTTGTAAGGCGCTCGGCAAACGCAACATTACTGAATTTAATTATCGCTATGCTGATAGCAAAGCTGCGAAAATTTTCGTGGGTGTGCAAGTAAGTGCAGGTGGAAAAGATCGCACCGAATTAGTCGCTGAATTAAAAGAACAAGGTTATGAGCTAGTGGATATGACCGACAACGAATTAGCGAAACTCCATATTCGCCATCTCGTCGGTGGCCACGCACCACAAGCAACTGACGAAGTTTTATATCGCTTCGAATTCCCCGAACGCCCCGGTGCGCTCTACACATTTTTAAATAAAGTTGCAGGCCGCTGGAATATTTCGTTGTTTCATTATCGCAACCATGGTTCAGCTTCAGCACGCGTATTGGTGGGCATGCAAGTACCTAAAAAAGATTATGCCGAATTAAAAGTGTTTTTAAATGATTTGAATTATCCCTATTGGGATGAAACGAAGAATGAAGCTTATAAGTTTTTTTTGGGTTGATTAAAATAAAAAGGCGCGATGAGAATCGCGCTTTTCTATTTTATGGATAGAGGCCAATAAGAGTTTTCGGGTGGAGTAATGTATTTATATACTAACGAGGCGCAATATAAGAATACCATTACATAAAAATATCCTGTAAAATGCATGGATGAAATATGACGCCAGATCACTCAGCACAGAAGAA
>JAYTSJ010000152.1:0-4020 GCA_043745725.1 Gammaproteobacteria bacterium | reverse complement strand
TTTTAAAAAAATTTAAAATCGGCCTATATGTACCATACAACATATCAATATTGGATTTATAAAATTACTACGCTAACCATGAATACAAATACAGTTGCTGCTCAAAATAAACAAGAGAGCAGGATATTGCATAAAATTGTTTTTCTACTATTAACAATGATTGCAACTGAAAGCTATGGAGCTAATAGTTCTGGTGCTAATAGTGCTACAACTAATAGCACAACTCCTCAGCAGCAATTAGAGGATGATTATAAAAAAATCACCACCCTTGCCTATCACGAACTTTCTACAACATCATTGTATAAACTTCCACAAGCTGATTTAGACACATTAATCAGTGAAGTTGCTCATGCGGATGAAAAAAATAATTCTGAACGAGCCATTGTCTTATTGGCAGCTAATATGGCCATTATCCAAAAAAATATTAATGCAAAAGAATTGCAAAATTTAACTGCCGTGATTTTAAAATATCATGCCGCAGGAGTAGCTGAAGACATTATTGACCTGGCAAGCAAACAAGGCGATAGATACTCGCTAGCAAAAGAAAATTTTGAATTCGCGAAATATGAAGCAAAGTTAAATCATTGGGATAAGGCTATTACTTGGTTAAAAAAAATCGATATTACGAATGAACTATCTAAAGAAAACGGTGATGAGGCCTACATTATTTACGGAGCAGCCTTACAGTATAAGAAAAAACATCGTGAAGCATTAACCTATTACGCACATGTTAAACAAGATTCAGCGGTTTATTCTCTTGCACAACTAGATTCTGCTCTAGCCTATATTCGCCAGGATTGGTGGACTGATGCACAAATTACTATTGAACAAGCCCTCAGTACCGCCACCAAAGATGATATAGAAATAGTCAATCGGCTTTATACCATTCTTGGTTTTTCGCAATTGCAACAAGGCTTTTATCGCAATGCTCGCGAAAGCTTCAGAAATGTGAAAATAAAAAGCGCCTATGCGAATCGTGCACTATTTGGTGTTGGCATGGCTGCATTAAACCAAGAGGATTTTGTTGGTGCACTCAATGCGTTTAACCAATTGAAAAATCATACTGAAAACGACATGTCTGTTGCGCAGTCTTATTTACTTGCATCATTTACATTAACAAAGCTTAAGCAAAGTACAACGGCTTCAGCAAGCTATGCCGAAGCCATTAGTTATTATGAACAAAAAACCAATTTCTACGATAACCTACTCAATGAAATTAAAAGTGATAACCTTGCTAACCAACCACTATTAATCAATAAAATTAATGCTGACATTCAAAAAGAAGAACCAGAATTAAGTTTACTTGGCGAAGAATTAACAATATTAAATACGTTAAAAGAGCATTCCCTTGCGCCAAATACCTTGGTTCAAATCAATAAATTATATGCGAATATTTTTCTAGCTTTTCTTTCCAAAGCAAATGATGTCATTTCCAAAAAACAACTTGCTTTCAATAGCTATCTCAATCAATCACGCTTTGGTTTAACCAGGCTCTACGACACTAATAATTAATATGCTAAAACCACTCCTCAGTATATTCATCGCACTGCTGTGCCTTAGCAGCTGTAGCACACCGCCACCTCAGGATACCCTGAGGTCAGTTGATATTCATCAAGCAAAAACCAAGCAGAATGAAGTATTCATCAAACCCAAATCTGAAGAAGAAATTAAAAACGCTTATCTTGATTACATTAAAAATGCACCCACTAACGATAAATCGCGGCGCATGGCATTTAACCGATTAGCTGAAATAGAGCTGAATCGAATTAATGGAATGTCGAAAAAAAATGCAGGCTCCAGTAATGAGGCCGTAGAGGACCCGCAATATCTGGCCTCTTTAAGAAAATCAATGGAGCTGTTACAAACATCTTTAAAAGAATACCCAGATGCAAAAACGAATGATAAAACACTGTATCAACTCGCACGTACGCAGGATCAATTAGGTGAATACGAACAATCTATGCGCACGCTCGCACTACTCTGTAAAAAATATCCAACATCAATTCATTATGCAGAGTCGGAATTTCGCATAGCTGAAAATGCGTTTAGTGAAGGTAATTATATAGAAGCAGAAGTTGCCTACTCACAAGTGATGTTTAACGCCAACGGCGCTACATTTTATGAGCGTTCATTATTCAAACGTGGATGGACACGCTACAAACAAGGCCTTTACGCTGAAGCAGCAGATGACTATTTGGCAGCATTAGATAAGCATCAGTTCGACGAGTACAGCGCCCTCTCAACTAGCGACAAAGATCAATTTGACGAATATTTTCGTGCACTGGGTTTGAGTTTTGCTAGTCTACAAAACTCTCAGGAATTACAAACCTATATTGCTGGATTAACGGACTTTAAATATTTATATCACAGCTATGAAGTGACTAGCGATATCTATTTAGAACAAGAACGCTATTCAGATGCAGCAGAGATCATTGAACAATTTATAACAACCAACCCTAACTCACTTAAAATTCCATTCGCTTATTTGAAAAAAATGGAAGCATGGAGGAACGGTAAATTTAAAAATCGCTTTGAGGATACCCTCGAAATTGCCTATACAAAATTTAACTCTAAAAGCAACTATTGGATAAGCCACAAAAACGCTGCTGAGCAAGAGAAAGTAGTCAATGCGATGCGCGAACATGTGCTACGCGCTGCCACTTACTATCAAGAAGATTACCAACTAAGCCACAACAAAACCGATTTCAATCAAGCCAACATTTGGTACAAACGCTACCTTGAACATTATTCTGCTTATGCTCAACAAGATAAAGTCTATAACCTTTACGCCGAACTACTGATTGCCGAAGAAAAAAATCAAGATGCCATGCACTTTTTCGAATTGGCCGCTTATGATGGCAACATTGTTCTGAATAAAGAAGCTGCCTATGCAACCATCGTATTAACGAATAAACTTTATGAACAAGAAAAAACTAACCCCGTTTGGCTTACAAAGCACATCCACTATGCACTCATTTCTGCACAACTTTATCCGCGAGAGCCACGTTATCAAAGTACGGCCTTGCACGCAGCTGAACTGGCTTTAAATAGCGGGCACTTTGAAGATGCGCTTGCACTTGCCAATACACTACCCGATAACACTAATGATAAAATGCTGCACGAAGCCAATATGATTAAAGGGCTTGCCTATCTACAATTAAAAGCATTTGCAGATGCAGAAATAATTTTTGGTGATTTATTAAAACAAAATCAAGATCAAGCAGAGCAGAAAAAGATTCAAGATAATTTAGCCTTGAGCATTTATAAACAGGCAGAAACCAACGCAACTAATAATCATATTGATCTCGCAATACAACACTATGCCCGTGTCGCACAACGTGCGCCCACCTCAGATATAGCGCCCAAGTCTTTATATGAGGCGATAGCTTTGGCAATGAAGCATGAACAGTGGACTATTGCTATTCACCATATTCAACAATTCCAACAGCTCTACCCCAAACATGAACTTTACGGTGACGCAACCAAACAACTTTCGAGCGCGTATTTAAATGCTGGCGAAGGCGTGAAAGCTGCACAAACATTTGAGCAAATTTCCGCGCAGGAAAATAATCAAGATATAAAAATGGCAACCTTATGGAAAGCCGCTGAGTTGTATGAATCAAAACATAACACAGACGCAGCCATACGTTCGTTTACTACCTATGCCGATAACTACCCTCGCCCCTTTCCGCAATATATGGAAGCCATGTACAAGCTAGCGCAACTACATCAAGAGGCAAAAGCACAGGATAAGGTTATTGCATGGCAAGAAAAAATATCGGCTGCTGACAAACAAGCACCAAAACCTCTTAAAACTGACAGAACTAATTTTATTGCTGGCAATATTCAACTCGACATAGCAAAAAGGATACAAACACAGTTCTCAATGCGGCAATTAGTTGAACCATTGCCAGAAAATTTGCGCGCGAAGAAAAAACTCATGCAAGATGCTATAGCCGCTTTTGGCCAAGCCTCTATTTACAATAATCCCGCAATCACCACTGAAGCAACCTTTGCCAT
>JAYTSJ010000151.1:0-8056 GCA_043745725.1 Gammaproteobacteria bacterium | reverse complement strand
ATATTGTGGATGATGTCATCCGCTAAGGGTATCCAGCCCATATCGCTCGCGGCGCGTTGCATTGCATGAGTAATTTTGGCTTTTGAATCACTTAGGGTGCCGTCCCAGTCAAAAATAAACAGCAAGATAGATCTCCAGCAGCAGTTATAAATTAGCAGGTGTTAATTTTTGTAAAACAGTCGCCAAATCAGTCGCCAGTGGAGCTTGCACAATAGTTAGCTCCTTAGCATCCGGCAAATAAAACCCAAGCTCGGCAGCATGCAAGAAGAGACGCTTAACGCCAAGGCCTCGCATTGAAGCGTTAAATACATCGTCACCATACTTTTCATCGCCTACCAAACTATGACCGACATGTTTTGCATGTACACGGATTTGATGAGTGCGCCCAGTGATAGGACGAGCCTCTACAAGCGTGCAATTATTAAAATTTTTCAACACTTTAAATTCCGTGAGACTTGGCTTGCCATCAACATGAACACGAACAATTCGCTCATCATTAACAACTTCTGTTTTTAGCAGCGGCGCGTCCACATGGCGGCAATTTTTTGGCCAATGACCAATAACTAAGGCTTGATAAATTTTGCGGATTCCGCTGCTATTTTTTTCGCGTAGTGCTGCCTGCAGATGGCGCAACATGCTGCGCTTTTTGGCGACCATAATACAACCTGAAGTATCGCGATCGAGGCGATGGACTAACTCCAAATAACGCGCATTAGGACGCATTTGACGCAACGTCTCGATCAAGCCAAGGCTCACGCCGCTGCCCCCATGCACCGCTAAACCAGCAGGTTTATTGATGACGAGCAAGCCTTCATTTTCAAAAACAATAGACTGCTCCAACAGCTTCGTCATCATATTGCTAGGCTTGGCCAGCGGCTCTTTTTCTGCAATACGAACCGGCGGAATACGAATTTCATCGCCAAGAGCAATTTTATAGTCAGGTTTTGCACGCCCCTTATTAACCCTTACCTCGCCTTTGCGGATAATGTTATAAACCTTAGATTTAGGGACACCTTTCAGGCGCGCCATAAGAAAGTTATCGAGTCGCTGTCCGGCTTGATCTTCATCGACCCGAGCAAAACTCACTTTGGCGGGCAAGCCATTATCAACTGGCGCCGAGGTATTAGGAGAATGGTTTTTCATGTCGCGCATAATACCCGAAAGCTGTACCTGCAAGAACCAATTAAATGCGTTAGATTGCTGCAACGGCAGATAGCTGCTATAGTCAGACCGCTAACACAGGCAGGTTTCCGGGTCGCGCACTCAAAGGCGCACTACTAGGAAATACCGCTGATAGCATAGTAAATCAGTTTCGCCACGCCTTGGAGCAAAAGGTAATCTGATTTGCAAGAGTAACCAACAGGGTGACCTTGACTACCAATAGTTATAGGCACCGTAACAATTGTGCTAATAAATAAGCGGCTTTTGTTAATGTGAAATGTTTTGTTGAGCTCTGCTTTCTATTTATTAATTCAAGGATTCGAGGCAAAAACTCTCCCTGAGATTGCCCTAATTATCCTGGACATTTTGTACTTTTAAACGCAAATCATACATTAACTTCCAGTTGTAAGTGTTTGATTTATTACTGATTTATATTCTGAAGACATGCAGAGAAAATCGGTTTAGCAGTTTATCGTTGTGTCGCAAACGGAAGTACCGTTTGTTAACTGGTCGCGAGACCAGCCATAACAACAAAAAATAAATAGGGACAAGGTAAATGTAATTTACCTCATGAGTTAAATGGGATTGCCTTGAGCGACTAGCTTTTGGCGCAAACTCTTAGCGCTGTGTAGCGACTCCTTAGAGTTACCCCCGGCCAACCGCTGTTGCGAGCACTTTGTAGCGCAGCAGTCCACAAGGTTGCACGAACATTCATCTTAATCTAAGCGTTAGTTTGCTTGCGCATTAAACTAATTGATTAGGTAAAACATGAAAAGAATGCTCATTAATGCAACTCAACCAGAAGAGTTGCGCGTCGCACTAGTAGATGGCCAATGGTTGTATGACCTGGATATTGAAAACCGCAACCGTGAACAAAAAAAATCCAACATCTATAAAGGCCGAATTACCCGCGTAGAGCCCAGCCTTGAAGCAGCTTTTGTGGACTACGGTGCAGATCGCCACGGCTTCCTTCCACTAAAAGAAATTTCCCGCGATTATTTCACTAAAAATTCTGGCGATTCTGACGGTCGCATAAAAATCAAAGATGTGCTGAAAGAAGGCACAGAAGTTATTGTTCAAGTTGATAAAGAGGAGCGTGGCAACAAAGGCGCGGCCCTAACAACCTTTATCAGCTTGGCTGGTCGCTATTTAGTTCTTATGCCTAACAACCCTCGTGCTGGTGGTATCTCCCGCCGTATTGAAGGTGAAGAGCGCGCAGAATTGAAAGATGCTTTGGGTGCGATTGAAGTTCCTCAAGGTATGGGCGTTATTATTCGTACCGCCGGCGTGGGTCGTAGTGCCGAAGAATTGCAGTGGGATTTAAACTACTTGTTGCAGCTGTGGGAATCCATCGATAGCGAAGCCAAAAAAGCGCCTGCACCCAATTTTCTCTTTCAGGAAAGCAATGTCATTATTCGCGCTATCCGCGATTATTTGCGTCAGGATATTGGTGAAGTCATTGTGGATAGCAAAGAAGCTTTTGATTTAGCTTCAGGCTTTATCCAACAAGTTATGCCTAACTACCGCAGCAAAGTTAAGCTCTATACAGATGATATTCCGCTGTTTAATCGCTATCAAATTGAAAGCCAAATTGAGACAGCTTTTCAACGCGAAGTGAAATTGCCTTCCGGTGGCTCTATCGTTATTGATGTTACTGAGGCAATGATTGCTATCGACATCAACTCTTCACGCGCAACGAAAGGTAGCGATATTGAAGAAACTGCACTGACAACCAATCTTGAAGCCGCTGATGAAATTGCTCGTCAATTACGCTTACGTGATATGGGCGGTTTAGTTGTTATCGACTTTATTGATATGCAACCAGTACGCAATCAACGTGAAGTAGAGAACCGTGTTCGCGATGCACTGCTAATGGATCGTGCACGAGTACAAATTGGCCGCATCTCGCGCTTTGGTTTGCTCGAAATGTCGCGTCAACGCTTACGCCCATCATTAGGAGAAACCCAATCGAAAGTCTGCCCGCGCTGCGAAGGTCAAGGCACGATTCGCGGTACACGTTCACTGGCATTATCTATTTTACGCTTAGTGGAAGATGAAGCACAAAAAGAACGCAGCGTAGAAATTCGTGCAATCTGCCCTATTTCGGTTGCTACTTATATGCTGAATGAAAAACGCAAAACGATTTCCAGCATTGAAATGCGCAACAACACTCGTGTCGTTATAGTTCCGAATGCCGACATGATGACACCGCATTTTGAAGTGCAGCGTTTACGCGATGATGATGAAGGCACACTAGAAACAAGTTATAAAATTGTGTCTCATATCGAAGAAACCAATGATGATGAAAAAGAAATTAATACAAAAACTTTAAATGCTCCTAAACCTGCAGTTCAACCTGTTGCACAGACACAGCCAGCACCAGAACCGACTAAAAAACCAAGTTTGCTAGCTCGTCTTTTGAAATCCATTACATCAGTATTTTCTGATGATGATGTGGAGAAAAAGAAAAGTATTACGCGTGATACAAATCGTAATAATCGTTCTCGCAGCGGCCAAAACCGCCCGCGTCGTGATACTAGAGGTCGCAGAGATCATAAAGATGATCGCGAAATTAGCGATAACCTCGAGCCACGAGTTCCCACCGAACGTAACGTGAATGAAACCCGTGAGCCACGTGAAGCTCGCCCGTCACGCAACAATAATCAACGTGACAATCAGCAGCGCGACAACCAACGTGATTCGCAAAAAGATGTGCAACGCGACTCATCAGAAAACACATCCGATAATCGCAATAACAATAGGAATAATCGTCAGCCACGTGAAAATCGTGAGCCTAGAGAGCCGCGCCGTCAGCAACAAGTTACTGAAGAAGTGTTAGAAAATAATATAATAGCTTCTGAAGTGCCTGCAGCTGAAGTGCAACTTGAAAATGATGATCAGCGCCCATCAAAACGCCCTGCTGGGCGCCGCACTCGCTCGCAACAGCGTCGCCGCGCACCACGTCGCGATGATGTAGCATCGGATGAACAACAAGGCGAAAAAGAATTTACAACAACTGAAGCTGAAACCACTAACCAGGTTACTAGTGCGCCAGTTGTTATTCGTCCTGTTGTCGCTCAAACATCAGAAAATAATCCTCCAAAAGAAAACAGTGCTCCAAAGTCAATCACTGCGCAATACATAGCTAAATCTGCAGCATCAGAGCATGACCTGGCAGTCATAGAATCAAATTTGCTAGCGGCCATTTCACAAACCAATGCTGTGCAAGCTTCTACTATTGAAACCACAGTAGCACCGCATATTGCACGCGAAAGAGCTGAGAAAACTGTTGCTACAAAACAAGAAGCTGAGGTGACTGCCGCCCCCAATACCGTAAATGAGCAGATAATTGATCGCATCACTCTTCCAGTTATCGAAGAGCCTGCAGCAACTGGTGCTCGAGCAAGCAATGATCCACGCCTTGCTCCAAAGCCATTAGCAGCAATTCAAATCGTAACTGAGACTCGCACCCCAAAACAATCAAGCACACTAGATACAAGCTTACCACCGAGTGTTGAGCATAATCCTCGCCCGATTACTCGTCCCGCTAATGACCCTCGTATTGCGAAGCAACAACAAGCATCCGAGACTGAAGCAAACGAATAATTTTTATTTCTTCTGTACTTTTCTAAACAAAAATCCGAGCACCATGCTCGGATTTTTGTTTATGGAAAATGAATACTTAAAAAGCCAAATTTTTTCCATTTGTATATTGCTGATATTAAAAACCCATGTATAATTCGCGCCTCAACGGAAGGGTGGCAGAGTGGTTTAATGCACCGGTCTTGAAAACCGGCGTAGGTTTATAGCCTACCCAGGGTTCAAATCCCTGCCCTTCCGCCATATTATCGTTAAAAAAGGCACCTTAAAGGGTGCCTTTTTTATTTGTACTTATCACAATAAATTCCGTAGAATTAACCACAACCCATTCTTCCAGGCACTGCATAAGCAATGATTTTCTCTCTTGCAATTTATGCTGCACCCTACTCTTCACAAGCGAGTGGCACGGCATATCGTTTCGCCGCCGCAGTTCTCGCAAACGGACATCAACTTTATCGTGTGTTTTTTTACCACGATGGCGTACACAACAGCTCGGCATTAATGACACCACCCCAAGATGAAATAAATTTGGTACTGCAATGGCAACAACTGAGTCAGGATTATAATATTGATCTTGTTGTGTGCATCGCAGCAGCCTTGAGGCGCGGGATATTAAATGAACAAGAAGCCAATCGTTACGATAAGCCCACATTCAATTTGAACCAAAATTTTGAAATTAGCGGGCTGGGTCAATTGGTCGATGCGGCGGTCATTTCTGACAGACTCGTCACCTTTGGTGGTTAACATGACTACAAATAATAAAAGCATAACCCGCAAAAAACTTTTATTTATTAGTCGCCACGCTCCTTATGGTACATCGCTCGCAAAAGAAGCATTGGACGCGATTTTAGCGGCATCTGCGTATGATCAGAATTTAAGTTTATTATTTATGGATGACGGTGTATTTCAGCTCTTATCTGCGCAGGATCCTAGTGATCTGGAACAAAAAAATTTTGCTGCAATGCTACCTGTATTGGCACTCTATGAAATTGAAAATATTTATGTACACTTTGAATCATTGCAAGCACGACAAATTACTATAAATGAACTTATTCTGGATGGCGTCCAAGTTATAGATAGTAAAACTATCTGCAGTTTACTGACCCAGCAAGACCAATTGCTGAGCTTTTAATATGAGTACTTTACATACAGTCAACAAGTCGCCCTTTACTCACACGACTCTTTTATCTTGTCTGCAAATTTGCGGAGAGGATGATGGAATTCTACTATTAGAGGATGGTGTATTTGGCGCAATGAAAAGCTCACCCTGCACAGAACAATTGTCAATAATCATGCAAAAGGGAATAAAGATTTATGTACTTATGGGCGACGTAAAAGCTCGAGGCCTGCAAGAAAAACTCCATCCTGATATTCACATTACGGATTACAATGGCTTTGTACAACTAAGCATAGAACATCGTTGTGTACAAAGTTGGTATTGACATGCAATTGCATATTGGCACGCAAGTTGTTGAACTAGATAAAGAAGGATTTTTGAAGCAGCTAACGGATTGGAATGAAGAGGTTGCAATTAAAATTGCGCAACAAGAACACATTCAATTAACCGCAGCGCACTGGGAAATTATTGAGTTGTTACGTAAGTTCTACCAGCTCTACGAGCTTTCACCATCAATGCGTGCGTTAGTAAAACATACTGAGCAAATGCTGGGGGCTGAAAAAGGTCGCAGTGTTTACTTATTGCAACTTTTCCCCCCCAGCCCTGCAAAACTAGCCTGCAAAATTGCAGGCTTACCCAAGCCATTAAATTGTATCTAGCAAAGATTAGTTTGGTAATTAATTCGAATGAATTTAAGTATTAATAAAGTAGGATTTTTTATTTTATGCCGCTTCAATTGATTTGATTGTACCTTTAGGCAAAACAGCCTGAACGGCAACTTTCTGAAACTTTAATTCAATATTATTGCCCGTTTCTATCACAACATAGCTGTCATCAACTTTTAATATTTTTCCCAGCATGCCGCTAGTCAAAACAACTTCATCGCCTTTTGACAAAGCGGTGACAAGATTTTGATGTTCTTTTTGACGCTTACGTTGCGGACGAATAATAATGAAATACATAAAAATAAACATGCCGCCAATCATTATAGGCAATTCCCAAACGGGCTGTGCAGGCGGTGTAATTTGTGCAGTTTGTGCGAATGCAGAAGATATGAAAAAACTCATGTAGAACCCCTAACGATTAAAAAGCGCTAACTCTACCCTGTTTAAAGAGGGCAGGCAATTAGCGCTAATCGTTAAAGAGAAAACTATTTAGGATTATGCATAATCTCTAAAGAGCTTGCGGAAAACGCTTGGCGATAAGCCAGTCCAGCGTTTAAACGCATTAGTAAAACTTGTCCTATCAGAGAAATCGAGTGCTTTTGACACTAAATCTACACTCATATGATCATCAATTAAATATTTAATAGCGTAGTTGAAACGTACATCATCACGCAGCTGTGCAAAGTTAGCATTTTGCTGTTGCAAGCGACGTTGTAATGTTCTCTTGGATAAACCAATATCCTCAGCAACACGGTCAATTGATAAATCAGAATGACCTACTCGCTGATGAAGAGTAGTAACAACACGCCCAGAAACTCCTTCGCAATGAGGGATTCTGGCCAAAGATAAATATTCTTCATAAGATCTAACTGCCGAATGAGCGAACTCACCATTGGATGTAAAATCTTCATTACGATAATTGCGTTGTAACTGAATCATTAAGGCCTCTCTTTATGCTAGTTAAGCATGAGAAATATGAGCAGTTGATGACAAACCAATACCAAAAAACACCAATATAGGTTACGCGATCACTCTAATTTATTATCCGTACGACCATTATAGACTAAAATTTAAGCGACATCAAAAAGTTACGAAAAACAATCCGAAAACCGCAAAAATTTATTTAATATATCATAAAAAATCAGAAGCTGTCTTTTATATAATTAATGGCATCTAAGTTGTGAGTTTTAGTATTCACTTTAGCAATAACATGTCTTACCCGACCATTAATATCGATTATAAAAGTAGTCCGAATGATTCCCATATACTGTTTTCCCATAAAACTCTTTAGCTCCCAAACACCATAAGTATCAGCAACAGCATGTCCCTCATCAGATAAAAGGGTAAAGCCAAGATTATATTTGTTATCAAACTTTTGTAGCTTTAAAGGTGCGTCAGGACTAATCCCTAAAACTACTGTATTTATAGCGGCCAAATTATTATTTGAATCACGAAGACCACAGGCTTGAGTGGTGCAACCTGGAGTCGATGCCTTAGGATAAAAGTAAACGAC
>JAYTSJ010000150.1:0-5336 GCA_043745725.1 Gammaproteobacteria bacterium | reverse complement strand
GAGCGATTACAGATTTAGAAAAAATTAAAGCAGATAAAAAGTTGATAAAATCTTTCTTTCAAGCAAAGACGGTACTCTTTGCTGCGGCCTAGTTAGTATAGTTGAAGGCGTTCGAATATTAAAGCTCCTTGAATCTATGGGTATTGTTCAAGACTATTTAATATATATTGTGAACATCGGAGTTGAAGGAAGCCGTAGTTTAGAGCATTTGCTAATAGAATATGAGCATAATTACGAGCCGTTAACCAAAGCAAATTTTATTGTTTCACACACGGTGTAAATGGCATTCAAATCGTTCAAGCACTCCAGACAATTCGTGACGGCTAAGGACAGTTTTATAGATCGCAGTCTGGTGAATTTGCTGCGCAAAAGTATTCCATAAACCTACAACTTAAAAATCTGCCGCTGAACTTGACGTTAAATTGGCCAAATTTATAGTTCTTGTATATGAACTTACTTTGTAATACATTGTATTTTTGTGATCAGGTCTTTATATGAGCGTTACTACAATTCGGCTTCAAGCAGATATCGAAAATGACTTACAAAACGTCATCAACTCTACTCAAAGAAGTAAAAACTGGCTTATAAATCAAGCGATTAGGGAGTTTATCGACCGTCAAAGTCTTGAGCAAAAACGGTGGAGTGAAACTTTGCAGGCAATGGAATCGGTTGCATCGGGCTTAGTTGTTGAAGGAGAGCAAGTCCATGCTTGGCTACAAAGTTGGGGCTCCGATAAGGAATTGACTCCACCTGAGGCAGGAAAGTGAAGTTATCCTATTCTCCTGAGTCAGTTCAAGATTTGATGCGAGTGCGTGAGTTTATTGCCCAAAACAATCCTGCTGCGGCAGTTCGTATAGCATCAGAGTTAATTTATCGAATCGAGCAACTTTGTGCTTTTCCAGAAATTGGTCGTGTAATTAATTGGCCACAAACTAATATTCAAGCCTCTATCCGAGATTTTGCATTTGGAAATTATATTGTTCGCTATGTTAATTACCCGGAAGCAATAACCATTTTGCGTATTTGGCACCACTATGAAGCTCGCAAATAATTTAGAAATCTTTCACTTAACTCGGCTTTACATTCACACAAGCGCTGCCTGAAAATATCAGATGATCTGAATAAAAAAACCCGCAAAGTAGCGGGTTTTTTTATTGCGAAGTAAAAATTATTTTTTCTTTAATGCCTGTTGTAGTAACGCACCCATGCTGCCCATAGTCGCAGGAGCGGGATTGTTTTTCTGCGCGGTACGTTGTTGGTTTTGCGATTGTGGTCGGCTGCCGCCTTTGTTGCTTGATGAGCCACCTTCTACTTTTTCACCGGGGGTATCATCCAAACGTAATGACAGCGCAATACGCTTGCGTGCTACATCCACTTCCATCACTTTGGCTTTTACAATATCTCCGGCTTTTACTGCTTCGCGCGGATCTTTAATAAATGTGTGCGATAAGGCAGATATGTGCACAAGGCCATCCTGATGTACACCGATATCCACGAAGGCGCCAAAGTTGGTCACATTCGTTACAGTGCCTTCTAAAATCATACCGGGGATCAAATCGGTAATTGTATCCACGCCTTCCTGAAAGGTTGCAGTTTTAAATTCCGGACGTGGGTCGCGGCCAGGTTTATCCAACTCTTTGATGATGTCGGTCACGGTGGGTAAACCAAATTTTTCATTGGTGTAGTCCGCTGCTTTTAATCCGCGCAGAAATGATGTGTCGCCAATCAACCCTTTAATTTCCCGTGTATTTTTTTCCGCAATTTCTTGCACGACGGAATAGGATTCAGGGTGAACACCTGACGAGTCGAGTGGGTTTTCGCCGCCGGCAACGCGCAAAAATCCCGCCGCTTGTTCAAACGTTTTTTCGCCAAAGCGCGGTACTTTTTTAAGTGCGGCGCGCGATGCGAACACACCATTTTGATTGCGAAATTCTACAATATTATTGGCGAGTGTAGCGTTCAAGCCAGAAACCCGCGCAAGTAATGCGGCAGATGCAGTATTGACTTCTACACCAACGGCGTTCACGCAATCCTCAACTACCGCATCCAGCGAACGCGCCAATTGTGATTGCGAAACATCGTGTTGATATTGGCCAACACCGATAGATTTAGGATCAATTTTTACCAGTTCTGCGAGCGGATCTTGCAAGCGGCGTGCAATAGAAATTGCGCCGCGAATAGTCACATCCAAATCCGGAAATTCTTTTGCCGCAAATTCGGAAGCAGAATAAACTGATGCGCCGGCTTCGCTCACAATGACAGTGCTTGCGGTAATTGCGGGATGCGCTTTTAAAACATCTTTCGCAAATTTTTCAGTTTCACGCGATGCAGTGCCATTGCCAATGGCAATTAAACCAACGTTGTATTTTTTGCAGAGCGCGACCAAAACCAATTCCGATTCGGCAATTTTATTGAAAGGTGGCGTCGGGTAAATAACACAATAATCGAGCACTTTACCGGTTGCATCTACCACGGCAACTTTTACGCCGCTACGCATTCCCGGGTCGAGGCCAATAGTCGCTTTTTGCCCTGCGGGTGCAGCGAGTAATAAATCTTTTAAGTTGGATGCGAATACTTTTATCGCGCCGTCTTCGGCTTTTTCACGCAGCTCACTTAATAAATCGGTTTCCAAATGTGTTAATAATTTTACTCGCCAGGTCCAGCGCACAACTTCCGCTAACCAGGTATCTGCAGCGCGACTGTGATCTTTTATTTGCCAATGATCAGCAATCATCGTTTCACAAGGATGACCTTTTTGCGCAACACTAGTAGCAGCATCTTCATCGCCAACTTTCAGCGCTATAGTAAGAGTGCCTTCATTGCGGCCGCGGAATATGGCGAGCGCACGGTGTGACGGCATGCTTTTAAGTGGCTCATCGTGCTCAAAATAATCGCGGAATTTTTGTACTTCTTGTGAGGTGTCTGTGTCTTTTCCAGCAGATACGCGCGCACTTAGCGTTGCTTCCTGATGTAAGAAGCTGCGTAGACGGCCGAGCAATTCTGCGTCTTCGCTGAATTTTTCCATGAGAATATATTTGGCACCGTCGAGGGCGGCTTTTACATCGTCTATTTTATGTTCCGGATTGAGGTATTTAGCCGCCTCGACGTCGGGGTTAAGTGTTGGATCGGCATACAAGCCTTCCGCCAATGGTTCAAGGCCAGCTTCGCGGGCGATCTGGCCTTTGGTGCGGCGTTTGGGCTTAAAGGGTAAGTACAAATCTTCCAGGCGATTTTTAGTATCGGCTTGCAGGATGTCGCGTTCCAACTCGGGTGTGAGTTTTTCTTGTTCGATAATGGATTTCAAAATCGCCGCACGGCGCTCTTCCAGCTCGCGTAAGTAGCGCAGGCGCTCTTCCAGCAAACGCATCTGCGTATCATCCAGCCCACCAGTAACCTCTTTACGATAACGGGAGATAAAGGGCACGGTTGCGCCTTCATCCAGCAGCCCTACGGCGGCGCTTACTTGTTGTTCCGATACGGCTAATTCATCGGCAATACGCTTGGCAATGCTTGGCAGCTGTATGGAAGTGTTGGATAGTTGTTTGGAGTTCATGGAGAGTTGGGTCATAAAAACTGGCTCGTGCGAGGAAATGTAGTTAAACAGAGGTGATGGAGCTGTATTAATGGGACTGTATTAGAAGTAGTCCATTATCCTCAAATACGCCCTGTCGAACAGTCTTGTTTTTTTAAAATGTTTGTGCGTTTTTTAATTTTCACGGCTTTTTTGCAAAGTCACTGCATCCAGTTTCGGATTTGCCACGTCAAACTGAATAATCGTGATAAAAAAGAATTCTGGTAAAAGGGATTCTGGTAAAAGGGATCATGGTCCTTTTTATCATGATGAAGCACACCTACTTAGTTCATTCGGAGAGAGTTTTATGAAATCAACTATATTCGCTGTTGCAGCGGTTTTTCTGCTTGCCGCTACCGTTAATGCTGAGCCAATAGTTGCCCAAAGTTATCCAATAAATTCTGTCCTAGAGCTCAGCGCAGGTGGCGGCGTCGAGATTGAAATAACGCAAGGTGATGTTGAGAGTTTACGTGCGGAAGCCACCGCTGAAGTCATGAAGCGCGTGAATGTGGATCAGACCAATCATCGGCTTACACTTAAAGTGAAGAGCGAAAATGGAAATTTTTTCCATTGGTTTGACAATAATAATGATCAAGTGAAATTTATTCTGCAAATTAAACAGTTGAATTATGCAGAATTTTCAGGCGCTACAGAGGTCACTATGAGCAATTATCGCGGTGAAAAACTAGTGGTAAAAAATTCTGGTGCTGCGCAAACGCATTTTTCTAATTTACAGGTTAATAATATAGCTTTTGAATCTTCGGGGGCTGCAAATGTTGAAATACAAACGCTTAATAGCCAAAAAGCGGACGTCAATTTATCGGGAGCGTCTAATTTTGAAGTGAAAAAATCTGGAGTGGTGCAGCAGTTGATCATTGAAGCCAGTGGCGCAAGCAATTACGCAAGCAAATCTTTAGTCGTCAGCAATGCGGACGTTCAAGCGAGCGGCGCATCTAACATTGAAATTCTTGTCAATGAAACGCTTAAAGCCGGCGCAAGCGGTGCGTCTACTATTGATTATTATGGCTCCGCTAAAGTCACTTCTGATTCAAGTGGCGCCAGTCATATTGATGGGCATTAGCTATATTGCTGGGGCAAGGTTCGAAAAAAATAGCTAATCCTCGCAAGAGGGAGCTCGTGGTATTTTCGTAAAATCCTCCTCTCTCTCTACCTATGAAAAATATAAATTTATTTAAAATCAACTAGTTAAACATTTTTATCTTTCCCTGTGCCGTTTTCCTCGTTCGTTATACTTGTGGGATAGCAAACAATAAATACACTGCTAAAGAAATTTAGCAGAGGGATCTTGTGTTCTGCGAAAACGGTGTTATAGTTACGTATAACAGCAAATCACTGTTTGTATTAATTGCCATTGATGAGGTGAGGGTGATGGAGTCAACTAAAGTTGGTGTCATTGGAATGGATGTATCAGACAACGAATTGATTGAGCGCTTTGTCGTTCACAAAGATCAACAAGCGTTCAGCACTCTGGTATTGCGCTTTCAAAGTCAGTTGCAAAAATACGCTACTCGTCTTTGTAATGGTGATGTTCATACTGCAGAAGACGTTGTGCAAGAAACATTTCTACGGGCCTTTTTGGCCTTGGCAAATTTTAGAGGTGAATCGAAATTATCGACGTGGTTGTACCGCATTACGTTTAATTTAGCGATGCGGAATCATCGTACTAATCGTTTGCAACCCAGGCATTGTTGTGAGCTTGAAGGCATTGCTGAGTTGGTGGATGAAGTCGAGCACTTTGAGCAAT
>JAYTSJ010000149.1:0-3833 GCA_043745725.1 Gammaproteobacteria bacterium | reverse complement strand
TATCGTCGTTTTAAAGATTTGAACGAGTTTCGTCAAGAGATCGACCGCCTTGAACAACAACCGGACAATAGCTAAATTTTTATGTCTCTATCTTCGTTGTTAACTTCTGCTGATTACGCCTTTATGGCGCAGGCCTTACGCCTTGCCGAACTCGGTCTTTACACCACCATGCCTAATCCGCGAGTAGGTTGCGTATTGGTAAAAGATGGCAAAGTAATGGGTGAGGGTTGGCATATTCGTGCTGGCGAAGGCCATGCAGAAGTGAATGCGTTGAGTGCCGCGGGTGAGCACGCCAAGGGTGCGACGGCCTATGTCACGCTAGAGCCATGCAATCATACGGGCAAAACCGGCCCATGTACCCACGCGTTAGTTACTGCAGGTATTGTGCGTGTGGTTTATGGGATGGAAGATCCGAATCCGCTGGTTGCAGGGCGTGGCCTTGATTATTTGCGTGATGCTGGCATACAAGTGAGTGGCCCTTTATTAGAGGATGATGCGCGTGCGCTCAATCTTGGTTTTATCAAACGTATGGAGCGTAAACTGCCACTGGTACGCTGTAAACTCGGTATGAGTTTGGATGGTCGTACGGCTATGTCGAGTGGCGAAAGCCAATGGGTGACCGGCAAGAAAGCGCGTGCTGATGTACAACGTTTGCGCGCCCGCAGCTGTGCAATTATTACTGGTGTAGATACAGTTTTACTCGACAATGCATCGCTTACTGTTCGCGTTGATGAATTGGAATTACCTAACGCACAGGACGCTGCTGTTAAACAACCGTTGCGGGTAGTGTTGGATTCTTCATTGCGCTTAACACGCAATGCTAAAATTCTTGCGCAAGAAACAGCGATTTTATTAGTCCATAACGGTAGTATCGACAACGAGGATAAGTTGACCGGTTGGCCAGAATATGTCGAACTTTTAGCCTTACCTGCGAATGATGGTCGTATTAATCTTACTGCACTTTTAATTGAATTAGCCAAGCGCCAATGCAATGAAGTCCTGGTGGAATCGGGTGCAACCTTGGCCGCCAGTTTTTTGCGCCGTGGTTTGCTTGATGAGGTAATTATTTATATGGCCCCCAAACTTCTTGGCAGCAATGCGCGCCCCTTGTTTGATTTGCCACTCAATACTATGTCATCAGCTTTGCCGTTAAAAATTCGCGATATTCGCGCTGTCGGTACAGATTGGCGCATCACTGTAACACCCGATATGGAACACTAAATCTTTAACCATTTGAGCATTCATAGGTAAACTTTTGAACGATAATCAACAACCTTCTGAGCTGCAAACAAAACCATCCATTTCCGGAGTGGATAATACGGCTTCACGCGGTAAACGATTGGCGGCGGCGATTATTGATATTTTTTTAGTCATGTTTTGCGTGCAGCCATTCGTTCAACATTTTAATTTAGAACAATTCGCTGAAAACCCTTTTAATGCTCCACCAGAAATACTTTTCAAAATATTAGTGTATGAAGTATTTGTTTTTTTTATGCTTAATATTTTTATTTTGTATCGGAATGGGCAAACAATTGGCAAACGATTATGCAATATTGCCATTGTTGATATGACTAACCAAAAACCAAAATTTGTCGCCCTAGTATTCAATCGATATTTAATTCAGCTGGTGATGATGGTGCTGCCTTTTTTAAATGTTGTGGATATATTACTTATCTTTTTTAGAAAAGATAAACGATGTTTACACGATCTAATTGCCAATACCAAAGTGATTGATTTGAAAATGCCCGCTACTACACTTCACAACAGCATTATGGCGTAGAGTAATAATGACTTTATGTGGCTCAGGCTAATCTTTTATTAAGTCAGTTGAGTCAAACTGGTCGCCGAAAACGTTTTCATTATTTTCATTTGTTTTTGCGGATTCATCTCTATTGTTCAGCCTCTACGTCACAACCTCAATTGTCCGATTGACAACGTTGTATGGTACTGATTAAATTTAAAAACTCTCGTTAATAAAACAATAGTGGCGGGATTAGAAAGCAATAAAAATACATACCAGCTTGGGTTCCTTCCTGCATTACTGGTTCTCTTAAAATCTCATTTGCCAATTTTCAGTCAACCCTCAGTAATACAAAACTGGTAGATGCACAATTCAAGGTCAATATTGTCATGAGTAACACATATCGCAATTTCTATGCGTGTGGTTCCATTGCATTGATATCTCTATTTGCAACCACACAATCCTATGCTGAGATTACCTGGCCATCTTCACAATTACTACCTTCCTTTTCAGCGCCGGCGTCGACGCAAGATTTAATTTTACTAAACGCATATCCAGCTCGCTGGGAGGCCGAGGGTTCCTCTTTGGCGCATGGAACCGGCCGCTTGGAAGGCGATGGCTGGTTATGTCAGACTGGTATTGATACGCCTAACCAACATATGGTTTATGGGCCTTACGACACAAGTTTACCTGCTGGCCCGAACGTCGCCATCTTTCGAATGAAGACTGACAACAACACCGCGAATGATGATGTTCTGGTCACTATCGACGTGCGCGATGCAACGACAGGCGCAGGACTTGCTTCCCAAAATGTCACTCGCAAACAATTTTCCGTCGCCGGAAATTATGTTGATTTCTCGCTGCCCTTTTCTATGCCGGCAGAAGGTCATGCCGTTGAGTTTCGAGTTTATTGGTTGGGCGGTGCTTATATCAAAGTTGATTCTGTGAGCGCAAACAGAACCAAAGCGGACGAAGAACTCTATTTATTTGCATCACTTAAAGGTGTTGTAAATGCCGTTAAACCGCGGATATTTTCATATGAAGGTGATGATTTTGCGGAAGGGCGTTATACCTGGCTACAGTCTCTGGGCTTGGGTTGGAATGAAGTTTCCGACAAGTGGAGTCTCATCACTAAGTACCGTAGCGATCTCACGGGGATAGTGGTTTATGACTATGCGCAGCCAGATACCATCAACCTGGCAACCACAATTGCGGGAACTCGCAAAGCGTTGATTGCATCTCCAGGGCAAGTGGCACGCTTAACGGCGGCACCCTACAATTTGCCAATTCTGGTGGATTTGCGCGGTCAGTTCAGTAACAAAATTGCCGTTTATCAAACCATGTATAACAACTACTGGCCGAGTATTAACCATAAGCTGTTGATTGGTTTGAACCCTAATGCCCATAAAGCGGCGTTGCGTGAGTATGCTACTGCGCTTGGTCACGCTGTTGTTTGGCTGGATCCTCTCATCGCTGAAGAAAGTAATATGTTGAACAGCTTCCTGTCCTCCATGGGCGCAGGCACTTCTTATATGGGTTGGTGGCCGGAAGAAGGGCCAGGTGTGGAAGCTGGTTCGCGTTACGGCATTGCGACTATCGCGAGTGATTGGTCATCCAACTTGACTATGCACAGTGGTATGCCGCGCACTGTAAACATCAAACCTATGCCACCGAAACCAGCGTTGCAAAATAAAATTTATGTTGCCTTTATTCTGAGTGATGGCGATAACTTGCAATATGTTGAGCACTTAATGCGCAAACTTTGGAGCAATCCAGATCGCGGCAAGGTTCCAATGGGTTGGACGCTTTCACCCGCAATGCTCGATGCTATGCCTGGCGCACTTAACTATTACTGGCAGACTTCAACCGATAACGACAACCTTATCTCTGGGCCGTCTGGTTTTGGTTATACCTATCCGAATAGTTGGCCTAATCAATCGCAACTAGATCAGTTTGTTGCTAAAACGGAAGATTATAATCGCCGCGCCGGTTTCCGCGTCATCACTGTATGGAACACGATTGTTGGCGGCATTAACCAGAACGTAGGTCAAAGCTATGCGGCAAATGCGCCTTCGCTACTGGGCTTAACGGC
>JAYTSJ010000148.1:0-16405 GCA_043745725.1 Gammaproteobacteria bacterium | reverse complement strand
TTTTTGAGCATAATGATGGGAAAATTCGGCCTCAAAATACGCCCAGGGAATTCGCTTGGCTAATTGCAGGAGCGGATGTTTAGGGTTGAGTTGATCAATGAAGTTAGGTACGAGAAAACTGAGTTGTTGTGTGTGCGGGGAATCTTGTTTCATAAATAATCCACTCGACTTTCGACCAGTTTTAGGAGGAGAAACTGCTTAAACTGGTCGAAATTATTACACAAAACGAGTGGTTAATTCATTAAAAACAATGCGTTGTGGATTTTTCAGGGCTGACTAAGTAGAGTGACGCAGCCCTGAGACTTGTTGCGCAGCAATATGCTCTTGCCACTGAACTCTGATTGCCACACTGCGTTTCGATTGCGAGATGATTTGATTCATATATCCTCCTGTTAGCGTGGAGGCTATTAAATCAAATCAAAATATTTTTGCCATACGCGGATTTTCGGACGGTTACCATATTTTTCATTCTTTAAGGTATTTGTTTGATTATTTGTGGCCCTATTATTTTTGTTAACCACACAGGCATCAATTTCCATATAAAAATAAAAATTTTAAATTTTGGGTTGTCCGGATTCAGTTCAGGTTTTTTGTTGCCGCTGGCCAACACGTAATACCAATAATGTTGATGCGGCAAGGCGCCCCATTGCTTTTTAAATTTGTAAGTCCCCGCCCCCATTGTTGAACGACCGAAATCAAAAAACTTATAGCCTTCAGCAATCGCGTAAGAAAGTATGTGCCTATACATCCACATATTGGCATTTTTGCCGTTTGCGCTTTGGATAGTGGATGCCCAAGGGATCTCTAACATGACATCGCTGCCCACCAGGAACCCAGCGGACACAGGCTTTTTATCCATATAAACAATCAGAATTGTCGATTTTATGGCTGGCGAAGACAAAATATTTGCAAACCAATTTTTACCATAAACTGGTGTACCCAAGTCGCGCATATTCCGCGAAAAAACTTTGTAGAAATCGTTTAATAGATCTAACTTTCCTATCTTATACGTTGGTTTGTATTCTTCTGCTTTTTTGTACTGAGCTCGCAATTTTGTCCCTAATTGCTTTTCAAGAATCGCATCTGATTTAGGCAACTCCAAAACCATGGAGACCTTTTTGTCGAGCACATTTTCTGCCAACCCCGCTTGCATCGCTCTAATTTCAATATGCGATAATTTTTTATCTACGCAAATAGCGTTTGATTGCTCGACAAGCGCTAGCGCAATATCAAAATAAGCCGAAATCACACCACCGTAGTTTAAGAATGGAATTGAGACTGCAAACTTACCAAATACTTTACTGGAAAAAAATGTTAGTGGTAGTCCGCCTAAAATATTTCCATTTCCATCAATTGCTGCGAGCACCAGGCTTTCATGCCCAAATGATTTTTTTATTATTGTTAGCCATGCACCGTAATGGTAGGTTGTTGAGTGATTTTTTAAAAAATCATCCCAACGATTGAATTCGTTTTCGTGAAGCAATTTAAACGTGAAAGCGCTATTCCAGTTGTTAGTTGTAGCAATGTTTGAAAATGGAGAGGTATTAAATTCTGGATTTTCCGGTACTGCAGATGAAATGAGTGTGTACGCCTTTATCTGTGCTTCGATAGTGTTAATGCGCTCTGAAACATCTTGCATGGCAGTCAACAGCAAAGGATATTCAGCTGTATTTTTATCCGTGTGTTTAAACTTACTTGCTATCTCGCCTTTAATAGATTTTTCAGTTTTTAATTGTTTTAAGAGCAATTCAACATCTGATTTCATAAGAGTTAGATTTTATCGTAAAAGATTTAGTTAACACTAAGTATGCGTACTTAACATTCATTGACACCGCGAGCATTAGTGCAGCGATATACCGTTAAAGTTTGCTTCTGAGAACCTCAATCCAGGATGAGTAACGTGCAAATTGTGCCAACGTGTTCGGAAATGTGTGGCGAGTGATGGCATAGAGGTTCTGTTTAATGGATGTAAGCGTGTTATTTCCCGGGCTTGCACTAACCGCTGCCACGTAGCCAAGCTCACGCACCAAATCCACATGAGCGCTCGAAAAATCTTTAGTGGTTCCTGAAGGGTAACAAAACGTTTTTGAAGGCGCACTTAGCTCGACAGCGAGCCTATTTTTCGCGTGGATTAATTCTTCTTTCACTGTGGTCAGCGCCAAAGAACTAAACACACGATGTGTACAGGCATGTGAGCCAATTTTTAGCCCACGGCTTTCATAATGACGCAACCTTTCCCAGCTAGTGGGCGTGTAACCTTCAGGGGCAGCCAATGGAGGAACGACCATCAATTCATTTGCAACAGCCACCATAAAATCATCAAGCACTTCGTTTGGAAGATATTTTGCGTATTTTACCAAGGCTCTTCTTGTTATTGTTCTATTTTGCATTGAGGTCAAATTTAACTGAAACTGAGTACCTTTGTACGACATAGAATCAGACTTGCAGGATGTAGTATTGATCATATAAGCAAGTTTAAAATCCCACGGCCAATCTTTACCATCCACAAAATTAGTCAAAACAAATATTGTTGGCTTGGCATCATATTTCAAAAGAATAGGAACTAAAGCTTCAACCTGATCATTAAAACCATCATCAATCGTGAAGCATAGCGTAGGCTTCTTTGGAACTATTCCATTAATTGCATCGCTTACCAATTCATCAAGCGAGGCAAAATGATAATTTTTATTTTTCGCGTAAATAAGACACTGCTCCAGCAAATCTGGCGCAAGACCTTGGTATAAACCATCGATGGGGATAGGCCTATGAATCATGTAAATCGTTACATAGTGACCCATGAGTTTATTAATGCAGTTATTTAATAGGTTAAATCCTAGTAATCCTAATAAAAATTTATCCATTTCCGTAGTCCATCATTTAAGTTCACTTTTTATAGCCAGCCTGACAATCTAGCACCAAACAACCTGCGGCTGTTACTAACCTCTTCATGTACACCGATACGAGTCAGCTCATAATTGGAGCAAGTGTTAGCGGTTACTATACCTTTTTTTGTGGTAACCGCAGCAAGGTAATTATTGCCAACAAGCTCAAGTGCTCTGGGGCTGTAATCACCGTTTGGGAAACAAAATAAATCTACTACTGATGATAGCCGAGTTTCGATAATTGTTTTGCTTAACGCTATTTCATGCACCAACTCTTCATCGCTCACCGCAGCCGTTAAGCGTTTGTGATTGCAAGTATGCGAGCCAATGGTTACCAATCCGGATTGTTGCATCATTATTAATTGTTCCCAGCTCATCAAAGCATTAGGCATTGCAACATTAAGCAGTGCACGCCATTCAATATCATAGAGTGCGGTAAAAATCTCACTATCCGAGAACTGCTTTAATTGTGAAATGTACACCGCGACATATTCCCTGTCGATTAATTTTGATGGAATAGGAGACATTTGCGCTAATTTAGCAAATAGTGGATGTTTTTGCATTGCGCTCAGGGCAGAGGGGTTACTAAGCAATAACGCCATAATAATATTGGGCCAAAATTGGAAATCTGTGCCTATTTTTTCTGCTACCGCAAATATCGTTGCGGGAATCTTTTCAGCCTGAATGATGGGAAAGGCATACTCGTAATTGTCTGCCCAGCCATCGTCAAATGTTATAGCGCAGGCTTTGCGTGGTAAGGGCAAATTTTGTTGTTTCAGCCGGACCCATTCAGGCAGCGAAATCACATCAAAATGACGTTTAACTTCATCCATGTGCATGGCAAACGTATCTGGCGTGACCACCATGCCAGGCTCTTCAAGTGCAAAACGCTTATCCTGTTTGGGCAATATACGGTGGTACATCAAGATCCAGAGCTTAGGTGTCGATGACGATTGGCGATGCGCACCTAATCGATTGGCAAATGTGGCTGCGGTAGTTTTAAGTAATTGCTTGAGCGCAGGTTTCATAATTATACTTTTCCTAAAATTTGTCGCAGGTATGCTTTTAGCTCGTAAAGTGCAGGCTTAATATCATTAATGCGATTAACTTCATGTTTAGTTTTGAACAAGCCGGGAGTTATGAATTCCACAATACGTCGCAGTTTTTGGCCGACAGAATAATTAGATTTTAAATACAAATAAAGGCTATCCAGATCGCCCAGCAGCCAACGCAGGCGCTGCCCAATTTTATAATTGGCAGGAATTGGCAACCCAAGTACAAGCTCATTACTCACCATCAATGCAGGGAAATCTACCCCCGAGTCTATAGCAAGTTGTAATGAGCCCCAAAAGCGTGTGTTTACCTCCATTAAGTAGGGTGTTCCATCCGGCGCAACACGAAATTCCACCATGGCCACACCATGCCAATTGGCCGCCGCTAACAATTTTTCAGCATACAACTTAAGCGATGGCTCGACCTCTGCACTTTCGCATAAAACACTAACTCCGCCTTGGGGCGGCTTTTCACGTAAACGACGGTGAGCAAAAAAAGCGGTGGGCTGACCATGATGATATAAACAGAAAACACCTGCGCCATTTCCAGGAATAAACTCCTGAATCATAAACGGATGTGCGTGTAAATAAACTTCTGACTTTAGGGCTTTATCCAAATCCGCAGGAGAATGAATGATCTTAACGCTTGTCGCAATCCATCCTGATGGCGTAAATATCTTTGACAGGCACGGCTTAATAACAAAAGGATAAATCAATTGTGTAGCAGCTAACTCAGCAGAAGATGCGAGCAGCCGAGTGGCAGGCGATGGTATTCCAAGAGTTTGTGCCAATGCCATCAAGTTTCCCTTATCGGCTAACTGCAACACATTTTCATAAGAGGTAAAGGGTAAACGCACCTTAGGCAGTCGCGTCATATTCATCAGTAGCAATTGACTGGTGACTTCAGTGACGGGGACAACCAACGCGAAATCATATTTGTTACTGAGGTCATGTAACCAGTTTATATAATCCTCAGGCGCCGCAATGGCACTCGGGCTCATAAAAAATTGCTGCGAAAAAACTGAACATCCAGCTAAAGCTTGCGGTGCCGCCTCAGCTGTAAAAATACTTAGCTGCGGTAATTTACCCAGAGATCTGGTAACAGCAAGCGCACTCCGTTGCGCAGCATCCAGCACTAAAATAAGTTGTGTCATTTTTCTGCCAAAATAGTTCGCGCTCTTGCAGTAACGCTGCAACAACATGACGTTTATTAAAAGATTGTATTTGTTAGCGCATGATAACGGATTGAGCAGAAATATTGTCTAACTAGCTCTATTTTGCTGTCTATTTTGACGGGAACTTTAAATTTCCCGTCAAGTCATGATTGATTCTTGATATGCTAACGGCCGCAATGGTTTGCCCTTAATATAGTAAGTATGGAAGCATAGCAGTATAGATATGAGGGAAGCGCAATAAAGGGCGATTTATAGTGATGCGTTTGCCACAGCGCGTCACGGCAAAACATAATGCCTCAGTAATTTAGCAATCCACAGTATAAAAATTACGCGGAACGTACCTGACAGGAAAAAATGAATGACTGAAAACCCAAAAAGCATTCTGCACGCCATAGATACCACTGGCCCAGGCGGTGCAGAAACAGTCTTTTTAGATCTAGTGGAAAAATTAACACTGGAGGGGTACAACAATTACGCCATCATAAAAGGCTCAGGTTGGGTTGAAGATCAATTAAAGCGTCGAGGCGTAAGATATTACATTGTAAAACCACGTGGTTTTCTATCGATTAAATACTACATTGAACTATGGAAACTTATTCGTAAAAACAATACTTGCCTAGTACATGCGCACCTGCTTGGCTCAACCTTAACCTACTCGATTCTGAGTATATTTTCACGCGTACCCGTAATCGCAACCCTCCATGGCCGCGTAGATGTAAACCCTAATGAGCGCTTTGTCGCCATTAAAAATCGCATCATGAAATTCGGTGTCAGCAAATTAATAGCCGTTAGTCAGGATTTAGCTAATTTCATTGTCGAACGCGGATTATTTCACAAAGATAATATTCAGGTTATTTACAATGGGATAGATGAATTGCGCTACGGAAAGCGGGAAACCAAAGAGCTGCGCAGATCCTTAAAAATTACCGATGACGCTATTCTTGTCGGCAGTTTGGGCAATGTCCGCCCCGCAAAAAGTTACGATGTACTCATAACAGCAGCAGCAAATTTGATCAATGAAAAAAAACAAAACATACATTTTGTAATCGCTGGCCATAAAAAAATAGAGTTAATGAAACCACTTGAAGATCTCATCACTCAATATGGAATTGCTGATCGAATACACTTTATTGGGTTTCATGAAGATACTGCCGGCTTTCTCGGCCAATTAGATTTCTTTGCACTATCATCCTCATCAGAAGGATTTTCCATTGCCACTATCGAGGCAATGGCTACTGGCTTACCGGTGGTTGTCACCCGTTGCGGTGGCCCACAAGAAATACTGGAGGACGGAATAACAGGTTTTCTTGTGGCAGTTAATAACCCACAAGAACTCGCAAACCGACTACTGTACATAACTGAACATGCAACTGCTGTAACACAAATTGCAAAATCCGGCAAAGAACATGCAAGAAATGTATTTTCATTTTCCGCCATGTTAAACACATACCGCAATGAATACGCAAAACATTTATTACAGTAAAATTTTACGCCTAAAAGTAATTATTACTTTCAATATCCAGGTGCGATAACAGAATGGTTCTAAAACAATATATTGAAAATCAATTTGGCTCAAAGAAAGGATTGCTTCAGTTGTTTCTTACTGAAGTTGCTCGCCATATGGGCTTCTATAAACAATATAACCAAATTGATTTTAAAAAAGTAAATCGATTAATATTTATATGTCACGGAAATATTTGTCGCAGCCCGCTAGGTGAAGTCGTCGCCAAAAACCAGGGTGCTACAGCTGAATCCTATGGCTTAGATACCAGAGGCGGCGCTAGTGCCGACCCCCGCGCAATAGCATTTGGCCTGCAAAATAAATTGATCCTGAGTAATCATATAACGCGTCACATTAAAGAATATACACCGCAGCCAGGCGACCTACTGATTGGCATGGAACCAAAGCATGCAACTGCATTAAAAGCTCTCTATGGCAATAATGAAGCACAAATTACTTTGGCAGGCTTATGGCTACCAAAACCCGCCGCCTATTTACACGATCCATTTGGCGCAAACATTTCATTTTTTAATCACTGTGAATCTCTAGTTCAGCAAGCGGCAAAAATATTGGCAACCAAGGTCACCACTACTCGATGATAACAAAGGCCTATACTATTGAGGACTTTTACGCTTTTAAATTTGGCCCCATGTGGAGCTATTTGAAAGGCCAGCACTTTTCTTTTTGGATGATTTGCTGTTATTTGATTTTCGAATTTGTGCGGCCGCAAGCACTAATTCCTAGCATTGATTTTCTTCCGTGGGCTCAATTATTTCTCATGGGGTCACTTGCAGGCGCCGTAATGGACCCTACGGTAAAGTGGGCGTCAAGCCCAGCAAATAAATGGATGATTCTATTTCTGATAACAATTTGTATCTCTATATTTACAGCGCATTTTCCTGATATATCGAAGAAACATTTCATGGATTTTTTTGGCTGGTTCGTGATTTATTTTCTCATTATTAATATAGTTAACACGAAAGAACGATTTTATATTTTTATTAATATTTTTCTTTTTTCTACAGGAAAAATTGCATTTGGAACATCAAAAAGCTGGGTGTTACGAGGCCTTTCATTTACTAATTGGGGATTAATGGGCCCCAAAGGCTACTTTCAAAACTCTGGTGAGCTTGCCATCCTGATGCTAATGCTGTTTCCCCTAGCGTATTATTTATATCAAGCCCAAAAGAACAGTATTAAATCGTGGGAGAAATGGATCCTTATATTGTTTTGGGTTTGCCCATTACTTACCATTTTGGGGGCAAGTAGCCGCGGAGCCCAAATAGCGCTTGTTTGCGAGCTGTTAGTCATGTTTAGAAAAAGCTTGATTAAACCAAAATTACTCATTGGAGTAGTAATTTTAAGCATGAGCTTATTTTATTTGCTTCCAGCGGAGCAAAAGGAACGGTTCTCAAAAACAGGGGATGATAAAACATCGCAGCAGAGGATTTTATACTGGGGGCATGGTTGGGATATGATCAAAGAAAACCCATTAACAGGTATCGGGTTCTTTAATTTTATTCCGTATTACGAACAAAATTTTTCTCAAGATATGCTTTATGAATTTGCTGAGTTGCCGCACAACATTTTTATTCAGGTGGGCACTGATGCAGGAATGCTCGCCGTTTTTTTCTTTCTGCTTATTATTCTTTACTGCCTTTCTACTTCGCTGAAAGTTGCAAACCAACAAGACGGCGAACCGCACTTAAAAGCAATAGCTGTGGGTTGTGGATATGGTATTTTCGGATTTCTTGTGGCGGGGCAATTTGTTACGGTAAGCTATTATCCTTTTCTGTGGATACACCTAGCATTTATAGCAGCACTCGAAAATATTTTAAGATCGCCAAAACCCCTAACTAAGTAATTATCATTAGATTTTCCGGAAATGTTATGTCGCTTTCTATTGTTATACCCATATACAACGAAGAAAAATATATAAGAGAAACGATAGCAGTAATTGCTACGCTTTTAGAGCAAGTCATCGAGCTTGAAGTTATTGCCGTTAATAATGCATCTACAGATAGGACAGCTGACTTACTTGCCCATATCAAAAATATAAAATTAATGACATTAACTGAAAAAGTAACTGTTGCAAAAGCAAGAAATATTGGCTGGAGAGAGGCGAAATACAATCTGGTAGCATTTATTGATGGTGATATGATTATCACTAAAGAATGGTCCGATGCAATACTAAAATTAGCATCCTCTTTAGAAGATCATTCGCTCACTGTAACGGGCTGTAAATGTTATCCATCGCGAACACCCTGCTGGATTGAAAATGTTTGGTTCCGAAATGAAAATTATCGCAACATCAAAGAAAAGTACATAAATTCAGGCAATCTAATTACAACCAGATCGGTAATGGATGTTACCAAGGGGTTTGATGAGCGCCTAATAACAGGCGAGGATGTGGATTTTTGTGAAAGAGCTCAAACACGTGGCGCGACTCTAGAAGTAAATAAAAACTTTAAAATTTATCATGAAGGCTACCCGAAGACGTTAAAAGGGTTTGTAAAAAGAGAACGCTGGCATGGTGTGGGTGATTTTTCTTCTCTTGGCAGCTTCTTCAAGTCAAAAGTGGCTATTTTATCTTTGGCAGTGTTAGCTCTCTTAATTGCGGCCATTGCTTTGATGGTTTTTGGCAGTGCGCTCTTCGTGCTACCCCTTTTTTCCTTAATTTTGATAGTCATTGTAAGTGCACACTACAAGTTCAGCGTCAAAAAGAAAGTAAGGTGGCTTCAAATTTATTTTCTACAGTTTCTTTATTTTTTTGGCCGTTCATTGTCAATAACAATTAGATGCAAGATCTAATAACTGAATTAACGCCTGCTTTATTTTGACGAAATATGGAGTCTATATAATGTCATCTACTAAAAAAAAATTTGATTCGCTCCAAGCTTTTCGCGGATTAGCTGCGCTAGGCGTGGTAATTCGTCACGCAGCAATAAGTACAGACAGTCATGTTGCAAGCATTCCTCCTTGGCTAGATGGCATATTTAAAAATGGTTTTCTTGGCGTAGATTTTTTCTTTGTATTATCCGGCTTCATTATTATGAGTAGCCATTTTGCTGATGAAAAGTCAGTTGCTTCGTGGAAAACTTACGGCTTTAAACGGTTTGTACGCATATTCCCACCTTATTGGCCAATCGCTATTGCGTTAATAGTTAGTTATTTATTCCTGCCAGGCCTGAGCCAAGAGACACGGAATTATAGTTTATTAAGTTCGTTATTATTGTTGCCTGATACGTTGCCTCCTGCGTTAATCGTGGCATGGACGCTGATTCATGAGGTGCTGTTTTACTTGATTTTCTGTCTGTTTTTTATCTCAAATCGTATATTTTTGATTTTCTTGGCGTGTTGGACTCTTGCTATTTGTGCGATGGCGTTGCAGGGTAAAACAGTTGTTTATTCACCGTTTTTTACGGTGCTGTTGGACCCTATAAATTTAGAATTTGTGTTTGGAATGTGCACGGCATATTTAACGACAAAAATGTCAAGTCGTTTGGGAACCCCTTTAATACTTCTCGGCTTGGTCACCTTTGGGCTTCTCTTGTTGTGGCCGTTTGCCTACGAATGTCGAGTTTTATTTGGTTTATCTTTTTCTGCATTGGTGCTTGGTGCTGTGCTACTGGAATGGCGAGAATCGCTGCCTATTCCTCGTTGGATGGTGTTAATGGGTAATGCGAGCTATTCAATCTACCTAATTCATAACCCACTTAATTCTGTTACTGGCAGGCTTGTAGGGCGACTGCAGGGTGGGGCAACGTGGGGCTTGGGAATGATTGTAGGTGTTATTTCCAGCCTAGTTGCTGGCGTGCTATACCACTTTTTTATTGAAAAGCCATTGATTCGGCTGTTCCGCAGGGGGAAAGAGGCGCTAACTAGTCGCCCTATAAAGCCGGAATTAAAATAGAGCGATTTACAAAAGGATTTGTAGGTGCTGGTTAACTCTCTGCTTCGCAGAATTATCAACACCCATATTAAGTGTCACCATTAATTCAATATCAATGTCGGTCTACTCGGAGGAGCAGGATTATTATTCTGACTAAAACCACCCGTTGTGATTTTAATATCGTCATACCAAAGCTCAAAAGGAACGGTACCGCCTTGCGACCAATCAAAGAATGAAATGTTTTGAATAGGCTTGTTGGTATAATGGCGATTAAAAATGTTTTTCACATCAGCGTAAACTTTGCCGTCAATTTCTACATAAACTGCACCATCGGGAACCTCGGTTTCTTTTGTCGTCCCAGAGTTAAACTTTACATGGAACCTGAAATGGTGCCATTCACTGCCCCACGCTGATGACGGCCATATTTTTTTCTGTGGAGTATTCACTATAGCCACAGCTCTGGATCTACCGACCCATGTAGGGTCTTCCCCGGTAAATTTAACGACGTTTTGCGCGTCATTTCCTTCTGTCGTGCCATCGCCAAAACCGAACCCCCACATGCCACCATAATCAACGCCGGTGTAATCCAAGAGAAAAGTCATATTGGCATAGTGCTCGCCTGGGGTATCTGTTGTTCTCTGTCCAAACACTTTAAGAAACTTTACCCCATATTTTGCATTCGGCATCTTTGCATGAAATTCGATATATATATCCCGCAAATTAAGCGAAGCGATATCAAGGCCTCCCCATACGTAAACATTTCCCGCGCCCGGCTTAGGGTACACACCTCTTATGCTTCCTTTGCTGCCATTGAAGTTCAAGCTAGTATCAGTTGAAATGCTTACTTGCCCGCCCTGTTGGGAACCAAACCCCCAACCGTTCGATGCAGGGATAGTGCCCGACTCAAAATCCACCTCGCCAAGAACCACAACCTCTGCTCTCGGGCTGCCAGCCGCGAACATAAAAAATCCACCCATTAATAAGGAATAAAAGCAATGGGACAATCTGGACAATCTGGACAATTTCATAGCTCACCTCGGCACATAAATGTACAATTGCATTTAGTATATTCAATATAGTCAAACAACACTCTGAGCGCTCACTCAAATTTTCTAACTGTGAATGGAGTCACTAACTTTTTTCCATTCGACAACGCTAACATTTTAAAGATTAGGCAAACATAAAAAATGCACTGCAATTAGCATAAGGTCTTAAGGCCAGCTTGGGTTAATTGTGACATTTACGTTTTCACATCAAAGTAAGCGAGCGCACTTGGAATTATTTTTTACAAAAAGAATTTTATCGCTAGCCTTTTCTGTTTCCGGCCTGTTACTGCAAAATATTTTGTCCAAGGTCTCTAGCATTACTCAAAAGACCCATATAGTAGCTCCAGCAGTCAATAGAGCGGTATTTATTGATTATATCACGCGATATAATGCTTATTGGCCATATGTCGGAATCAGTTAGATTGATGCGAAGTATGAATGGCTTATTTCGATCGATTTTGCCTTAAGAGATTAAACCGCCGAGCCCAGGAGCTTACCGTGCATTACAAATCACGGCAGTTTTGCGCGATATTTTTTTTGCTTGCAATGAATCTCCGCCTTAATTTATGCTGTTTTTGATCGCACTTAGGTATCTTCGTTATCATTCATATTTTAACGAGCGCATTTTTAGATAATCGCAAATGTAATATTTGAACAGCACCCGCTCAGAATAACGGGTGAGTGTATACTTAAAACGGTTTTTTCAATCGAGAATATACGATGTATGAGTTTGAAGTGAATCATGGGTCGCAGAAGGAAGCAGATACACCCCAAGAAATTCTGAAATCCTTTACACAATTTCCATCTGATGCAGAGGCGCTGTCCATATTGCCCTGGGAAGAACATTGTACCGAATGCGCGATGCCAATGTGTTATAGCACGTGCAATCTCTACGAAGCGAGAAAAGACGGAAAATGTAGACGTTTTGTAGACGGTATTGTATCGGTATCGGGCGCTAAAAATCCGCAGGGTTATTTGACACGAGTGTCATTTAAACGTTGGGGCCAACTGATGGCATATGCCAACCTGCATTCGGTGCCCATCCAACGCTTTAAGTGGGTTGAAACGGCAGCTAGGGTAATGGATGAAATTGTGGGGCGTATCCCAGATCGTCACCTCGCTATTCGAGGTAGACGAGGTTTTAGCTCGCGCATGCAGCGAAGATTAAAACAGTTTGTTGCGGGAAGTGGGGTATTTGCAACGAGTCATGATACGCCGCCAGCCTATTTACTCATTGAAGTGTTCAACCCAAATGAATTTGTTGTTAAGTTAACATTAACAGTGAGCTCCTCTGATGCTAACGCATATAACGTGGGCTACCAGCAGTTATTAGCGGTTGAAAAGGGATTCAATCAATTTAAGATAGCGCTTGCAGATATTTCTCAGCGCATAAATCTGCAGGAAAAATTCGGAATTTCACTCAATCCCAATATTCTCGATGAAAAAGACGAGGGATTAACGCTGTACTTTGGCATGCTAACTTTTGCATGGGAAAAGCAGTCGGTTGCCAATGTGCAACCAACAGTGGAAAGTACAGCTAAACCTCATGTCAAAGTGCTGGTTTGGGATCTCGATAATACGCTGTGGGACGGCGTTTTATTAGAGGTTGGTCTCGACAATCTCAAATTAAAGCCCGGCATTATTGACGTTATAAAAGAATTAGATAAAAGAGGAATTTTAAATAGTGTTGCGAGTAAAAATAATTACGACGATGCGATATTGGCACTGCAACATTTTGGTTTGTCAGAATATATGTTGTACCCGCAAATTGGTTGGGAACAAAAAGGCTTGTATGTCAGAGAACTTATTAATCGATTTAGCCTAGGGCAAAATACATTTGCGTTCATAGACGATCAGCCCTTCGAGCGAGATGAAGTATTATCGCTGAACCCGCAAGTGCGCGCCTATGACGCGATCGAATACAATTCATTGCTTAGTTTGCCGGATTTTAATCCACCGCTAAGTATAGAGTCGCATTTGCGCCGTGAATTTTACAGCTTGGATATTCAGCGAAAAGAAGCCATGACTTCGTTTGACGGCGAATATTTTTCTTTTCTCAAAGACTGCCAGATTAAGCTCAATATCTATACGCCAACCGTTGAAAATATTGATCGAATTATGGAGTTGGTTCAACGAACCAATCAATTGAATTTTTCGGGAAACAAGTATACTGCAGAAGAAATTATCGTAATCCTTGAACAAGATAACTATGAAGCTTTTTGTTTAGACTGTGAAGACAAGTATGGTCAGTATGGTACTGTCGGTTTTGCCATAGTTAACAACGAAAAATTTCAACTTATTGATTTGATGTTTAGCTGCAGGGTTCAATCGAAAAGAGTGGAGCATGCATTTCTTGCATTCTTACTAAATCATTATAAGTCGTCAGCTGCAAATGAATTTTCGGCGGTATACATTAAGACCTCTCGCAATATGAAAGCAGGTTTGGTGTTTGATGATATGAAATTTATTGAACAAAAAATCGATTCGGAAACGCCTGGGGAAAGCATATACATAATCGATCTTAAAGCAGATATCCCTAATGACAACATCATTACAGTGATATGGAATGGTAAAGCATGTTGAATTTAAAAGCTGTCGTTCGTGAGGCAAAAACGCATTTCTATCAATCGTTTGTAAATCATCGTGTTCCCATTAAGCTCAGCCGGGCCATTATTAGTTTTACATTTGATGATGTGCCGAGAAGCGCATTTACCAACGCGGTGCCCCTTCTCGACAGATATGGAGTCAAAGCTACATTTTATGTGTCTGCTGGCTTAAGTGACCCTGGCGACGCAGGTTACGAAAATGCATTAGATGAATACTTGCGCCCTGATGATTTGGTTAGCCTAAAACAAAACAACCATCATATAGCCTGCCATACTTACAGCCATTATCGGCTCACTGATGGCAATGCGAGCAAGTTGTACCAAGACACGCAAAAAAATATAAATAGCTTGCAGGCCATCTTAGGCGATGTACCCATCGACCATTTTTCTTATCCTTTTGGACAAGTCAATTTCCAGGAAAAACGTTTGCTGGCGCAGCAATATAAAACGATGCGCAGTTCCCGTCCCGGCTTAAATGCAGGCTCGACAGATCTCTATTTACTGCGAGCGACTAGCCTTTACAGCTCCAACTTTGACAGACAAGCAATTGAACGCATTATAAAACAAGCTGTTGATCTCGGTGGTTGGCTTATTTTATATACCCACGGCGTAGAATCCAGCCCGGATGCCTATGGCTGTAGCCCCGAACAGTTTGAGTGGGTGTTGGAACAGTGCGCTGCTTCGGGAGCGGATATTCAGCCGATCAATCACGCCTACCAGCAGATAATGAACCAGCAGAGCTAAACGCGAGCAGTAAACACTGCTTCGCGCGGCTCATTCTTCTTAGCCACTCCCCTTCGGTTTTATTGAAGTGAAATTAATTACGAGATCTTATGCCGCCATACACCGTGGTCAATAATCATGAATTGCCCATTCACATTATCCAAAAACTAAAGCCGCTTTATCTTGCCGTCGAACACTGAAAAATCGTTAATAATATATAAGGATCTTATTCCAGTACTGGCGGAATCAAAGCAAATCTTTGTGCCCGTTCTATCCCAGCGAGGATGATAATCACATCGTTTTGCATGACGGAATTTAAGTGGTATTTTCGATCTCCTTAACAAATAGCTATCTCCATTTTGTGGATCGCAAACGTATAAACTTTGCAATCTCGATCGATCCGGATAAGAGTCTGTAACAACCAACCCACTGCTGTTGACTTGAGGGTGTCCATCTACATTTGGAATGTTCAACTGTACGGGCGTAGCAGTTAAAGTGTCGGAACAAAGTGAGATGTAACACGGAGTGTTTTTATTCAGCCAGCCATAAATAAAAAGGTGTGAATCACCGTCCCAAGAAATGTGCGAGGAATCGTGAAGGGGAAAATATCGAAGTGTATCGGTCAGCGAATCTCCTACATATAACCTAGAGTAAAGTCGGCCAGTGGCTGTTTTCCATCGATGCAAAAAAGCATAGGCATCACCAGTGTTGTTATAGGTAGTATGAGTAACATAATGGTAGGCATCTCTCATAGAATCATTTTGGTCTCGCGTTGAAAGCGTCGCTAAGCTAACAATTAAATGCCGCTTGTTTAAATCAACATCAACTCTCCACAAGCCGTCTTCTTTTGGCGCACTTATTTCCACATAAGTGGAGTCAAAGTATTTGTAACCGTATTCATCTGTGGCTTTGCTAAGGCGCCCGAAATTAAAACCCAGTATTTTTTTCCCGTCTGGGTGAGCAACCCCCATATGCCCGTCAAGCTCTTTAATTTTTTCCCCGGACGCATTATAAATTGTAATGCACTCCGTACGATTAAAGTCATTGAATGCAAATAGTCCCTCTTTCCCAAGCCACTGCAACATACTTCCTTGCTGCCAGTTCCAGCATTTTGATTTTGCAATATGCTGAAAAGAACTACCGTCATGTACAACGCCAATTTCAATTGACAGGCTTTCAGCTTGAGTAAGCGACATCGCTATATCGTATTTATGCGCCAACAAATAATTATTATCAGGGGACCACGGAATTTTGTCGTGAAACCCATAAAAACATCCTTCAATAATGTTCAAATTGAGATTCGGCTCAAAGCTAGGCTGGGGAATAATGGAAAAGATTCTTTGATATATCCCTACTGCTAATTTTCGAATCCAGGGGTAGTCAGCAATTAAGGTATAAATTTTTCTTTCAAGTGAGTTCATATATTCCTTCACTAGTGTCCGGTTAAAAACTCAAACAAATTCAATTGGTTATCGTTTTCGTCAAGGGGTTCTGTGTAGTGTGCGTCAGGGATAAGCTGGTTTAACAG
>JAYTSJ010000147.1:0-5369 GCA_043745725.1 Gammaproteobacteria bacterium | reverse complement strand
AACACAAAATGCTAAACCCACCATAAAAGCAACATTTTGCTTTTCAAACACAATGCCCAGCAACACTGCGATGATGCCTAAACAAACTGTGGCAATGCGCGATGCACGAATTTCTTTTTTCTCATCGCTATTACCTTTGAGTACGAGTGTTGCGTACAAGTCGTGAGAGATCGCGCTGGAACCCGCCAAGGTTAAACCAGACACTACGGCTAAAATGGTGGCGAAGGCAACGGCAGAAATAAAACCAAGCAGCATGTCGCCACCCAATGCGTGAGCAAGGTGAATTGCTGCCATATTTGAGCCGCCAATCAATTTACCATCAGCAAAATAGTTGTTGTTTTTAAGTAGTAATACAATGGCTCCAAAACCAATAATAAAAGTGAGTATGTAAAAATAACCAATAAAACCGGTGGCATAAAATACTGAGCGTCGTGCTTGCACAGCGTCGCGTACGGTGAAAAATCGCATTAAAATATGGGGTAACCCTGCGGTGCCAAACATTAGTGCTATGCCAAGTGATATTGCGGAAATAGGGTCAGTTAGCAGTGCGCCAGGTGCCATGATCGCATTGCCTTTGGTATGCACACTTACTGCAGCAGCAAACAAATTTTCAAAACTAAAAGCAAATTGCGACATGACTAAAAAAGCCATCAGGCTTGCGCCGGACAATAATAAAATAGCTTTGGTTAATTGCACCCAGGTAGTGGCCAACATACCGCCAAAGGTTACATAGAGTGTCATTAATACACCGACAATAATGACTGCAACTGCGTAAGGCAAGCCGAATAATAATTCGATTAATTTACCGGCACCAACCAACTGTGCAATAAGATAAAAAATGACGGTCACTAACGAACCGCTAGCTGCGAGAATACGAATGGGCTTTTGCTGCAAGCGAAAAGAAGCAACGTCGGCGAAAGTATATTTTCCCAAATTGCGTAAAGGTTCGGCAATCATTAATAGCACAATGGGCCAGCCTACTAAAAATCCAATAGCGTAAATCAAACCATCATAGCCAGAGGTATATACAAGGCCGGCAATTCCCAAAAATGATGCGGCAGACATATAGTCACCAGCGATGGCCAAGCCGTTTTGAAAACCGGTAATGCCGCCACCGGCTGCGTAAAAATCACTCGTAGTTTTGGTGCGACGCGCTGCCCAAAAAGTAATTCCGAGTGTGATAAATACAAAACCCAGAAACATAATAATGGCTGAACCTTTCGCACCGCTTGGCGTGGCAGTTTCAGCGCAGGCAAGCGAGGTAAGGCTCGAAATAATGAGTGAGAGAAGAATTTTTATTTTCATTGTGATTTTCCACTTTCAATGGTATCGGCTTTTTGTACTATGGCTCGTGTTAATGGCTCAAGCACGTGATTGGCGTAATAAACGTAAACGCCGGTAATCACCAAGCACAAAAGAATAATGCCCAAGCCCATCACAACTCCTATTGAGGTGACGCCATCAGCGATAGGATTACCTAAGGTTTTAGGCGAAAATGCAATGGTTAAGATAAGCGCGAAATAAGCCACAATGATAGTCGTTGCCAGTGGCCACATAATTTTTTTGCGTGCACGTGTCAGCTCGATGTATTCCGGGAGCTGACGAATTTTCTCAGTTTGGCTCATGGTTTTTTCCTTGTTCTGGTTAAGTTATAACGGTTTATGGTGCTGGAATTTTGTGATTATTTTAGTTTTTTATTATTACGCTTTCATTGGTGGTATTAAGCCATAGGCATTGGTGGTATTAAAGTCATAGGCATTGGGAGTATTAAGCCATAGGAGTGTTAATATTGAAATGACTATGTTTTGCGATAAATTATCATGTATTTTCAAATTTATTGTATGCTGGGACGAATAAGTTAAGCAGCAATATAAAACTCACTGAGACGACAATATATGTTCAATTTTAGCGATCACCTTCAAGAACTACGCGCTTTGATTATTGGTTTGGTGCTGTTGTTAGCCACCACTATTCTGGGATTAGTTTGGATTAGTATTGGTCTTTATCATTGTTTAACCGGCTATCTTGGGTCAACCTGGGGGCCAATTGTGTTGGGCCTGATTTTCTTTGTGCCTATGCTCATATTTGCCGTTGTCAAAGCGTTCAGTGGTAATACGCAACACTCTCAGCAGCAGGCTACCCTTAATGGCTATGCTGATGTATCTGCATTGAATATTACTAAGGTTATAGAAAGCTTATCTGGCCATTCGCCATTTTTTGTGGCAGCTGTTGCGATTATTGCGGGTGTTTTAGCAGCTCGGTTTCCGGCACTTCTGACAATGTTCATGCAAATCCTAACTGCCTATGCTGAAGAAGTAAAAGCGCGGGCGACGAAAAATGCGACATAAAAATAACAGTTTGTGAAGGAAGTTAGCGGAAGGAATCTTTGCGCGAGGGTTCGTCCAAATGCGAAGCATAATGATATCGAAGGAATGTAAAAATATTCCAACTTATAAAATAATTTAAGTTTTTAGATCCAGCCTTTTGATTAAATCCAGCCTTTCTGCCGTGCAATACGCGCTGCATCGACACGATTAGCCGCACTTAATTTGGAAATAGCTTCTGACAAATAGTTGCGCACAGTTCCTTCAGATAGGTGCAACGTATTGGCAATTTCTGCTGTAGTTTTTCCATCAGAAGCAAGGCGTAGTGCGCGGCGCTCCTTATCGTTAAGGGGGTCTGTTTCACCCAATGCCATCATCGCTAGTTCGCCATCAATCACACGTTTGCCATCCATAATGCGATAGATAGCTGAGATAAGTTGTTCAGAGGGAGCATCTTTTAATAAGAAACCGGAAACACCCATATCAATAGCACGGCGAATATAACCCGAGCGACCAAAGGTGGTGATAATGATAATTTTTGTGGTCGATTTTTGCTGAATTAACCATTGCGCTAATTCCAAACCAGAGCGCCCGGGCATTTCAATATCGGTTAATAAAATATCATAACTATTTTGTTTTAATAATAGCCAGGCTTTGTCGCCATCTTCCGCTTGAGTAATATCAAAATTGGGTTCCATTCCCAATAATGCTGCAAGTGCGCCGCGCACCATTGCTTGATCTTCCGCTAACAAAATTTTCATGTTTAATTGGCCTGCGTTAATTCGTGAGCGGGCAATGTAATATCGAAGCGGCAACCATTAGAAATTTGTGCGCTAATGTCGCCTGCGAGTGCGTGTAAACGTTCTTGAATTCCGTTTAAACCATTGCCAGGTGTGATTGATTTTATACAACCATTATCTTGCAAACTAATAATAATGTTGTCATCTGATACGTTAAAAGAAAGTTGGCAATGGTTGCCTTTACTGTGGCGTAAAACGTTAGTAGTGAGCTCAGTTAAAGCCAAAATTAATGCTGTTTCTGCACGTGCGGTAAGTGTGGGAATTTCGCCGTTTATATCAACGGAAAATCCATTTTGTCGCAGTTTATCGCACAGCTGAATAACTTCACCGGACAATCCACGATGCTTGTAGCCCGATACAGTTTGGCGAACAAGGCTTAAGCTTTCGCGCGCGATATGGTGTAAATCTGATAGATGCTGTTGCACATCTTGCATCTTTTCTTGCTTAAGTAATTTTTCGGCAAGCTCGGCTTTTAACGCTATGGATGAGAGTGTGTGGCCTAAAATATCGTGCAAGTCGCGGGCGATACGTTCGCGTTCAGCAATTACTGCGAGCTGTTGAATTTCTTGTCGGCTTTGATGCCAGTGTTGGCGTGCCGAGAAGCGAATGCGTTCGATGTATCCCCACAAACTAGTTGCTATGACACCCGAAATGGCAGGTAAGGCAAAAACAGAAATGGGATATTGATAATAGAGCTGTAGAGAAATAATCCCTACTAACATGCTGGCAAGCAACATTAAATAAATGCGTGGTGTGTAACTAAAACCAATAAAAAATCCTACATAAGTAAAAAATGAACTGGATCCGGGAGAAAAAGGTGTAACCAAAAGAAATAGAATAATAATGGCAGAAAGTGGTTTCCAAACCTCGCTATTTTTAAGGTGGGTGGCCCATAAATATAAAATCACAAAACTTATGTAAGCACCAATCAGAAAAATATAGGTAAGGGTATTAAGCTCAATGTTATTGAAGGGTACAAAATAGTACAAACTGAATATTAGCCAGATCCAGGGAGTTTCTAAAAATAGGGGTGTACCGCAGCCTTTCATGGGAGCCTCATGACGTCAAGAATTATCACAGGGATAACTATCGCATAATTTGTAGCGTTATTATCCCCCCATTGCTGAATAATAAGCCACCCATGAAAGTCATTATTTAAAAGTGACAATTGTCAAAATAGAGTGTGAACCGCTTAATAAAGCGCATTAAAAGGCTATTTAAGCGCGCTATACTTGCCCCGGCCACTTGGCTGGGCTAAAGATTACTGATTGTGTTATCCAGGTTCATGGTCGTTACAAAGAGCAATTCCTTAACGGCTATCAGTATGGTCCAAGATACAATTTGGGTACTCGTTATACTTTTTAAATTCTCAATTTATCTACTTTTTGGAGTTTATATGTTTTCGCAAAAGTGTTTAAAAATATTATTAACCACATCAGCATTGCTATGGATGTCTTGCGCACTATGCCAGATTCAAACAGAAGGAAAGTTAGCAGAAAGTGGAAAAATAAAAGTGAAAGCACTTCCCCATGCCGGTGAATGGTTAAATACACCAAAGGATTTTAAAATACTTGCCGATGATTCCTTTTCTATTACCGCGGCAAAGGAAACCGATCTCTATAACAGCGCAGATGGTGGCGCGCCTGTTGCTACAGCGCCAATGTTACTTTTTTCTGCGGAAGAAACTTTTGTTCTTACTGCTGCAGTATCAGTAGATTTTAAGCAGGAATATGATGGTGGCTTTCTTGTTGTTTACGCAGATCCCCAACATTGGGTAAAGTTGTTGCTGGAGAAGAGTCATTATGGTCCGGTATCTGTTTGTTCAAGTGTGACCAATATTTTTTCTGATGATAGCGTAAATTCCTATATATCTAGTAACCAGGTATTTTTGCGTCTTACCCGAGCAAAAGATGTGTTTGGTTTTTATTATTCTCTGGATGGAAAGGAGTGGAAATATATTCGTTATTTTAACTTCGTGGCGAAAGGCGCACTTAAAGTAGGTTTTGCTTCTCAATCCCCCCTTGGACAACAAACCGTTGCGGTCTTCTCAAAAATTCGTTATTCCTCCAACAAGGCAAGCGAGTTTTGGAGTGGAGAGCCGAAAGAGTAAATAAGATTCAGAAAAAAATATGAGAAGATCAAGCGGCTGCGATAATCAATTTCAGCTATTGATTATCGCAGCGGTGTTTGATGTGTAAAAGTATCTTTTAATTTTGAAACGGATTTTTTTGAAGAAGCGTCTTTG
>JAYTSJ010000146.1:0-9449 GCA_043745725.1 Gammaproteobacteria bacterium | reverse complement strand
TTTATAGCCGCTGTCGGGGACATTAGTTATGCAATTATTTTTGCGATAACTCAGGGTTCCTCCGCTGAAAATTTACTCCAGTTTGTTGCTACCGGCTTGCTCGGCGAGGCAGCTTTTCAAGGCGGTTGGGCAACAGCCGGCTTTGGTTTAGCGCTGCATTTCGCCATCACATTTTTTATTACCTTTCTTTTTTATATAACCAGCTTGCGCATTAGTTTCATTAATCGTCGCCCCATAATCGCGGGTATGGCGCTGGGCATTATTGTATTTATTGTAATGAAATTTATTGTGCTTCCGTTGTCGGCCTTTCCCTATCCAATTAATTTAAAACCATTGTCCACTATCACCAATTTGCTATCGCATATTTTTTTCTTCGGTATACCTATAGCAGTTGCTGTGAGCAAAGCCAACGAAAAATATCCGTTACATTAGGGTATAGCAATAGCCGTTTGTATTTTGCCATATTGCTTTTGTTATCTATTTTGCAAAAAAATATTTTAATGTCTAACAAAGCGACTGCATTTCATGAATTGGTCAGGGCATCGACAATGGTGCAGTCGGGCGCTTTTCCACTCGGACAACAACTTTGACAGTTATTGCTCATGAGTTGTAACGAATCTTTCATGCGCTGCAACTCAGCTATTTTTTCATCGACTGCTATAAGATTGGTTTTCACCAGTGCCAATGCTTCACTACAAGAACGTTCTGCATTTTGCGAAAGACTCAACAGCTCTCCAGTTTTCTCTAAATTAAAGCCAAGGCTGCGTGCTTTTAAAATAAATACTAATCGCTTTGTATGTGATGTGTTGTAAAGGCGATGGCCTCCACCAGAACGTGGTGGTTGAGGTAAGAGCCCCAATTTTTCATAATAGCGAATGGTTTCAATATGACATCCCGTTTCGCGTGATAAGGCACCGATTCCAAACATAGTAATTCCTATAAAAAAGCTTGCATCTGTAGTAGCTACAGATTTTATCCTGAACTCCTCGATAAAATACAGCTGAGGAAGTTCTTATGATAATGCGCAAGTCAAAATGGTTAACCCTGGGTATAGTCGTTGCCTGCGCGGGATGCTGTACGATCCCGCTTTTCGCCATTCTTACCGGTACTGCGGGCGTTGGCATGATGTCCATACTGTGGAGTGAAAAAACTCTAGAAATCTTTGAATGCTTATTGCCCCTATTGATGGTGGGTATGGCGGGCGTTGGTTATTTTTTCTATCGAAAGTATAAGGTAAAAAAACAGTGTTGTGATACACCGCAAACAACATGCTCGGAAAAACAATGCTCCACCAAGCATGACAATACTTGAGTTGCGTCTGTTTATCGAAAAAGAATTATTGTAGATTGGACTCATTGAAAGAAATGTAATAACGGGCCTTCTGGGCCCGTTTTGTTATGTGTGGTAATGGTGTTTTGTGTTGGATTTTTATAGGCTGAACCCAATAATTATTAATGGCGCATGGATACGCGTTGCTGATTTGACACCTTAGCGGATTGCTACCTAGACTGAGTCGATAATATTTTTTTAAAAATCAATTTCAACAATTTACACAAGGAACAAGTCAATGAACAAAATAATTAACTACACCAATGCATTAATAAGTTTTTTATTTTTCGCTGCAACTGGCATAACATTCGCCCAAAGCATGCCCCCTACCTGCACACAAGATTGCCCGGCACCCTATGTAAAAAATGAATTCTGGACAACGGAATATGGCACAGCATCTGCCAATGTCATTCTCTCTACCACCAATTTTTTAAGTTGTTCATCCAGCGCTTACGCACTGTGTTATTACTCGGGGCCGGATGGAAAAACAAAAGGTAAAGATGGTAAACCCCTCCCGGCGCTGCCGTGCAAACTTTCTAAAGACAATCCTAACTATGCGGAATGTCGCTGTTATGTTGAATCAGGAAATTCTTATGTTGATCTTCATTCAATTTCAAATACTGAAGCTTATATTGAAACTATTCGAGTCTGCGGTACGGACGGTGCAAAATGTCGCAACATGGTTTCCGATGCTGCTGAAAAATTAACGGCACAACTCGGTGTAACAACCAATAGCTTAGCTACCGCGCCGGTGTGCAGTTATTTGCAGGCAAATCAAAATGGCCTTGCCCCAATGGCTCCTAAAGCACAGCTTATTTCTACGTTCAGTTTTGCAGAAGCAAAACACTATGGTGCTGCCACTAAAAGTTGCGTTACTACTCCTGCACTTTATGCCGGTTGCATGACAGCTTCATGCGCGTATGAGTTAGATAAAAATAATAAGCCAACAAAATTCGCCATTTGCCGATGCCCAACTTATACCGGTCCATTTCAAATTGGCCCAACAGATCAATCCTGCACGCTAGGTAATGGCAATATATGGTCAGCGAGTTATACACCACCCAAACAATAAAATATTACACGTAGGTTGGGCTGAGGCACGAAGCCCACCAGCTCGGTAAGCGATGTTAAGTAAGCCTAGTAGCCATAGTGCCACTAGGCTTACTCGCTCATTAAGCAAGACCCGTAACAGGCCCCGTAATATTCTGTAATAGACCTCCTAGCTTAAATAGGGTTAATAGTCTTTACTTCAGCCAGCGCGAATAAACTCGAAACATCGCTAGGTGTAGGGGCAGCAAATAAAATGGCAATAGTGCGCGTTTTGTTTTTAGGGATGCTAGTAAAAAAGACGGATTAACACTTTTGAATTAGAAAAGTCAAAAGTATTTTTTCGAATAAATTAAAAGAATGATAACGCGCATGCGCAATACACAATGTTATGGATAAAATATGAATTTAAAATATATTTCAGTTCTCGTATTGATGGCGTCTTCTTTTGTTTCTGCAACAGAACCGCCGAAATTAAATTGTGATGTTGGTCCGGTGAATAAATCCTTTGGTGGCACTAATTGGCTGGTTTATAGTTGCAACGACAAAAGCAGTATTGTATTTATTACTGCGCCAGGTAGTAAAGCAATGCCATTTGTATTTATCAACACTAACGGTAAGCTAAGTGGTGAGGGTACTGGCAATAAGGAACTTACTGATGATGCGTTTACAGAAATTAAGGATCTGACATCTGTTCAAATTGAAAGATTAATAGCTGAAACAAAAAATATTAAAGAGCTATAAATTAGGCTTCTAAGTTTTGTTGTTTTTCTGCGCAAAAGTAATCCGAAAAACTACAGTTTACAAATTTCCGCTTAGCTCGGCGTTACACTTAATATGCGGCGCCCTATAATTATTATAGGTCTAAGTTTCATAGAGGTATACCATGGATTCACCTTTGTATCAGCATTTGAGAATGTGTAAATTTAATTTTTATATATTTTTGACTTCTCTATTTTTTGTTTTTTTAATGATATTCTTTGCTTTTGTGGTTATTAAAGATCCTGTAAAAGTTGCTTCTGCTGAAATTATTTTTTTTGTTACCTTTTTAAGTCTATTGTTTTTTATGGCAAGAACAAATAGCTGTATAAATGCGATTTTCTTTGCTCTTCATTTTGAAAAAATAAATCTTTTTGACGAATCTTTAGAAATGTTGAAATCTAGCGATTGTATTAAAAATGCAGACGAAATAATAACGCTAATTATTAAATTGAAGTATAAAGAGTCTGAGCAAAAAACCAAGGGGAAGGAAAATGATTAAAGGTGTAGCTGAAAATATAGTTGAAATTGAAAATATTTTAAATTCAATAAGGCGAAGAGACAAAATTAGTTTCTATACTGGATTTTTTTTGTTTGTAATTGTAATTGCTGTCGTTGGATTTGTAATTAGTAAATCATTTATGGCAGTACAAAAAAAACTTGAAACGTACGAGGTTGCATTTGATAAATCTAAAGCGGCGGCAGAAATATTACAAGCTACAATAGAAAAACAAAATCAGCAAATAAAATTAGCTCAAGAAAAATTAATTTTGCAAAGTGAAGCGTTGGCGTTGGCCGTTAAAGACATAAACCAATCACAACTATCAATGGTACATAGCATGGCTCTCGATCAACGAAATGAGCTTGATAAGCTAAATGCAAGGGTAAGCTGCATCATTAAAAATGAAAACGCAAGATTATGCGTTAACAAATAGTGCTGGTGTAACAAATCGCTCAAGCACCACTACGGCACTTCGTACCTTCGTTGGGCAGTTTGTAAGTCGCAGTTTTGTGGTTTTGCTGCGCAAAAGCACTCCATAAAACCGCAACTTATGCACTGCTGCTTAGTTCGACATTAGTCGTACAGAGGACAAGCATGAATTCGCAATTTTCTTCAATTGAAATGATTAAGAATCAATTTGGTATTGATGAAGAATCAGTGAGTGATATGAGAACGAAGTTAAGGAGTATGCAAGCAGCGCTCCATCCTGATAAAAATAAGGGGAGCTTTATTGATGAAGAAAGTGCGAGTCAATACCATCAGTTAGATGAAGCAGTTTCTTTCATTGACAGCCTAAATAAAAGTCACTCTGAACTTGTGACAATCTCAGCAGTAACCGCTTTAACAAAAGCTGTTACTGCAATGGTTGCAGCGAAGAGTGAGGTATCAGATAAAAACACTTTGTTGTCCACTGAAATAAGCCGAAGCATTACAAGCTATAGTTCAAAGCTTAAGGCGCCCAGAATTGCCTTAACTGCTGTTACTGTTACGATATCTGCTATTTGGCTTTTTCCAAAGACAGTAAAAGAGCATCCAATACTCAGTAAATTGATTAACTTCGATGGCATGACAACAACCATTGCATGGCTATCTACGTTATTTGTGTTTGTTGGATTCTGGGTCATAACGTGGAGATGGGAAGAGTTAAGCAAAGAACATAGAGAAAACTTAAAAACTGAATCTGTTCAAAACAAATTGTATCGGCCAGCAAGGCGGACTCGTAAACTTGTCGCTTCTGGCGGCGCGAGGAGTAAAAGTGAATTTCGAAATCCGGGAATTTATTTCACTTAACGTTTCTGCAGCTTCTTAACATCAAGCCAGAGCTCCGGTCGATTGAGTGGCGTTGCTTTTGGTAAATAGGGATTATCAAGTTTGAATACACGACGTGTTTCCAGTTGCGCTTTTTTTATATATTTGGCGTAGTTTGTATTAAAAATTTTATCAAATTCGCCATCCCGAATCATTGCCTCGAGCCCCAATTCAATATCTTTTGCCAGGACAGGATTGTCCCGATTGACAAAATAGTAAAAGGCCGCTGGGTATTGAATGAGCAATGTATTTTCTATCGCAAAATCCAATTCCTTTTGTTCTTCCTGCTCCCCCCATATTTCCAGAATTGAACGCGGAAAAGCGCGAAAACGCTTTTGCTTGAGCATCTTAAATATACCGGAGTAGTTAGTAACGCCCTGAACCGTAAAATGATTTGCACGTAAGATGGGTGTGTCCGGCCAATCCAGGCCTTGGCCTAAAACCATCGCGCGCAAGTCATCGATTGTCTTTACATCGGCAAACACTTTTTCATCATCTTTATTAATTAATAATAACCGCCAACCGATCAAGCCCTTGTCAATCGGAATACGTATAGGGAGTAGGTTTTGCTCGGCTTCATCTGTCGTTAAACTCCAGCCGACATCTACAGTGCCGTCTGACACAGCATACAATTGACGCAAACCTGAAAGGCCGCGCGAGCCCATTGATAAAGAGTAATTTTTTTTACTGCGCGCCAAAGCATGTTGTAATAATTCGATAAAATAATCGTTGCGCTTATCAACGCCGGAGGCCGACCCTGGGCCTATGTAACGAACTTTAATCTCGGGTGATTGAATTTTTTCCTCAGCCTTAACTGTTGATGAATTCAACAAGGTAAGGGTTGTGGCTATATATAAAACAACGACGTATTTAAGTGATCGCATAACCTAATTAAGCTCTTTAAATTAATGAAGCGATGAAAATGAATCCATTCGTGAATCTAATCTTCCTTAGGTTAAATTTATGTATTCAGCAAATCCAGTGCTAAGCCAATAATCTGTGATGCAGTCAGTATTATACATGCCTCTGCTTTGGATTTGGTCCTAAGCAAGAACTTAAGGATTGAACTTAAACTGTCGTAGAGAGCTTCCCTGAACCTCCTCCAGTTTAACTGATACTTTGAATCAGCGACAATGTCTCCAGAGGTATCTCTATTATACAGAAAAGAAAGCCATATCAAGTTTATATCAAAGAGTTTAAGTAAGAAGCTGTTCGCTTGATGGAAGCATCGAATCGACCCTGAAGTGAGATTGCGATAACTGTCCGTTAAATCGGGGGAAGCTCATAAAGAATTATTTTTAAATGTAAAACAGGAAACTGTTTAAATATAGTTTCTGCGCCAAGCCCCACGGCAATAATCATTATAGGGAAACCAATCACAATCCCCAAAAAATGCAGAAGACTTTTCTTAATTCCATGATTTACGCCAGACGCTAAAATGAGTATATTATTTGGCCCTGGCGTTATGGATGTGGCAATGGTAAATAAAATGAGTGTTGAGTATCCCATGGATAACCTGATGTGTTAAGTGATTGTGTTCGCGACTTGTGGGCCACAGTACTCTTTTTTTGCAATAACTATCAACTTAATAATATCGAGCCCCCCCCCATAAATACTAATTCCATGGAATTAACAGAGTCAAAGTGAATTGTTTTTAATTTTTTTAAGTCACATTTAAATGTGTAACAACAATTAGTATAGTGGCCTACCTAACATGCAGAGCATATTCGTTGAGAATGTATATATGAATTTTAAAGATATTTATTTGGCCTCATGCTGGGGAATTGTTTTTATTATTTTGTTGTTATTCGTTCAGTGGCTTATTGCAACAAAATCAAAAAGCTATCAGAAAGGATCGGTTCCAGGAAAAATAGATGAGGCTCTCGGGCATGAATCTTTTGTGTTTAGAGCGCATAGAACCTTCATGAATACGCTCGAAAATATTCCGGCAATGCTTGGAACCTGTTTTTTGGCAGTGTTGATTGGTGTCGATCCACTTTGGGCTGCTATCTGTATTTGGATTTTTGTTGTAGCGCGAACAATGCATATGACACTTTATTACGTGATAGCAACAAATAAAAACCCTAGCCCAAGAACCTGGTTCTTTATGTTGGGATTATTTGCGAATCTAGGCTTATTTAGTCTGTGTATAAAAACGTTAAGTTCATAGAAGATTAAACTGCTTTTTTAAGTCAATAATTGGTATAAAATTTCCACTGAAAATCAATTTCGCAATATCAAAAACAGTAACCAAGCTCAAGATAATATGTCGTCGAGCTACTCATCATAATTGGAGATGTGATATGAACAAGCCAGCAAAAAACACAATTTGCATTTGGTACAACCACGACGCTGAAGAAGCGGCGCAATTTTATACCAAGACTTTCCCCGACTCGTCCGTCGATGCGGTGCATCTTGCTCCGGGAGATTATCCGTCGGGGAAAAAAGGAAATGTGTTGACGGTTGAATTTACGGTGATGGGAATTCCCTGCCTCGGGCTCAATGGTGGACCCGCGATCAAACACAATGAAGCATTTTCGTTTCAGGTTGCAACTGTTGACCAAGCCGAAACCGATCGCTACTGGAATGCGATTGTTGGCAATGGCGGTGAAGCAAGCCAATGCGGTTGGTGCAAAGACAAGTGGGGTTTGTCGTGGCAGATTACACCGCTCGTATTGAGCCAAGCGATAATCAACCCAGATCCCATCGTCGCCAAACGCGCGTTCGACGCGATGATGGAAATGGGAAAAATTGACGTCGCCAAAATCGAAAAAGCAGTCCGCGGTTGAGTCAGTGTGGAGATGTCTTTGCTCCGGATTTAAGCTCACCCTTTACGTTAAACGGATTTGTTTTATAAAGCATAAAGTTGTTCAGAAAAAGACATGTCTGTGCAGCCTTTTATCATGAGTTCGTCTTTGCGAATCATATGCCGCGTTAAACATTAAAGTTTACCGCATCCAAACCTACTCAAAGATCTTACGCATGTCTAATTTAAAAATTCCTCTCTGGCTAAAAGCGTCATTGTTTCCTATTTTAAACGGGCTCACAGTAAGCTCTTTATGTATATTCTTAAGTAGTCATCTCAGCGACATTAAATTTGTTGTTATTTGTTGGGGCTTAGGAGGAATTTTCGTTGGAACGCTGATGGGTTTCTATTTTGAATGGGCATGTTCAGGTTGTTATTTTTCACGGAAAACGTCTGCAAAAAAGTTCGCACTTCTAATTATTATAATATTGGAACTAGGTTTCGGTTTGGCCTTAATCGTTCCAATTATTTGGATCTTGTTAAAATTTACGCCACCATCTTATCAACATTCAATTTGTTGCGAGACACCAATTGATTACGGCGCGATCAAATATGAAAATTTTCATTTAATCACTTCCGATGAGGCAAACATCTCGGGCTGGTATGTTGAACCTACAATTCAGCGAGGGAAAGTAATCATTCTGATTCACGGCGCCCTCAATGACCGGCGGGGGACAGAGTGGTATACACGAATATTGATTAAAGCTGGATATGGCGTCGTGCTCTACGATTTACGGGATAACGGTGAATCTACTGGTAAGCTTAATATTTTCAATATCATGAGCGTGCTGCAAAGTGATCTCAAAGATGTCGTGAAATATATAAGGGAAAAGCCGGAAGTCACTTTTAAAGGCATCGGTATTGTCGGCATCTCAATGGGAGCATACGTAACTCTGAATACTGGAACATCAGAACTAAACAATTTCTCCGCCCTGTGGCTTGACGGTCTGCGCGGCGAGAATTTCGGATCTCTACTCGAGTTCGAAAAAATCAACGATCCTTTGATGGCTGCGCTAGTGACACCATTACTAAAAATTACAGAATTTTTCTCTGGGCAAGAGATTCCTTCTAAAGTACCAGCCTTTTCCGAAATTCTACCCCAAATCACAATGTCGAAAGTAATGATCGTTGCCAGTGGCTTAGATGAGAGCGAATTCGAAACTAATAGCAAACTTATGAAGTTCGCAGATGGAAATAAATATATTTGGATTATCCCTAACGCCTGGCACATTGGAGGAAAGCTCGTAACGCCGACTGAATACCGTGAAAAATTACTAGCTTTTTTTCAAGAGGCTTTTGCGGAAAAATAATGGGTGGAAGCTGCGCTCACACTTTGCGCTAGATGGATTTGTTTTACTAAAGCATAAAGTTGTTCAGGAAAGAGATGTTTGTACAGTCTTCCATCATGAGTTGACCTTTGCGAATCATGTGATCAACAAACACATAGCGCGCTTGCATCATTTTATCGATATTCTGGGTTGCCGGATTTACTCGAGCTAACGCGTCAGAACCGAAAATAGCAATGACTGCGAAGATCTTTGCTCATAGAATGGTGGATATTTATTGAGTTGAATAAAGCTGGTATTAATGTTTAAACAATAATTAGTCATCCCTGAAAAACTAATTTCACACCGACAATAACAGCACTGGTTTCTCCAGTGCTGTTATAAATTCATCAAATATTCGTTTCAGTTGGCA
>JAYTSJ010000145.1:0-4069 GCA_043745725.1 Gammaproteobacteria bacterium | reverse complement strand
GCGCAACAAGCAATGCAGCTGCATACTCGATTACGCGGTGCCCCTACACTTCTATCTGATGTTGCGCGGGTCGCTGTTGCTGTCGTCAAACAAATTGCCAGCGGCGCCGATAACTGGGGTGTAATGCACTATTGCAGCGGTGATGCGCTCACCGAAGCCGAATTTGGCGAGCAGTTGGTGCAATTGCTCGCGCAGCAACAGCTGCTGGCTCAAGATGCAAATTTTACATTGTGCGATCAAGTCCCTACGAATGAACCAATGAGTGCAGTATTAGGTTGCCGTAGAATTCGCGATGGCTTTGGTGTGCAAGCAAGGCCGTGGCGGCCGAGCTTATTGCCGTTAGTGAAGCAGTGGTTCCACAGTGAAGCTGGGGGGTAAATCAATAGTAAAGCGCCCGCAAGTAAACGGACAATGTTAGCGGGGGCGAACGGCCTATCATTTGATGCCACATGGGTATTTATTCTCTCTGACTTACTCTTGCTTAAGTACATTCCAGTGCAATTTGCCAGTTATGGATGTTTTCAATAAGAGCTCGCCACTTTCGATGTATTTCCCCGGGTCATTTAACAGTTGTTCATAGTTTAGCGACGCGTCCTCTTTTTGGGATAACCCTAGCCAACCGTTGCGTTGGTTATGTTTAACCATATATAAACATTGGTCGGCAATATTAATAATTTCCTCCAGGCCAATGGCTGCAGGCATTGCTTTGTTAAAAGGAAAACTAACATAGCCAATTGAGCAGGTTTTATGAATAGTTGTTTGATTATCTAGTTCAAACAACTGCTCTTCTATAGCAAGGCGAATGCGCTCTGCAATGATGGGGGCTTGATCGCGATTGGTGAAGCGGCTGACGATTAGAAATTCTTCTCCTCCCCAGCGAATTATATGATCTGATTCGCGACAAACTTTGCGCAAGGTATTGGCTATTTGTATCAAAATGTTGTCGCCATTGTTGTGGCCGTAAACATCATTAACCAGTTTGAAATGATCAATATCTAATAGAAAAAATATAATGTCGCTTTCATCTTGTGGTGGGCGCTCAACTTTGTTTAGGTGCGCGCGAATTGTCAGGGCGATATCCAGCGGCAGTGTTTTGTAGAGAAAGCGGCGATTATTTAATCCGGTTAATGTGTCTGCAAAACTAATGTTTTCAAGTTTCAGGTTAGCAAGTTTCAGGTCGCGATTTTTTTCTTCAAGTTCGCTGGTGCGCTCAGTCACCTTTTGTTCGAGTGTGCGGCTGGTTTCGAGTAGCGCTATGTGAGTATTAATTCGGGCTAGCAGTTCAACTTTTGATACCGGCTTGGTGACGAAGTCGTTAGCACCTACATTGAAACCTGTGGCTAAATCCATCGCCTGGTTTTTAGCGGTGAGGAAGATAACGGGTAGTTCATGGGATGAATATTTTTTGCGTATATGATGACAAACATCGTAGCCAGATATCCGCGGCATCATGATATCCAATAACACCAAATCAAAGGTTACTCCGCTGTCCAGTAGTTGGATGGCCTCTACGCCACTGGATGCTACAGAGAGTTGATAATTTTCAATAGACAAGTGATTGATTAAAACCTGCCGGTTTATCGGCTCATCATCCACAATTAAAATATGCAGTTTGCCATTATTGTTAATTGGGGTGTAGGTAGGGGCTAACATGGGCGGCAACACTATCCTGGCTGAGTCTATGTCTATCTCTGGCTCAGGTGCGATGGTCGCTATATCATTGGCATTGGCTGCCATATCTAAATCTGGAGTACACACTGGCAAGGTGAAATGGAAAGTTGAGCCTTTGCCAGGAGTTGATTCAACATCTATGTCACCTTGATGCAATTTTACTAAATGTCGGGTTACCGCTAAACCCAAACCAGTGCCGCCATAGTGTCGGTTTTCTGAACCATCAAGCTGTTCAAATGATTGAAAAATTCGGGAAAATTCGTCTGGCGCTATACCTATGCCCGTGTCGATCACCGAGATTCGCAACCGCTCATTTTGTAGGTTGCAAGTCACCGTAACAGAGCCTGTTTGAGTAAATTTGATGGCGTTGCCGACCAAATTTATCAGTATCTGCTGGAGCCGGTCTTCATCGGCATAGACTGCAGGGCAGTCGAGGGGGATCTTATTAATCAGTTCAATCGCGTCCTTAGGCACCATGGGTTTTATCAGCACTAAGACTGCGGCAACGAGAGTATGTAAATTTACTGCTTTTTGTGACAGTTTTATGGTGTGATCTTTGAGTTTTGATAAGTCTAATATGTCATTTACCAAGTTAGCGAGGCGTTGCCCGCTGGCAATAATCATGTCGAGGTTGGCTTTGCTAGTGGCACTTTGCGCCCCGCCAATGCCATCAGCCAAGGATTCCGCTAAGCCAATAATACCAATTAAAGGAGTGCGTAATTCATGTGAGGTATTGGCCAGAAATTCGTTCTTCATTTTGTCGAGATTGCGTAGTCGCAAGTTAATGCTGCGCTCGTAAGCCACCTTTTTTTGTTGTGAGTAAATAAAAGCGCATATTGCTAACAAAACGGCAAGTGCGTAGAGCGAGTAAGCCCACCAGGTTTTCCAGGGCGGCGGTAAAATAAGAATTTGTAAGGAGGCTGGAATGTCATTCCACAGGCCTTCATTGTTGGAGGCTTTGACTTCGAATGTATAGGTTCCCGCATTGAGGTTGGTGTAAGTGGCGCTTCTTTTTGCTCCAACGATGTTCCAGTCTTTATCAAAACCCACTAAGCGATAAGCGTATTGGTTGTTTTCAGCGTGGCGGAAGCCTAGCGCCGCAAACTCAAGGGAAAACACGGACTGTGTATAGTTCAAGGTGATGCTGGAGGTATGATCAATCGTTTTTGTTAAGATCCCATCCGCCCCATTGATATGCACAGATTTATTTAAAACCTGAAGATCTCTAATCACAGCTCGTGGCAAATAGTTGTTCTCAATAACGGTATCAGGCTGAAATTGGGTGTAGCCATGACTTCCACCAAAAATCAATTCGCCGGAGCGCAACTTTGCAGCCGCACCTATATTAAATTCGTTGCCTTGCAAGCCATTTTTTTTATCATAACTACGCACTTTGCCTGTGGCGATATTAAGTCGTGCCAAGCCATTATTGGTTCCTAACCATAAATTGCCGTGGTCATCTTCTGCAATAGAAACGACTACATTACCGGGCAAGCCATTATTTTGATTGTAATGTTTAAAGTTGCCGCTGGCAGGATCTAATCTGTCCAAGCCGGCACCGCGGGTTCCAACCCAAATATAGCCCTGTTTGTCTTCGTGAAGCGATAGCACAATATCAAAGCTCAAGCTGTTTGGATTAATAACAAGGTGTTTATAGTGGGTAAATTCATGGGTGTTTTTGTCAAACTTATCCAGGCCATCACCGGTGCCTAGCCAGATTGAGCCGTGATGATCTTCATAGATACACCAAATTAAATAGGAAGCTATGCTGGTTTTATCCGCTGTTGGAACGTAGTGGGTAAAATGATTCTGAACTTCATCAAATTGATTGAGCCCGCCACCGATAGTACCTACCCATAAATCGTGTTCCTGATCCGCGAATACTTTCCAGGCATTATCAACACTCAACGTGACATCATATTTGTAATCCACCCGAAATTGATTGATCTTTTCGGTTTTCGGATCGAGCCGATTCAACCCCCCACCCCAAATACCCAGCCAAAGTTTGCCCTCGTAATCCTCTGTTATAGAAAGTACCGAATTACCGCTTAAACTGTTGTGGTCATCGTCTTTGTGACGGTAATAGGTCATTTGTTGATTGCTAGGATCAAGTTTGTTTAGGCCGCCACCATCGGTGCCAAACCATAGCTTACCTTGCGTATCTTCCAGAACTGACAGCACTGAATTAGCACTCAGGCTGTTGGGATCATCCGCGATATGAGAATGGCTAATAAAAGCCATATTTCCGGAATCGAGAAAGCTCGCGCCAGAAGGGAAGGTGCCTACCCAAATGTCACCGTTGTGATCTTCAAAAATACTTTGCACAAAGTCGTTGGCCATACTTTGCGGATTTTGATCGTTGTGACGAATATGAATAAAGTTATCTGTCGCTGGCGGC
>JAYTSJ010000144.1:0-8096 GCA_043745725.1 Gammaproteobacteria bacterium | reverse complement strand
GCTAGTTTTAAGAAAGCAAGCTAGCGCTCACATTTACAAATAATCCTAAAATACTAATATTAAAAATAAAAGATAAAAACGATTGTAATAATACTATGCGGCGAACGCTTGTGCCACACACAGCCACATCAGCAGTTTGTGAGGCGACAGCAATAGTGAAAGAAAAATAAATAAAATCCCAATAAGATGGTTCCGGTGGGCGATCAGGAAATAGAAATGGTTTGTTTGCCTCAGGGGCGAGATAAAATAAATGCGCGTAATGAATCGCGAACGCCGTAGGCACTAACATCCATGATGCCGTGAGCGTAGAAAAGGTGAGCGCTATATGTTGTGCTTGTATAAATCCTGTGTGCTGTTTTGCTGTAGTTAATTCAAAAAATATCACTAGCAAGCTAACCACGCTGCCAATACAAACCATCATTAGCACCAATGAAGCGCTTTCATCCTGAATGCAGGCAATGCGACGAATGTGTTTTGGGTTTGCCTGCAGCATTAACACCCAGAGAAAAATCAGATAAACCCATGCCAGTAAATTCCAGCTAATAATGCCGCGTGTGAGTAGCGAAAATTTAGCAGGTAGTAATATAAAACAAATCAAGCCAGTAATAGTGGCCGTAATAAGCCGCGGGCGCGCGCGGACATGATGTTTAAAACGATGTAATGAAATCATGACTGGCTCATTATAGTTAGGAACAGCCTTTAGCTTAGCACTGCCATTAATAGATTACGCAAGAGTACTTTTTATTTAGCTAAAAAAAGCGCAGAATCGGCGAGGATTTATCAGTGCCTGCCATGATAAATCTATTCTATCATTTTCTATTTCTGTCATTTTCCATTTTCAATCGTTTTCAAGGAAGCCGATGTATGCAAACCCGTATCCAGTCTGTGTTTATATTCTTTTTATTTGCCGTTGTGGCTTGCGTGTTGGCAAGCTTATTAGTGGCCTGTGATAAAAAAGGTGCTGCTAAAAAGCAAGAAGACTTACTGGCGCCCAAATGGGAAACCCATATTGCCGACTACCCCAAGCGCTGGGTTGCTGCGGAAAAACCGCTGTTTATCCGTTTCAGCCACCCGGTAGTCGCACTGGAGAAAGTCAACCAGCTCGTTGAAGGAATGGTCGAGCTATCGCCTAATTTGCCGGTTAATGTGCTTTTTACTGCAGATAATGAATTGCGGATTACGCCACTCGACCGCATGCCTGCCAATACCGCCATTAAAATAAAAATTCACGGCGATAAATTATTAGGCGTTGAAAAAACCCTTAAGCCGTTTGAGTTTGAAGTGCATACCATTCGCCAGGAATTCGATTTAAAAATTCATGGTTTAGTCGCGCAAGATAATTCTGCAGAAAAAATGCAATTGAGTGGTGATCTACGCACTGCTGACACAGCCGAACTCGACATTATAAAAAAAATGCTTCATGTAACGGTTAACGGTCAGGCGCAGGAGTTGGACTGGATACAAAATGCAGACCGCCAAACCAGCAGCTTTGAATTAAAAAATATTCTGCGCACAAAAGATGAAGGCGTTTTGCATGTGGAGTGGAATGGCGCAGTAATTGATTCTACTGATAAGGGCGCCCGCGATTTACAAATTCCCGCACTGACAGATTTTAAAGTTACCGGTGTGGAAGTGGTGCGTATACCGTCACTGTATGTGGAAGTTAATTTTTCCAACCCCATCAATGCTGCACAAAATTTACAAGGTTTGGTAACACTCGCGAAAAAGAATTTTGCGGTAAAAATTGACGGCAGTCATTTGCGTATTTATCCGGAAAAAATTGGTTCAGGCCCACAAGAGTTAGTCATTAATTCCGCGGTGCAAAGTGCTACTCGTCAGGCGCTAGGTGAAGATTATCATCATTCCCTTGTCTTATTGTTAGAAAAGCCCAGTGTGAATTTTGTCGGTAAAGACACCAGCATTCTTCCGCCCGCTGAACACTTAACGGTACCGTTTGAAGCGGTGAGTGTAGATTCTGTTCAAGTACTGGCTTTTAAAGTTTATGCCAACAATATTGGCGAATATCTGCAAGAAAATACGAATCTAAATCCCTCGTCGGCACCTACCAAAGAAGGCCGCTATTTGTGGCGCAAAGTATATCGTCTACCAGAAATTGCGCGCGATGCTTCGCAGCGTTTTAATTTGGATTTAACCGAATTGATGGCGCAACATCCGGACGGTTTAGTGCGCGTGGAGTTGCAAATTGATCGCAGTAATTCAGTGTACACCTGCGCAGAAGAACGACCCAAAGAACCGGTAAAGAAAATGCCGGGCAACAGCGAGAGCAGAAATGATTCTTACGATGAAGAAGGCGATGAGGGTGGTGGTGGAAGTAGTGAAAGCAGTGATGAACCAGCGTGGTATCGTCAGTACTATCAATCTGAAGGCTATTGGAATTACAGTGAAGTTAATAACCCTTGCAATGATTCCTATTATGCCTATAGCTACAATAACAATATTAAAACCACGCGCACTTTTATGGTGTCAAATATTGGTTTAATGGCAAAACGTGGCAGCGATAATTTGCTGCACGTAATCGCCACTGGTTTAAATAATGCAGAACCATTATCGAGTACGGAAATCAGTGTTTTTAATTATCAACAACAAGTAATCGGTAAAGGCACTACCGACAGCTATGGCATGGTAGATATTAATACCGAGGGCGTCCCTTTCTATTTGCAGGCACAAAAAGAAAAACAGTTTGGTTATTTGCGGCTACCTAAAAATGAAGCGCTACCTACAAATCAATTTGATGTTAGTGGTGAGCATGTTAAAGCAGGTTTAAAAGGTTTTATTTACGGCGAGCGCGATGTATGGCGCCCTGGTGATGATATTTTCCTAACCTTTATTTTGCAGGATAAAGAAGAGCGTTTGCCCGCGGGCTACCCTGTTACTCTGGATTTCTTTGATCCACAAGGTAAGAAAGTTTTTAGCCAAACTAACGTAACACCGGTGAATAATTTTTATCCTTTTACTTTAAAAACCGATGAGAAAGCACCCACCGGAAATTGGCGTGCAGTAGTGCATGTGGGCAATCGCTTTTTTGATAAGGTCATTAAAGTGGAAATGGTAACGCCTAACCGTTTAAAAATTGATATGACCTTTGATAACCCTATATTAAGCCTGGCTGATATGCCGCAAAAAGCGCATCTGTTTAGCCAATGGTTGCATGGCGCAACAGCAGACAGTTTAAAAGCAGATTCCGAAGTAAAATTATTTACCAAAAAAACGGTATTCGAAGGTTTTAATCAGTTTGTGTTTGACGACCCATCGCGCACCTTTGAAACCAGCTCACAAAAAGTGTTTGATGGAAAATTAAATAGTGATGGTAAGGCTGAGATTGAATTAAATCTTGAAGCCAACGATTCACCACCGGGTATGTTGCTCGCTATGTTTAACACTCGCGTATTTGAAGAGAGTGGAAATTTTAGCACCGCATTGCGTACCTATGATGTATCGCCCTACGAACATTGGGTGGGCATGCTAATGCCAAAAGGTGATGGCTATTATAATTCTATTAGCCGCGACACTGATCATGAAATCATTTTTCAAACGCTAAATGATAAAGGCAAAGTTGCTGCGAAACGCAATATTGAAGTCACCGTTTATGCAATCGGTTGGCGCTGGTGGTGGGATGAAGGCAGTGATGATATTGCCGCTTATATTGGTAGCAGCAGTCACACGCCGATTAAAAAAGAATCTTTAGTAAGTAATGCTCAAGGTCGCGCCAGTTGGATTTTGAAAAAAGAAGCTTACGATTGGGGTCGCCATTTAATTCGCGTGTGCGACAGAGAATCCAATCACTGTGCGGGGCAGGTCGTATATCTGGGCTGGAGTTCAAGCAACGAAAAAAATCCGGAATCTGCTACACAATTAATGCTCAGTACGGATAAAGAAAAATATCAGGTTGGCGATACGGCAACAGTACGTTTACCAAAATCCATTCAAGGCCGCGTGTTGCTCAGCATTGAAAATGGCAGCCGTGTTATTGAACATCGCTGGCTGGATTTAAAACCAAATCAAAGCGAAGTGCAGCTGCCAGTAACATCGGCAATGGCGCCAAATGCTTATGTGAATATGGTGTTGCTGTTGCCACATCAAGCGCGCAAATCTGACGCGCCTATGCGCTTGTACGGCATTGTACCTTTGCTAGTAGAAGATCCGGCAACGCATTTAATTCCACAAATTGATGTGCCGGAAAAAGTTCGCCCGGAATCGAAATTCTCTGTGAAGGTGAGTGAAAAAACTGGCCACGCGATGACTTACACTTTGGCAATGGTCGATGAAGGCCTGTTGGGTTTAACCGGCTTTACTGCACCTGATCCGCACAGTAATTTTTATCGTCGCGAAGCGCTGGGCGTTGCTACCTGGGATATGTTTGATTCAGTAGTCGGTGCTTATGGCGCATCACTCGAACGCATTCTCGCAATTGGTGGTAGTGATGCCGCACAAGAAGCAGAGCGTAAGCGCCGCGAGCGCCGTTTTCCTCCCATCGTTAAATTCCTTGGTGCATTTACTTTAGCGGCGAATGAAACGCGCGTACATGAAATTACCTTGCCGCCTTATATGGGTGCAGTGCGGGTCATGTTAGTTGCGGGTGATTCCAGTAAAGCTCCGGCATACGGAAAAATTGAAAAAACCATGCAAGTTACGCAACCATTAGTGCTCTATGCTACATTGCCGCGCGTGCTTGGCCCCAGTGAAGAGGTGATGCTGCCAGTAAATGTTTTTTCCAGCGATAGTAAAATTAAAAAAGTGGAAATATCCGTTGAAGCTAACGAAATTTTTACATTAATTGATAATAAAGCTGAATTAAATTTTACCAAACCCGGTGATGCAATTGCCAGCTTGCGTTTGAAGGTTAATGATCGTATCGGTAAAGGTCGCGTAAAAATTACCGCGCGCGCCAGTGTTGAAGGTGGTGCTGAGGAAGTGGCAACACAAGAAATTTATATCGATAGCCGCCCAGCAAATCCACCTACTGTTGTTTGGCAAACCAAATTGTTGGCTCCCGGTGAAGAATGGCAAGTTCCGCTTGAAGCACAAGGTATGGCTGGCACAAATACCGCAACTATTGAAGCGAGTACTTTGCCTCCACTTAATTTGGAAAAGCGTTTAAGTTATCTAATTACTTATCCGCACGGTTGCGTGGAACAAACAACTTCATCGGTATTTCCGCAATTGCATTTAGCGCAGTTAGTCGCGCTCGACAGCAAACAAAAAGCTGATATCGATAAAAATATTGCTGCAGCAATTGATAAGCTCACCAGTTTCCAAACTACCTCTGGCGGTTTTAGTTATTGGCCGGGAGATGGTTATGTCAATGAGTGGGCCAGCAATTATGCAGGGCATTTTTTAGTAGAAGCAAAACGCACCGGTTACGCAGTGCCTAGTAGCATGCTGGATAATTGGGCAAAGTATCAGCAAGAACAAGCGCGTGCTAGTGGCGAGCAAAATGATTACTCCGATGAAGTTGCGGCCTATCGTTTATACACTTTGGCACTCGCTGATAAAGCTGAATTACCAGCGATGAACCGCCTGCGCGAAAAATTAATTCACCTGGATGCGGGTAAACAATTAACCGCGCGCTGGTTGTTAGGTTCTGCGTATTTGCATATGGGCCTAAAAGATGCGAGTAAAGATATTATCGGCACGTTAACTGCTGCGATTCCTGCACGCACTTATTTCAGTTATACCTACGCCTCTGATTTGCGCGACCAAAGTTTATTGTTGCTAACGATGCTGAAAGCAGACATGGGCAGTAGTGAGCAAGCTTGGCAATTAGCAGAACAAGTGGCTACAGGTTTAGGTAGTGATGAATGGTATTCAACGCATTCAACCTCGTGGGCATTACTCGCCATGAGCGAATTCGCCAATAAACGCGGTGCAAATAATCAAGGCATGAAATTTTCCATAAAAGAAACGCCTACTGCAAATTGGAAAAAAGAACAGGTGCAGCAAACGTTTTACAAACAAACCATTAGCCAAACAAAAATCGCCGTGCGCAACGACGACAGCAAAAGTAACCTACGCGTGCTCGTCAGTAATCGCGGCATACCCGCAAATATGGATGAGCAAGCAGATAGCAACGGTTTAAAAATTGCGGTGAATTTTTTAGGTATGGATAACAAACCAATCAACATAGAAAAATTACCTCAAGGCACCGACTTCGTTGCAGAAGTTACTGTGAGTGCAGATTTTAATTTAGCGCTCGCGAATAAACTCGAAGATGTTGCACTTAACATGGTGATGCCCAGCGGCTGGCAAATTCGCAATGAAAGATTGGAAGGCAATCAATTACCGAAAGGTATAGATCATATGGACATTCGCGATGACCGCGTACTCAGCTATTTTGGCTTATGGCACGACTACTACTGGAGCTACCGCTACCACGACCGCAGTCAAACCAGCATTACCCTGCGCGTGATTTTAAATGCAAGTTACGCGGGAAAATATTATTTACCCGCATGGCAAGCCGCACCAATGTACGACGAAAAAATTCATGCAAGATCTAAAGGATATTGGGTTGAGGTGGTGAGTAAGTAATTTAAATGAGATCAAGCTACTCGCATGGGTGGGTAGCTTTTTTGGCTTTGGTAAAAACTAAAAATACCGTATGGTTTATACCGGCACCGTATTTTGACTTTAAAGGCCGCGCACCATTAGTTTTTTTGTTAGCGCAGGTGCTGTTATAAAATACCCTTATTACTCCAATGCTGTATCAGCACTATATACGACCATGAATGTTGAATGAACTGTTAAGGTAAAAAATGCACATTGAACATATTAATATTAGCGCACCTATAGTATTGCTTGAGAATGTAAAGACGTTCTATTGCGATGTTTTTAATTTGAAAGAAGGATTTAGACCAAAGTTTAAACGTAATGGTTTTTGGTTATATTCAGAGGAAAGCGCCATTTTGCATTTAACGGAAAGCTATGAACATAATAGTTCAGAAGGTAGAAGTTACCTGGATCACATTGCGTTTCAAACTACTGGTTTAAAAATATTGCTTGAGAGATTAAAGTATTTGAATGTCGAATATACATGTGGGTCATTGCCTGAAGTTGGAATGACTCAAGTATTTTTTAAAGATCCAGCAGGGCTGACCATTGAGGTAAATTTTTTAAGTGAAGCTTTGTAAGTGCCGGTCTCAAATTAAAATGATTTACTTACAAGTCATTCAAGCACCGCTGGCACTTCGTGCCTACGCTGGACAGTCTTTAAGTTGCACATTTATGGTTTTGCTGCGCAAAAGTATTCCATTATCACCACTTAAAAAGTGTCGCTTACCTCACTGTTAGGAGTAATCAATTTCAAAGTAATGCGCCCGCAATTAAAATATCATACTTTAGACGCCGCACAAATTTAACAAAGTGAGTATCACCCACATGGGGTGATATGTTTTTTAATAAGCTGTTTATGCCAAACGTTGATTGTCGGGCGGATACCGTAACTCCTTTTCTTTTCATGCGGGCTCAACAGATCGAAGGTCGGATTCAGAAGCTTGGAGTCCTACCCTTGAATCACATTTAATGAGAAGCCCTTCTCATTCTATCTTCCCACTTTTTACATATGTAATAGGCTCGTTGCCCAAAGTGAAAATTAACTGTAAATGAGAGGAGTTATTTGCGGCTTTCTATCTGGAATTCTGGTATGCACTCATCTGTCGGCTGGTAATTACTTTTTTAAAGACTTGCAATAAACCCTAATAAACATTCGTGCTGGTTGTGCTCATCGTTATATTTACTGGTTTTTATAACGGAATTTACCACACAAAAATTTATGAAGGTGATTTCTATTTACATCAATTATATACATCAATTAACAGTTGAGATTTTAACATGCTGAATAATAAAGATAAGGTCAGGCTCGTTTTTCTACTGCTCGCGTTTATGGTATTTCCCTCAGTATTCGCTTATACCGTACCTGCTAATAATCGTATCGAATACAACCTTGATTACGATTGGAAGTTTATAAAATCAAGCCCTGCAGGTGCAGAAACACAAAGCTTTGATGATAGCAAGTGGACTGCGGTTAGCTTGCCGCATACTTACAATGATATTGATTTATTTGATACCTGGGTAACCGGTAG
>JAYTSJ010000143.1:0-40975 GCA_043745725.1 Gammaproteobacteria bacterium | reverse complement strand
TTTATCAAAATATATTTTTCAGTCAATTGCGAACCAATGAGCAAATCGGCTATGTGGTGGGCAGCTCGGCAATTCCTGTTGATGATTACCCAGGCTTTGTCATGTACGTGCAGAGCACCAATACCGATTTAGTCGGTATAAAAGCGCGTATGGATAAATTTCGCACGGAATTTATGCCTCAGCTCAAAGCTATAGACCCAGCGCTAATTGAACAATTTAAAAGAGCTGAAGTGGCAAGTGTACTGCAAAAACCTACGGATTTTTATGCGGAAGCTAAACGATACCCTGGCGATTTTTGGGCTGCGCATTACAATTTTGATGCGCGTTGGCGCTACCTGGCAGCCTTGGAAAAGGTAGACAAAGAAAACTTAATTGCGCTTTACCAAAAAATGCTGGTGGATAAAAAAAGCATGAATATATTAATACAACTTAAAGGCACCGCGCATGCAGACAAACCTTTTGTCGCGGTAGAGCCATAAAGTTTAATAACAGCAGTAATAGCCCTGTGCTTTATTCTGCAGGCTATCAAGCGTAAACTAAGCCTCATTAAAAGCGTTCCTTAGCCGGAACGCTTTTTTCATTTTTACAGCGTGAAGGGTGTGCACTATGAGCAATGAAGATGACAAGGTGTTTTGGGATTTGGCGGATGCTTTCATTCAAAAAGCCAATGATGCCTGCGAAGATGCTGATCCTGGTATTGTCAGTGCCGCATTATTAAATGCGGCTGCGCGCTTTAATGCCTTTGTCGTGGCCACTTCATCCATTGATCGCAAAGAATATATCGATGAAATAGAAAGCTCGGAAAAATATTTAACCAATCGTTACCGTGAAATTCTGCGCGAAAATCTTGAAGACTATCGCGAAAATTATAAAATCTATGTTCGCCCTGATGAACCAGACGCAGAAGAATAAGCTGGTTGTTGTTATTGGTGGCGGCCCTGCAGGGTTAATGGCTGCAGAAGTTATTGCGCAAGCAGGTTTTGACGTTAGTATTTACGACGCTATGCCCTCGGTCGGGCGAAAATTTTTATTGGCGGGCGTGGGTGGTATGAACATCACCCATTCTGAACTACACAAAAAATTACTGGTGCGTTATGCACAAGCGTCGCCATCTTTAAAACCTCATCTTGATATCTTTTCCGCAAATGAGTTGTGCGAATGGATTCATGGATTAGGGATTGAAACCTTCGTCGGCTCTTCTGGCCGAGTTTTTCCAACCGATATGAAAGCTGCGCCTTTATTGCGAGCGTGGTTGCATCGATTGCGCGAGCTCGGTGTAAAAATTTATCCGCGCCATCGTTGGCTAGGTTGGGTTGACGCTACACAAGAATCTGCTACACAAAAAGCTGACGCACAAACATCCGGAAAAAGTTTATTGCGATTCAATGCAAATATTGATGGAATAGCTGCTGAAAAAAACATTCATGCAGATGCCGTTGTTCTGGCGCTTGGCGGTGCTAGTTGGCAGCGTTTAGGCTCTGATGGTGCCTGGGTAAAATTACTGCGCGCTAAAAAAATTGGTGTTGCAGATTTATTGCCAAGTAATTGTGGGTTTGAAACACAATGGAGCGAACTGCTACGAAGCCAGTTTTCCGGTCAGCCATTGCTTACGATAAGTTTAAGCGTTACCACTTTAGCGAATAAATTACAGTCTGTTCGCGGCGAAGCACTCATCACCGCAACGGGCATTGAAGGCACGAGTGTGTATGCACTTTCAGCGAGCTTGCGGGATTTAATTCTTGCTCGTGGTGAAGCCCAATTGCATATCGATTTGTTGCCAGACCTTGATCTCGACAAAATAATCGTGCAATTAAATAAACCTCGCGGTAAGAATTCCAGCAGTAATTTTTTGCGTAAACAATTAAATCTATCGCCAATTAAACTTGCGCTCTTGCGTGAATTGACTCCAGCTACTATTTGGCAAGACTCGTTGGCACTTGCGCAAGCTATTAAATCATTAAGCTTAACCCTTACTGGTTTTCGTCCAATAGATGAGGCGATTAGCACCGCTGGTGGAATTCTATTTTCTGAATTAAATTCGCAGCTAATGTTAAAAAAATCCCCTGGTATTTTTTGTGCAGGCGAAATGCTGGATTGGGAAGCGCCAACGGGTGGGTATTTATTAACAGCTTGTTTTGCTACAGGGCGTGCAGCAGGTTTGGGGGCTGTCGACTTTTTAATGGGCCCACAAAATAATTCTGAAAGTCTAATCCTATGAAAAAACTACTTATCATCGGTTATGTCTGGCCGGAACCAAAATCTTCCGCAGCCGGAAGCCGCATGCTGGAACTCATCCAATTATTTCTGGCTAGTTCCCATCAAGTTATTTTTGCTTCAGCGGCGACATTGTCAGAGCATCGTGCGGACTTGGTTAGTTTGGGTGTACAAGAAAAATCCATTGAACTCAATAGCTCCAGTTTTAATGATTTTTTGGCAGAGCTAAAGCCGGATATAGTTTTGTTTGATCGGTTTTTTACGGAAGAACAATTTGCCTGGCGCGTTGAGCAAGTCTGTCCTCGGGCGTTACGAATATTAGATACAGAAGATTTACACAGCCTGCGTCATGCGCGGCATCAATTATTAAAAAAGATACAAACAAATACTGCAAACGAAACTGAGCGACAAAGTGTTGCTCCGGTATTGGCAGCTAGTGCAGAGCTTTATGCCTGCATGGTCGAAGACGATACGACGCAGCGTGAAATTGCAGCGATTTATCGTTGTGATTTCACGCTAATAATTTCGCGGTTTGAAATGAACTTGCTCGCCGAATATTTCGTCGTGCCTAAGCAGCTATTGCATTATTGTCCGTTTTTAACAGTGAATACTGTAGAACAATCTACTTTTCCTTTGTTTTCCGAGCGGCAACATTTTATTTCAATCGGAAATTTTCGTCATGAGCCAAATTGGGATGCGGTGCTCTATTTAAAACACGCTATCTGGCCATTAATTCGTGCGCAGCTTCCGCAGGCTGAGTTACATATTTACGGTGCTTACCCTCCACCTAAAGCCACGCAATTGCATAACACGAAGCAAGGTTTTTTAGTGAAAGGTTGGGCAGGTGATGCGTTGCAAGTCATGCAAAATGCGCGTGTTTGTCTGGCGCCCCTGCGTTTTGGCGCGGGAATAAAAGGCAAGCTAATGGATGCAATGCGCACTGCTACGCCGAGTGTGACTACCGAAATTGGTGCAGAAGCAATGAGTGATGGCTTGCCGTGGGGTGGTGCAGTTGAAAATTCCGCAGTAGCTATCGCCGCTGCTGCTATAAAACTCTACACCGATGAAGTGCCTTGGCAAAAAGCGCAGCAACAGGGACTGGAAATTTTAACTCAATATTTCTCACAAGAAAATTACGCCAGTTTATTGCTGGCAAGAATTGAAAGTTTGGAAAATAATCTCTCGCAAGAGCGCCAGCAAAATTTTGTTGGCACCATGTTGCGCCATCACTTACATAAAAGTACGCAATATATGTCGCAGTGGATTGAAGCAAAAAATAAATAATAAAGGGAGTTTTTATTTTTGACTTAATGTCAAAACTTTTTCAAGCCATTCACGACGGTCGCGAGCAATTAACGGGAGCGCCATTGCATGTTCCGCATCATAAATAACAAAGCGAGAATTTTGTGGTGCAACCTTATGCATTTCTTCTGCGTCTTTCAGTGAAATATACTTATCATCACTCCCATATTGTAACAATACGCGGCTCTTCGCTTTTGCTAACATAGTCACTGGTTGTATACGTTTAAATGAGCCGACAAATTTTAATCGCTCATGATCGTCTGGCGTGCCTGAGTGTGAGCCATACAAATACCAGTCAGTAATTTTCGGGCATCCGGCAATTAATGCAAAGGCTTTAACTTTGGTGTCTATGCCAGAAACGATTGCGCCGAATGCCGCTCCATAATCATGGCCTACATAGGCGATGCGTTTTTTGTCGACCTCAGGCAGTGAGCGCACAATGGCAATGGCACGCAATAAATCTTGCGTTTGGTTAATTGTGTTGTCGTAATCATCTTGCCAACGACGCTGTTGGTAATCGCCGCCAGGTACCGACCAAAAAGTAGATACCAGTAGTGAAACAACGCCCTTGCGTGCCATGCGTTTTGCTTCGTCTAGAAATTCCGTGCGGTTGGAGTTGACTGCATTGGGTTCATACCAATGAACATAAACGATTGCAGGTTGCTTGCCGGGCTTGCGAATAAGTGGGCCTACTAACAATGCACTAACGTTGTTGCCATGGCAGCCCTGGAAGCTAATGTCTTCTATTCTTACGCCGTCGCGTGACACCGGTATGCGCGAGGTTATTGCCAGCGGTGGACATTTTTTTAACGACCAGTCTGGTGCTGTAGTTGGATTGGTATTTATTGTTGTAACAGGATGGGTAGTAGCAACTGCCAAGTTAGTTGCTACTACAAACAGTAAAAATAAAATAAACTTTGGCATAAAATTAACTCCTACCTGTGGTCATTGTTATTGAATACTGCATAGCCGATATTAAATGCGATGGAGCTGTTATTAAAGGTGGAGCAAATATTAAACGCAATATTTATGGTTCGCGACAGCCCTGTACCATGTCCAACTCTGCTTTATATTCTTTTGTTGCTACATTGAGCAAGCCCAGTGTGGTGTGAAAGAGATTGTCTTGTGAGTATTCGTTGTTAGTTAGCCCGCGTAAACAGTCAAAATTAATTTTACTATTTTGCGTAAAGCTTTCTGAAAACCAAAAGAAAAACGGGATGTGTTTTTGTTCGTAGGGTGCAATTAAATAAGGCATTCCATGCAAATAGAGATTTTTTTCACCAAGCGATTCGCCATGATCAGATAAATAAATCAGTGCGGTATTGTATTGGGTGCTTTGTGTTTTTAGCCATTCAATGGTGCTATTTAAAAAGTAATCTGTGTAATGAATAGTGTTGTCAAATGCGTTATTGATTTCTTCTTTCGTGCAGTCCTGCAATTTGTTGACACGGCACACAGGCTTAAACACTTCCATATTACTTGGATAGCGGCGGTAATATTCAGGGCCATGGCTACCATTTTGATGCATGACAATAACTTTGTTGCCGGACATGTTAGTTACTTGTTTATCTAACTCGTGCAACAGAATATTGTCGAAGCATTCATGCTCATTGCATAATTCCGGTACTTTTAAATTTGACATGTCTTCATAGGTGACGCGTGCACAGGTACCTTTGCAACCTGAGTTATTGTCGCGCCATAGTACCGAGTAGCCGCTATGTTTTAACACATCCAATAAGCCTTCTTGCGATTTGGCTTTTTTATCTGAATATTTGTTGCGGCCCAAGGTAGAAAACATGCAGGGTACTGATACTGCAGTTTCGGTGCCGCATGAAGTAACCTGGCTGTAGTTAATAATATTTTGTTGAGCTAACAGGGGATTTGTAGGCTTGTCGTAACCATTAAGAGAGAAATGATCTGCACGTGCAGTTTCACCAATCACTAGAACAAATAATGTCGGTTTGGTGAAGGATTTTCCGAGCGCATTGAGTGTTGCATCTTCGCCTATGGGGAAAACAGTAATAAATTTGTTGCTGCTTGAGAGATAGGCAATTGTGGCGTAGATAAAGTTAACAGGATTTATCATTTCGCGAATATTTTTATTGTTGCGGAAGAAGGACGCGTAATCGGCAGAAAAACTCATGATGAGAATAGCAACGGTTAGAAGTGCAATTCCCCACAACTTCAATAAGCGAATAGCCTCTTGTTTTAGAGTGCCAAATTGTAGTTTTACGCGGCTGACCCATAGGCTCGGAATGAGCCCTAGAATAAATAAATAAATAACCAGCGTGCTATTAAATAGGCCGCTAGCTTCTTTGGCATCAGTCTCGAATGTATTTTGAATCATGGTCTTGTGAATCACAATCCCATAGGTGTTCATGAAATAAGCTGCGCTTGCCGCCGAAAGTAAAATAAAAATAATAAATGGTTTGGCGACGCGGGGCAACACGATCAGGGACAATACTAAGTTAATTCCTATACCGGCAATCAGAATAACGCTTGCAGCAAATAAAATGTTTTTTATACTGGTAAATTCAATCACTTGTATCAATGCGTGAAAAAATGCAGCGTTATAAAAAATCAAAAATAAGCAGGTTAGTAATAGCGTAAATTTCGTGCTACTCATGGTGTATGAAAAAAAATTGGGTTTGCGTTCAAGGCTGGGAAAGCTCAGCTCCGATTTTTTGCGTGAAAATAGAGCCATGGTTGCCTCGTAATAATACGTTTAGTCTTTGATTTTATGATTGACGAGCATTAGTTTATAAATCAGCAAGGAGAAAAACCAGCAGATGCCGAGCGTCCATAGATCGTGCGAAATAAAATGTGCGCCGCGCAGTTGTTGTGATATACCGAAAATTAAACCCACACTCAAGGCAAAGGCTAAGCCTGCCCAACGCCAGCGGGACTGTAAATGTACTCCGAGAAAATACAATGCAACCCATGCATAGCCTCCACTAGCGTGCCCGGCAGGAAAACAATCGGCACCACTACCATGCAAGAGCTCATTAAAAACGGTTGTGTATTCTGTTTTACCGCCATAACGGGAAAAGTCCCACGCACAAGAAGCATGGCTGAATGATTTTATCAAGCCGATAAGTGCGCTGCCGCCGCCTGCGGCACAGAGCAAATAGACAAGCTCGCGGCGCCAGAGTTGCAGCTTGCGCGTGACGTAGCTTTGTAGTAATGCAATCAAAATCACTAAGGCGATGAGTAGCGATAGATATTTACCCGCTTTGTGAATTAACGTGCTGGTAACCCAGGCCTCTTTGAGTGCCCAGCTGCCACCCTCCCATGTGTATAAATAATCAGCAACACGCAGGTCAATGCCGCCGAGCTCCACCAGCAGTGCCAGCAGGATGAAAACGGCGAGTGGATAATAAAAATGGTTACGCCAAAATTGATGTTGTGAATTAGTTTCCATTATAAAATTTCTGGGATGATCAAAAGTGCCGAATTCTACCAGTCTTGCGTGGCCTTCGCTATTTTATCATCGTGTATTACGACGATATTGGAAGTGAAACTCATTGCTGCTTTCGTGTCAGCTGTTTTAATCCCCATCGTTATAATTAGTGGTTAATGTCAATATGCGGCGCGATGAGTTATGCATTTCATCAAACCCTTTTTTAAAGCCGGGAATGCTGAAAAACAGCCGGTCAAAACTGCCGTCGTTCATTGCCAGTAATAAGCCGCGTTCGATTCTGTTAGCAAGAGCCGCATTTTTTTTGTTCACAAAAAAATAAATGGGTGCTGGGTAGTGCAGCATAAGTGTCTGCTCAATACTAAATTGCTTGTCAATATTTGCTTGTTGCTCATTCCATATTTCATAAAGCCCACGCGGGAAATAATCAAAACGTTTGGCGGCAAGCATAGTAAACAGCAATTCGTAATGGGCCGCGGTAATGACTGGCAAACCATTGCTTTCTAAAATGGGTGTGTCTGGCCAAATGGCACCTGATCCTGCAGCAAGTTTGCTGAGATCTTGCAGCGTAGTGATTGAATTAAATTTTTCTTGATCTTCTTTTCTGATTAAAAAAATACGATAACTATTGAGTCCGCGTAAGAGTGATATTTTTATCGGCAATAATTCTTGCTCACGCCTTTTGTCATTCATAGTCCATATAATGTCGATGGCGCCATTTTCTCGCGATAATTCTGATAAAAAACGTTTATGCGAAAAGTGTTCGCGGTGCTGCTCGATAACAAAAGGGCCGTCGGTTGCAACATTTTTTTCTAATGCAAGTTGCAACACTTGTAAAAAAAAAGCTTCATGTACATGGGCAGATTTTTCAAGTGGTGGCGTAGTGATATGCAGGATAGATTTTGGCGCCGTGCTTTTCACTAGTTCATTGCTGTGGGTAGATGAGCTAGTGAGTGTATTGGCGGCGTAGTTAACCGCCGAATGTGTCTTTGCTCCGCTTTCTGCCGTTTTGCTGTTTTCGGCGTTTGCACTGCTCACAGCAATGCCGAGCCACAGGATGCATGCGGAAGTGATTATTTTTTTTCTAATAAGGTGAATCATACAAAGCTTAAGGCTACTCATGAAAAGAAGTCTTGAATGCAGGGTTAAAACTACTTGGGGAGTACATCATCTGATCAGCGCTTTTTTTGTAATGATAGGGTAACTAAGCATAGTTAATTTCCACGGGTATATCGAGTTTTACGTTATTCCTTCTACAGCGGTGGGTAATTGTCGCCAGATCCAGTAGAATGCGCGCTTTTTAAACTGATTAGGTAACTCCGTGATTTCTACTGCTAACATCACCATGCAATTTGGCGCCAAGCCACTGTTCGAAAACGTCTCCGTAAAGTTCAATAATGGCAACCGTTATGGTTTGATCGGTGCCAATGGCTGCGGTAAATCTACCTTCATGAAAATTTTGGGAGGTGATTTAGAGCAATCTGCCGGGCAAGTGATGCTCGAGCCCAATGTGCGCTTGGGGAAGCTAAAGCAAGATCAATTCGCCTATGAAGACTTTACGGTATTGGATACGGTCATCATGGGGCACACCGAGCTGTGGCGCATTAAAGAAGAGCGCGACCGAATCTATAACTTACCGGATATGAGTGAAGCTGACGGCATGGCCGTTGCCGAACTGGAAGTACATTTCGCGGAAATGGATGGTTACACTGCTGAGTCGCGCGCTGGTGAGTTGTTGCTAGGTCTGGATATCCCCATCGAACAACACAGTGGCTTGATGAGCGCAATTGCTCCCGGTTTTAAGTTGCGGGTATTGCTCGCACAAGCATTGTTTTCTGATCCGGAAGTATTGCTGCTCGACGAACCTACTAACAACCTCGACATCAACACTATTCGCTGGCTTGAAGGTGTACTTACTGCGCGCACTAGCACCATTATTATTATCTCGCATGACCGCCACTTTCTTAACAGCGTGTGTACCCACATGGCAGATTTGGATTACGGTGAGTTGCGTGTGTACCCTGGCAATTATGACGATTACATGATGGCATCGACTCAAGTGCGCGAAAAATTATTGTCTGAAAATGCGAAAAAGAAAGCGCAAATTGTTGAATTGCAATCTTTCGTTAGTCGCTTCTCTGCTAACGCGTCCAAAGCCAAGCAAGCTACTTCACGCGCCAAACAGATTGATAAAATTCAATTGGATGATGTGAAGCCGTCAAGCCGCGTTAGCCCTTACATTCGTTTTAACCAAAATAAAAAATTACATCGTCAAGCTGTTACGCTTGAAGGCGTCAGCAAAGGTTTTGATCGCACATTATTTAGCGATTTAAATATGCAAGTTGATGCCGGTGAACGCATTGCTATCATCGGCCCAAACGGTGCAGGTAAAACTACATTGCTGCGTTGTTTGTTTGGTGATGTGACTGCTGATGCGGGCACTATAAAATGGGCAGAGCAAGCTGAGATAGGTTATTTTGGTCAGGATCATACGGATGATTTTGCTGACGATAGTAATTTATTTGATTGGATGAAACAGTGGACAAAAGGCGATGAGCAACTGGTTCGCGGTGCACTTGGGCGCATGTTATTTTCGAATGATGAAGTTAAAAAATCGGTGAAAGTTATTTCCGGTGGTGAGCAAGGCCGCATGCTGTTTGGCAAACTGAGTTTGATAAACCCTAACGTATTATTGATGGATGAACCCACCAATCACTTGGATATGGAATCTATTGAGGCGCTCAATCTCGCATTGGAAAATTATCCCGGTACTTTAATTTTTGTGAGTCACGATCGTGAATTTGTTTCGTCACTTGCCACTCGTATTATCGATATGCAACCGAATGGTTTGATTGATTTTAGCGGTAGCTATGAAGATTATTTGCGCAGCCAGGGGATTTTTCAGTAATAAGGTTTGCGTAAAAAATGGTTCACGGAAATGGTTCACGGATAAATGGTTTATGGATAAGAGCGAGCGTCGTTCAATACTGCTATATCACCGCTACATATTTGCTAAATCTTCCAACAGGACGTTAGAAGATTTAGCCGCGATGGAGCTGTTAAATTGCGGCAATCCTAATTACAAATGCCTCCTGCTGGTCAATGATAAGATGATGAATAATCTTGCTCTTGGTAGCCCTAAACCTGTTGCGTGCGCTCTACATCCTTCCAATAATTGATTTATCGCAATTACTCTGCTATTGCTTCCTTCATAATGCTCTTTCTTGCTTGAAAAGATTTCGTTTGTCCCCACGTTACTGTCATAGTTGTTGCCATAGTCACTGGCATAGTTACGGCCATATTCAGTTTCACATATTAGTCAATGTTTGATCTTGAGGTAGCACATGCGTATAGACCGTCTAACAAATCAGTTGCAGCTTGCACTTTCTGATGCCCAATCACTTGCTTTGGGGCGTGACCATAGCCAACTTGAATCAATTCATCTGCTCTTGGCGTTACTCGATCAAAAAGGCGCCGCAAGTGTGCGACTGTTACTCACTCGCGCCGGATTTGATGTGGCAGGTTTGCGTGCGGCGTTAGAGCAACAATTAGAAAATTTACCGCGTATAAAAAATCCAACGGGTGAAGTTGGCATGGCGCAAGAAATGGCGCGCTTATTAAATTTGGCCGATAGGCGCGCGCAAAAAATTGGCGATAAATTTGTCTCGAGCGATTTGGTTTTGCTTACAGCAATGAGCGACACTGAAAATCCTATTGGCGAATTATTAAAAAAATTCGGCAATGTCCAGCGTTTGGAGCAAGCTATCACCAAAGTGCGTGATGGTGAAACCGTTGATGATGCAGATGCAGAAGGTAATCGTCAGGCATTGGAAAAATATACTGTAGATTTAACCGCGCGTGCGGAAGCGGGCAAGCTTGATCCGGTCATTGGGCGCGATGATGAAATTCGTAGAACCATTCAAGTATTGCAACGCCGTACCAAAAATAATCCGGTATTAATTGGTGAACCTGGCGTAGGTAAAACCGCTATTGTTGAAGGTTTGGCGCAGCGTATTATTAATGGTGAAGTGCCTGAAGGTTTAAAAAATAAGCGCTTGTTGTCATTAGATTTGGGTGCCTTGCTTGCCGGTGCAAAATTTCGCGGTGATTTTGAAGAGCGGTTAAAAGCGGTGATCAATGAATTGGGTAAACAAGAAGGCCGCATCATTTTATTTATCGATGAAATTCACACCATGGTTGGCGCAGGTAAAGCTGAAGGTGCACTGGATGCAGGTAATATGCTCAAACCAGCGTTAGCGCGTGGTGAGTTGCACTGCGTGGGCGCTACGACGCTCGATGAATATCGTAAATATATTGAGAAAGATGCTGCACTGGAGCGTCGCTTCCAAAAAGTACAAGTGGATGAACCTAATGAATCGGACACCATTGCGATTTTGCGCGGTTTAAAAGAGCGTTACGAAGTTCACCACGGCGTCGACATTACTGATTCGGCCATTATCGCCGCCGCAAAATTATCACAACGCTATATTACCGACCGACAATTGCCAGACAAAGCAATTGATTTAATTGATGAAGCCGCCAGCCGCATCCGTATGGAAATAGATTCCAAGCCTGAAGAAATGGATCGTCTGGAGCGCCGTTTAATTCAATTAAAAATTGAACGTGAAGCGGTTAAAAAAGATGAAGATGAGGCGAGCAAAAAACGCCTGGCAAAAATTAATTTAGACATCACAAAATTTGAACGTGAATACGGAGACCTCGAAGAAATTTGGCGCGCGGAAAAAGCCGCTTTGCAAGGGTCACAAGAAATAAAAAGCCAATTAGAGCAAGCGCGTTTGGAGTTAGAAGAAAAACGTCGCAAAGGCGATTTGGCGCGTATGTCAGAATTACAATATGGCATTATTCCGCAGCTGGAAAAACAATTGGATATGGCCGGCCAAGCGGAAATGATGGATATGAAATTGCTGCGCAATAAAGTCACTGAAGAAGAAATTGCTGAAGTGGTTTCCAAGTGGACAGGTATTCCGGTTTCAAAAATGCTCGAAGGCGAGCGCGATAAATTATTGCGAATGGAAGAGGCGTTGCATAAACGTGTTATCGGCCAGCATGAAGCCGTAGTTGCCGTTGCCAATGCTGTGCGTCGTTCGCGTGCGGGTTTATCTGATCCACATCGCCCCAATGGTTCATTTTTATTTTTAGGCCCAACCGGTGTGGGAAAAACGGAATTGTGTAAATCGCTCGCCGAATTTCTATTCGATTCTGTCGACGCCATGGTGCGTATTGATATGTCAGAATTTATGGAGAAGCATTCAGTTGCCCGTTTAATTGGTGCGCCACCAGGTTATGTAGGTTATGAAGAGGGCGGTTATCTTACGGAGGCGGTACGTCGTAAACCTTACGCGGTGTTACTGCTCGATGAAATCGAAAAGGCCCATCCCGATGTATTCAATATTTTATTGCAAGTATTGGATGATGGTCGCTTAACTGATGGACACGGTCGCACCGTAGATTTTCGCAACACAGTCATCGTTATGACTTCGAATTTAGGTTCAGATCGCATTCAAGAATTAGCAGAAGATAAATCTTTTGATACCGTCAGTTTCGATAGTTTTGTGTCCGGTGATTTGAATAATTCACTCAACAATGAAAACCGCTACAACGCCATGAAAGATGCAGTAATGGAAGTTGTTGGTGGCCATTTTCGCCCGGAGTTTCTGAATCGTATAGATGAGGTTGTAGTATTTCATCCGCTCGCGCGTGAACAAATCCGCGGTATCGCCGACATTCAATTAGATTTGTTGCGCAAACGTTTAGCGGAGCGTGATTTAAGTTTGGATTTAAGTGAGGCAGCAATGAATAAATTGGCTATTGCTGGTTTTGACCCTGTTTATGGCGCGCGGCCATTAAAGCGCGCGATTCAACAACAAATTGAAAATCCATTAGCGCAAGATATTCTGGCGGGAAAATTTTTACCGGGAACGATTATTCAAGGTGAAGTGCTGGGGGATAAGTTGGTGTTTGCTGCGAGAAAATTGCAGTGATAATTGCAGTGATGTGATGATAGCTGGACTGTAAATAAAAAGGCCGTCGTTTATGACGGCCTTTTTATGTGATTGCATCTTAAAAAATATTATATTTAAAAAATTGTTGAAGTTAACCTAGTTGCAACTCTCTTCCATCGCTTTGGTTGCTTCACTTATTTTTTGTTTCTGTTCTTCTGGCGTTAAATAACGGTATTCACCGTTATCGCCTTTCACTTTTATGCGAGAAAAAGTTTTCAGGGTTTCCTGATTTTTTCGGGCACTGGCGCAGCGTTCGGGGTCTTTCATGGCAGCTTTGGCTTCAGCAGCGGACGAATTGACGTTAGTTGAAGGGGTGGATGTGGGGGTGGTATAGGTTACAGGGTCGCTATGCCCCGTTTTCGGCTTAATCACTTCATTGCTGATATTAGCTGCTGGGTGCTCGCTGAAATGAGTGATGCCTTGCTTATCTGTCCATTTATACAATTTGTCTGCCAATGCCTGGTTGCAAATTAGCACACAGCTGAGGCTAAACATCAAAGGGATTGTTAATTTCATGGGCGGGACTCTAAAAGTGGCGGTGTTGAAAAAGTGTCAGTGTTGGAAAGTGTCAATGTTGGTTTGGCCTTAAACAAAAGTGAACTCGATGCAATGATTTACTATAGCGCTAATAAGCTCTTAACGAAACATTCTCCCTGAAAATAACAGTTTGTTAGCCAATCATACTGCTGGTTTTCTACGTCCGTCAGATTTGTTGCGTGCTGGATGGCGATTATAGAGGGATTATGGTAGTTTTAGTCTTGTCATAAGCTGTACACATTCGTGTGATATGCCTTTTTTGGAATCTAAGGGACCCTCTCGTGAAATCATCTCTATTTAACCTGTCGTTCACCTACTTTCAGTCTCGTTATACGTTGTTCGCATTTTTTCGGCTGCTCCTGTTGATCGTGCTGGCGCTCGCGGTAAGTGACTGCGGTGGTGGGGGGGCAGGAGCGTCTGCTGTGCCACCCCTGAAAGTAGTTACCTGGAAGTCAGGTGTTTTTAAAGATGCGAGTACTTTTGCTAATAAATGTGCAGCGCCAAGGAAAGGTATAGACACAATTACTCATGCGGCCTTTTTGGATGTTCAAGGCACAGTGCTGGATGAAAATAATTTTTTGCGTTCATGGAATAATGATACTTATCTTTGGTACAAAGAAGTTGTAGATGTTAATCCCGCTAATGATTCGGTACCGACTGAATATTTTGCAAAATTAAAAACAACTGCCAAAACTGCTTCTGGAAAAAATAAAGATAATTTTCATTTTTTTTACAAAACAACAGTTTGGGATGGTCTGATAAATGGAGGTGTTGATACGGGTTATGGTGTTGAGTGGGCCTGGATAGATGGTTCGCCGCCGCGCAATGTATTAGTAGCTTACACAGAAGCTGGGTCACCTGCTGCAAATGGAGGTTTACTGCGTGGAGCCAAGATAATTTCTATCGATGGTGTCGATTTTATCAATGGCAACAATGTCGATGCTTTAAATGCAGGCTTATTCCCTGCGGCGAATGGTGAAACCCATATTTTTGAAATGCAAGATTACGGCTCAGGCGTAACTCACCCCGTCACATTAGTATCTGCACAGGTGACTAAAACCCCAGTGCAAAATGTAAAAAAAATTGATACACCTACTGGTACTGTAGGGTATTTTTTATTTAATGATCACCTCAAAACCGCCGAGCAAGGTTTAATTGATGCGGTTAATCAGTTGCAAGGTGTGACTGATTTAGTGCTGGATGTACGTTATAACGGTGGTGGATATTTATACATTGCCAGTGAGCTTGCGTACATGATTGCAGGCAGCAGTGCTACTGCTAATAAAACGTTTGAAAAAACCACCTACAATGATAAATATTCGACAGTAGACTTTGATGGCAACCCTTTAGTACCCTGGCCTTTTGATAATAAATCAACAGCAAATGTAGCATTACCTACATTAAATTTAACGCGTGTATTCGTTATCACCACTGGTGATACCTGCTCTGCTAGTGAATCGGTTATCAATAGTTTACGCGGTATTAATGTTGAGGTTATTCAAATTGGCGCTAAAACCTGCGGCAAGCCCTATGGCTTTCAGGCGCAGGATAATTGCAGCAATACTTATTTTACTATTCAATTTAAAGGCGTTAACGACAAAGGTTTTGGCGAGTACTCTGACGGTTTTGTGCCAGGGCCGGTTGATAATGAAATGGATAATATAAAAGGTTGCGTACTGGGCGATGACTTTACGCACATGCTGGGTAATTCCGCGGAATTAAATTTGGCAACAGCGCTTAATTATCGTACCTCCAGCTCTTGTACTTTACCGGTAGGTACGACAGGTGCAGGTTTAAAAATGCAAAAAATGTCGGCTGACGGTTATTCTGATGTTCATGCAACGGTTAATAAAGAGCCAGCGTTTACCAACCGCTTTATGGGAAAATAATTTGTTAATTTGTTATTAAATCTTAATGCTATTTGTTAAAGCCGCGCTAAATTTTAGTGCGGCTTTTTTATTAAAATGATTAATGAGCGCAAATGATTCGGTGAATAGCGATGCAAGCAGATAACTTTACATTGGAAAAATATTTTAAGCGCATTGGCTATCAAGGTGTGCCTGCGGCGGATAGTAAAACCCTTGCCGCTTTAATGCGCTGTCAGTTGTTTACTGTGCCATTTGAAAATCTGGATGTTCAGGCAGGTAAGATTGTATCCATGGTTCCAGAAGAAATCGTTGAAAAAATTATTTTTAATCCTCGCGGTGGATACTGCTATGAAGTTAATGGCTTATTCGCGATGGCATTGGCGGCGCTAGGTTTTGAATATACCTTGATTGGTGCGCGGCCGATGTTTTATCCGGCGCGACGCCCTAAAACACATATGGTACTTGCTGTAAAAGCAAATGATCAGTTGTGGTTGTGTGATTTAGGTTTTGGCAGTTTTGGTATTCGCGCACCGCTAAACCTAAGTCTGGTGGATAAAACTATACAGCAAGATGATGATTTTTTTAGAATCGCCAAGCTCGACGATAATAATTTTATTATGCAAGCTTTGGTGGATGGTGAGTGGGTCAGTCAATACGGTTTTGATCTGTATCCCCACGAGTGGATAGATTTTTTCCCTGCTAATTTTTTAAACTCAAAGCATCCTGAAGCAATTTTTGTGCAAAAATTATTGGTCGTAAAACACAACCCAACAGGGCGCAGCATTTTAGTGGGAAATCGTTTGAAAAAGATGGTCAATGGTATAGTTGAGAGCAGGGAGTTGGCAGATACGGAGTTGCAAACGGTTTTAAGGGATGAGTTCGGTTTGACGGAGAAATTAATTCAGCAAAAGTAACTCATTCAGCAAAAGCGATAGGGGTTATTATTTCCTGGATGATTCAAAAAAATGGTTAAGTTGCTAACAATATATCATTAGCAACTTAACCATTTGTATTGCCGGTAGCTTTAATAAAGTTTAATAAGTTTTAATATAAGTTTCAATGCTCAATTATTAAAACGAATCATTCAATTTTGGCTCTTCTTTCTCAAAATTAGCATCCTGTGCTCTGAGTACTTTTTTAGCAATAATTGCATAAAGTGCCAGATAACCAAATAAGAAAATAGTAATAAAATAAGATTGATGGATGCCGAAAATGTCGGCGAGCCAACCTTGGAATGGTGGAATAATACCGCCGCCCAAAATCATCATAATTAAAAATGCAGAACCTTGGCTGGTGTATTTTCCAAGCCCGGTAATGGCTAGTGTAAAGATACATGGCCACATCACCGAGCAGGCAAGGCCACCACTAACAAATGCAAATACTGCAACTTTGCCCGTGGTATTCATGCCAATTATCATGGCAATAATACCTAGTATTGAAAAAATAAATAAGGAGCGAGAAGGTTTGTTGTCGCTAATAAATATTGCCGCGACTACGATAATAATCGGAATGAAATAAACCAACAGCTTATTGATATCGTAGCCAGCAATCCAATTAATACCCAAAATAAGACCAAAAATACAAAAAGGTAAAAGTAAAGAAACGGCACTTCTCATCGCGTGATCAACTTTGAATAATGCAGTTGCGTAGGTCAGGCGACCAATCATTAACCCACCCCAATAGAGTGAAATAAAGGGGGCGATTTGTGATTTGTCATAGCTACCGAATTCTGGAAGGGCGAGTAACGCACCCAGATTACTTTGAATGGTCACTTCTACACCGACATAAACAAAAATGGCCAGCATGCCCAATGTGAGTTGTGGATACTTTAATGCACCTGTACCCAATTCGACGGGTTCATCGTGCTCTACGCGCGGTAAATCGGCGGTATAGAGAAAAAAGGCAACGCCTAGAAAAAGTACAGATAAGAGTATGTAAAGTTTATCTACGGCAGCAATATCCACAGTAACATTCAGGTTGCCAAGAGAGCCAAACAGTAAATAGCCAATAACCAACGGCCCTATAGTCGTACCTACTGAGTTAATGCCGCCGGCAAAATTTAAACGTTGTGAACCGCTTTTAGGATCGCCCAAAGCAATAGCAAAGGGTTGGCCGCAAGTTTGTTGTAAAGAAAAGCCTAAACAAATCACAAACAATGCGCCGAGAATTAACCAGTAAATACCAGAGTGCAAGGCGGCAATCATTAATAGTGCGCCCACAGCAGATACGATTAGCCCGTAAATAATTCCAGCTTTGTAGCCAATATGATTGAGTAAATCAATTTTGGCGATTTGCTGATAAGCAAACAGTAGAAGAGAGCCAACAAAATACGCGACATAAAAAGAAAATTCGATCAGCTGTGATTGAAATTGTGATAGTTGAAAATGGCTTTTGCAGAAGGGTACAAAAATTCCATTAGATGCTGCCAAGAACCCCCAAAAGAAGAATACCGTGGTGAGTGTTAAGAACTTCGAATTATTCATTACATAATATCCTCATTATTTAAGGTATTGATAAGCTCCCGCAGGGCAGCTAACATTTTTATTGTTACTACAATAACGTGCTGGGCCAATCTTACTGTGTTGTCTGTATGCTGCCAACCTAAATGTTAGGCTCTGTCCTAGGATCACCATAATGAAAAAGTTTATCGAAACTGACCCATTCGCCACGCAACTGGTGGCGGCGCGCAAGCGAGCGAAGCTGCTCTGTCAGCAACTTAATGCCTTGGGCGCTGATCAGCACAAAGCGCGCAAACCCATTTATCAGGCCTTATTTGGCAAGGTTACAAAAGCCTACATAGAGCCTAATTTCTTTTGTGATTACGGTAGTAATATATTTTTAGGGGACAGCTTTTATGCAAATCATAACTGCGTGATTTTAGATGCTGGTGAGGTGCATATTGGCGATAGGGTCATGTTCGGCCCGCAGGTGCAAATTTATGCCACCACGCATCCACTAGACCCAGTTGAACGTACCAGCGGTAAAGAATTGTGTGCCGCAATTGTGATCGGAGATGACTGCTGGATTGGCGGCGGTGCAATTATTTTGGCTGGTGTAACGATTGGTAAAGGGTCGGTAATTGGCGCGGGCAGTGTGGTGACTCAGGATATTCCTGAAGGTGTTGTGGCCGTGGGGAATCCGTGTCGGGTAATAAAAAATTGTCGGTAATGTTTTGGTATCAACATTTACGCTAGGGTCAAAAACCTAACATTGCTAGAGTCGCAATTCATTATTTCAATTTATTGTTTTAATCCGCTGTTGTTTAAATTAATTGTTTCAATTTTTATTAAATCGGTTGCCTGAATTGCTAACAAATTTTAAATGACCACGCGATAATATTTAACGATTGCCTTTATTTCCCACCCTAAAAAACAACCACAAACCACTCAATGCTAACAGCATTAAGCAGCCACCAACCGCATCCACGACATAAGCGCCGTAGCGGCCAAAAAATCTGCCGGTGTGCAAATCTACTATGACTTTCTCTAGCGAAATTTCAGGCACCAGTAGCGGCTTAATTTGTTTAAGTTGTTCCGGTTTAATATTTTGCGCAATTGCCCAGGTAATATTTTCCTCGCAAGATTGCCAGTCAATGCCATCTTGCGTGGAAAAAATTTGTGTATCGTTAGTAATAACAATTCCTGCGCAACCCTTGCCAATTTTGGTGATATTTTTAATCGGTACACTGCTATCGCTGAGCTTATCGATAAGCTCGCCGTTAGGATTTAGTAAAATAAGTTCATGGCTATTGGCGATGGCGATTAGATTTTCTGTTTCAGTGAGGCCAACGGGGTCGCTGAGATAAGTGGTCAGTGTTTTGCCATCCAGCAGGTTGCTAACCAACCAATGGTTTTGGCTGGCGAATACCTGAGTGGGTGTTTGAAAAGTGAGATTGTACCAATTGGCGAGCACCGGGCTGTGAATTTGCTGTTGTGCGAGATTAAGGCTATCGCTGTGGTTGAGCGCCCAGCCACTAATCACCAGCCATGTAATAAAGAGCGCGGCACTTGCACCTATACGTCGGTGCCAGCGGTAGAAAAAACGCGGTAATGTACGCCCGGGTTTGTGCGGTTTGCGATGCGGGTGTGAAGTCACGGTTGCGCCTTATTATTTAGCATCAAAGATGCTTGTTTATTTAGTATCAAAGATACTTGCGCCATTTTCACCATTGCATTCACGGACATGGTTGCGCCTGCAATACCATCCACCTTATTCGTTAGTTTATCACCTTCAAGCTTGTTGTCTTTAAATTGGGAGAGAAAGCTGGGCAGGTGAATTTCCATTCCGCGTGTTTCGCGATAAATAAGTACCTGGGCGCGAATGATTTTTTCTTCCCGAATAACGAATCCAGCCGTGATGGGATATTCCTTGCCGACTTCGTCCAATATCCACACGCTGGTGTCGTTTTTGCGCCAGTAACGCAAGCGCGCCTGCGGGTAGGGGTGCCCGAGAATTTTGCCAATATCGTCTTGGGCTTTTTTATCCAGCCAGAGTACCGCTGGTTTTATATCTTCGCCTGCAATTTTATTAGGAAAAACTTCTTTTAGAAAATCATCCTGTGTTTCGTATATCGTATCAGCGCGCCCTGGTTGGCAGCTAAGTGCCATCAGGAGCGCGATAATACCGAGCAATAACGGTTTAGAAAGCCAAACCGAGACCGAGGTTAATGCGGTTGAGTGAATCATCTTGGGCAAAGTCTTGGTAATCCAGTTTGATCACAACACCCGGGTGCAGATAAAAAGATGCGCCTAGCGTGGTGATATGTTCGGTTTTGCCCGTGTCCACGCCTAGACCTTGAGGCACAGGTTCGTAAGCGGCGGCGGTATTAACGCCTTCGTAACGGATAAAGGGCGAGAGTTTGTAGTTGCCATTTTGCCAGACTTTGTAAGCGGCCTGTGCATACCAGCCGAAGAATTCTTTTGGTACTGGTGTGGGCATACCTACAAACGTCAGATTTAGCGCCCCAGTATCGGAGATAGTGCCTTTGGCATAGAGCGCGGATAAATCCCAATTGCCTGGTGTCCAGCGGGTGTGAGCATCCCACAGAGTCATACGCGCATCTTTGGCGATGGCGATATCTGCATTATCTTGTGAAACCTTGCTGGTAAATACTGAGCCGCCGACAACGAAGCCTGGGATGCCGCGATAATTAAGTGCACCATAAGTGCCGAGGTCGGAAGCTTTAGCAAGCTGTAATTCCTGGTGAATACTGCCGAGCGGCGATTCGCGGCCCTCATCGGAGGTTGCATCCCACCCGCTTAAATTCACCGTGGTGGTAATACCTGCATCCCAGGCTAAACCACTTTCGGTGCTGCCAAAAAATGCCAAGCCGCCTTCGCGCCAGGTGCTAGGGATAATGGCAGTTTCAACAAAGTTACGCTCAACTCCATAAAAATTATTAGGCTCATGATTTTCGTTAAGTAAACCGGCAGGAATCAAAAACAAACCTGCTTTGAGATGAGTGCTGTCGCTCAATTGATGGTCGATATAAAACTGTTCAACTTCCATCTCACCGGCATCACCAGACGAAGCAACAGCATGTTCTACTTCAAACTCTGAAACAAAACGGGTTTTATCGTCAAAACGATAGCCAATACCAAACACGGCGCGAGCCAAATCAATTTGAGTTTGGCTTGTATCTTTGGTGGGGCGATTATATTTAATTTCACCGTAACCCCAGAGCGTTGAACCGGTCGTTTTATTTTCACCTGCGGTTGCTGCTGCAGGCGCGGCACTGTTGCTTTCTTGTTGAGTGGCTATAGCTTCCGTTTGTGAGTGCAGGCTTTTGATGTCGGCTTTGAGCGCGTCAAGTTCGGCATTTAATTTATCAATTTTAGCTTGTAACGCAGCTTCATCGGCGTGTGCGCCTGCCGTAAAAAGATTGCCAATAATGAAAGCTAGCGCTATGCTTTTTGCAGTGTGTAAACGAAAAGTCATGCTGTTTATTCCTGTTTTGGAAGAGAAAAATTATCGGTTAAGGTGTTGAGGAATGCCACAACATCATCAATTTCATCAGTGTTGAGTGCAGGTTGCTCTCCAAGCTTGCGGTTATAGGGTACTTCGGTGGTGTTCACATTGATCCGCAATTGCGGTGGTAAATCGTTGAACTTTTCAATACCATTTTCGGTGCTTGGATACCACTCATCAGGGTTGGTATCGCGACGCACGTAAAAGCTGACAACTTCGCGCAAAGTTTTGAATTTCCCGTTATGGAAGTAAGGCGCGGTGACAGCAACATTGCGCAAGCTTGGCACTTTAAAGGCACCGCAGAGATCTTTACGGTCAGTTAAATCGGTGCGGTCTGGGCCGCAGAGGCCAAGATCAAAATAAGCCGGGTCGGCGGTGGCGAGAATATCAAAATTGCGCGGCACACCAAGATTGTCGTAGGTGAAATCAGTAAACAAGGGCGGAGTATTCCCCGTGCGAGAACTAGGGTGACAGCCTGCACAGTTACCTTTTTGCGGATTATTAAACAACGCAAAACCGCGTAACTCTTGCGGGCTCAAGCTGACTTTGCCCTGTAAAAAATAATCGAATTTGCTGTTAAACGGATGAAACTCAGGAGCTTCCTTCTCGAAGGCAGCGATTGCAAATGCCGCACGTTTAAAGGCTATCTCTGAATCAGCGAAAATATCTACGCCAAAAATCCGACGAAACTCAGATACATAAGCAGCACGCTCAAGCTTCTCTGCAACCTTGCTTGCGGTGACATTAGCCATTTCATGTTCAGCTAAAAATGGGCGCTCGGTTTGAATAGCAAAAGTATCGGCGCGACCATCACGAGTAAGGCCGCCAGTTGGCGTGCCCTCTGCATCAAAATAAAATGCGGGGTTAAACTGTAAATAATTGATTGCTGGCGTGTTACGAAAACCCTGAGTTTTAAATTCTGCACCGCCCATAGGAACCGGTAAATCGTCATCACTTGCATGCGCGCGGCTCGGTACATGGCAAGTTCCACAGGACTGCACGCCAGAGACAGAAAGACTTTGGTCAAAGAAAATTTGTTTGCCTAATTCGGCCATGTCGGACAAAGCGACCGTATCAGGGAGCACTGCTGTGCTAGATGTCGCAGCGCTAGAGGCTGAGGCGCCTTGGCTTGATGTGGCTGGACTGCTGCTAGCTGAATAACCACCACTACCACCGCAAGCGATGAACAGTAATGTGCATAAAACGCAGGAAATACGCGCAGCAAACCGAGGAAATGAGAAGTATACAAACATGATTATTAAACACGGCTGATAATTTGATGCTAATGATAATAAATATCAACAACTGTGTCAACGTGGAGCGCTTGGAATATAGGTGGGGGAGTTAGGTTATGCCGACTGCGAATTTCAAAAATAATCATCCGAAAAACTAACACGCTCACAGAAATGGGCGAATCAACTTAGGCTGAGTGTAAAACTGCTAAATACATAGGTTTCCAACCATATTTCAGAAAAATTGCAATTTCGGTTGGAAAATCAATATTTATAAGGTTTTAAAGATCTTCTGCTGCTCCAAAGGAACGTAAAAATGTATAGCGATCTCCGCCTTTCTTAGGGCGATAAAGTGCTGCAATACGCCCACGGCCGCCCTCTGGCAGACCTTCGCCAACTTCCTCAAGCAATTCATCCACAGGGAACTTACGACGGAAGGACTTTTTCTCCAGCACCACTCCTAATAGCTCCTCATAAGTTTGCTGTAATTGGGTCAAAGTGAATGGTGCATTCAGTACATACATAGGTAATGCGGTATAGCCCGCTTTGGCGCGCAAGCGTTCACGGGCATGGGTAATAAGATCTGCATGATCGAACGCCAGTGATTGTTTTAATGCAACATCAGCTGGCCACCAACGCGCATCAACTACCGTAGCAATGAACTCTGCTGTGGGAGCATAAGGTATCAATGCCATATACAGCGATGTCACAGACCATCCCCGAGGATCACGATTGGCATTACCGAGGGTGGTAACCTGTTCCAGGTGCGGTGCTTTTACGCCAGTTTTTTCAGTCAATTTGCGTAAGGCGGTTGCTTGCAGATCTTTGTCTTGCTGATGATTGATAAAACCTCCTGGTAAAGACCAGCGTCCCTTTTGTGGAAATTCACCGCGTTCGACCATCAGGATATGCAGCTTGCCATCTAATAGCGTAAAAATGGCCACATCAACCGATACTAAAGGCACATCGTAATTGTGGATATTGTAATGCTTGAGGTAGTCTTTTTCGGATGTGTACATGGCTATTTGATTTTTCCACTATGAAGAATAAAAAATAACTTGCCAATTAAGTGGCATTTGGCCAATAATAAATCCGGCCGACGCACATAGCAAGCTAATCACCGTGTCGGCACATAAATGCAGTGAGATAGACTTGCTGCTACTCACCATCTGCAAGGGTCTTGCAATATGAATAAAGCATTTGATTTTACCGTATTTATTGGTCGCTTCCAGCCATTCCATACAGGTCACTTAAAAGTGGTGCTGGAAGGTCTTAAACAAGCGGACAAACTTATTTTATTGATTGGCTCTGCTTGGCAGCCACGCAACACGCGTAACCCCTGGACACATCAAGAGCGCGAAGAAATGATTCGCGCTTGCCTAAGCGACGCCGACAATGCGCGCTTACTGTGTTTGCCTTTGATGGACGTTCCCTACAATGATGAAATCTGGGTGCGTAATGTGCAATCTACGGTGAATGGTTTAGTGACTGCTCACCACGCCACACCGCATCGCCCTGCAAAAATTACATTGATCGGTCACAAAAAGGATCAAACCGGTTTTTATTTAAATCTGTTCCCGCAGTGGCACAGCATCAGTATTGAAAACCATCGCGATATTAGCGCGACACCTTTGCGCGAAGATTTTTTTATTAATGATTCAAAAGAGGTTGTTGAAAAACTACTTACAACGAGTGTGTTGCCGCAAGCAGTCGCCAATTACTTAAATCAGTTTGTTAAAGCCAACCAAGGCTTTCAACAAATACGCGATGAAATTCTATACATAAAAAAATATCAGGAAGCATGGCAGGCTGCGCCTTATGCACCTACATTTGTAACTGTGGATTCTATAGTTATTCAATCTGGTCATGTGCTGTTGATTGAGCGCCGTGCAAGTCCAGGTAAAGGTTTATGGGCATTGCCTGGTGGATTTTTAGATCGAGGCGAACGATTACTCGATGCCTGTTTGCGTGAGCTGCGGGAAGAAACAAAATTAAAGGTGCCTGCTCCTGTATTAAAAGGTTCAATCAAGCGTCAAGCGGTTTACGATGATCCGCATCGTTCTGCTCGTGGTCGCACAGTCGCGCATGCGTTTTATATTGAGCTGGAGCCTAGCGCCGAATTGCCAAAAGTAAAAGGTGGCGATGATGCGAAACATGCGCGCTGGGTACCGCTCAGTGAGTTAGATCCACAGCTTATGTTTGAGGATCATTATTTTATTATTCAGGATATGTTGGGGGCGGTGTAGATTGATATGACAATAAAAAAATCGATGATAGGTAAAACAAAAAAGTCGAGCAACTTCTTTAGCAGCCCAGTCATCATTATATTGCTAATATTGCTAATATTGCTAATATTGGTAATGGTCGCAACTGCATATATCGTATATAGATTGCATAAGTCGCACGATCATTTAATTTCAATTAGTTTTTTTGCTTTGTTTGCTGGGCTTATTTTTGAGTGTCGAAGACTTGCAAACAAATGGTCTGATATTTTTCCGATCATGTTTTGGTCTTTTGTTATAAGCTTCTTTGCTTTTTTGCCAGGGAAAAAAGAGTATGTGTACATATTCGAAAATCATATTCGGACTTGGCCTTACGTATTTCTTTTGGTTTTTATCTTTGGTTACATAATTTATTTTAAAGAAAAAGTTACATTTAAGTTATCTGAAGGGTTTACGCTTCTGCAAACGATTGCCGTAATTTATTGGTTTGTCGACTGTGACCTGGTAGATATGGAAAATAAACTTTGGCTACCTGTTATGGTATCGGGCCTGTTTTGTTCACTTTATGCCGCCTTCCATGTATTTACCTATACTCATTTAACGCACACTCACAGACTGCTATTAAGTCTATGGAGCTCAATAGTCATGCTATTGTTTGCAGGAGAAAATATTTATATTACGTTTACCCTTGATCAAATCGAAAATGCGAATAAAATTTCACATGCGATCTATGTGGCTTTTCAATATTTCTTGCTTGGTATATGTAGTATTTATATGGTGCAGAATTTCTTTATGTTATTGCAATTCCTTCCAGGCAAACACAGATTTTTTAATGATGCTTACTTTAAGGACTTGGCAGAACTTAAAGAAGAGCATATTGGAAGGTACTCAGATCAACAAGTTTATATTCTTCACTCGGCACTTGTAGTAGTTCTTGCCGGGGCTGATTTTTATATAAATTATTATTACCAATTGCTTCCAAGGCATATGGCCATTTGGGCAGTATTTTTCGTCTACCCTGTAGTTTTGCACTGGGTTTCGTCACCGAAGCATATTTCTGTTAGTTAACCACTAAAAATTGATTTCTACATAGGCATCGGGTTAACCAGCAAAGTATATAGATAACTTAAAAGTGAATTATTAGATAATTGTAGAGAAGTATTATTTTGAAGGATATCAATGTGAATTTTGAAGATAAAATTAAAGGCTGCCTCGTCGGATTGGCCTGCGGTGATGCAGTCGGAACTACTTTAGAGTTTAGGCAACGCGGAACCTTTGAACCTATCATCGATATGATTGGTGGTGGCCCCTTCGATTTACTTCCCGGTCAGTGGACGGACGACACCTCTATGGCGCTCTGTTTAGCGCACAGCTTGCTGCACAAAAATGGTTTTGACCCTATTGATCAAATGAATCGCTATTGTAATTGGTGTCAATACGGATACATGAGTAGCACAGGCGAATGTTTTGATATTGGTGCAACTGTAGCAACAGCTCTCAATAGCTATCTCAAAACTGGAAATCCTTTTAGTGGATCAATAGAAGAACGCTCATCGGGTAATGGATCTTTAATGCGTTTGGCTCCGATTGCTATTTTTTATCATTCTCAATTTGAAGACCTTATCAAGTATGCCGGTGAAAGCTCACGAACTACACATGGTTCTGAAGAATGTATTGATGCGTGCAAATTTTTTGCGAGCTTGCTTGTAGCCGCTTTTTTCGCTAACGATAAGTTGGCCTTAATCTCAAGCCTATACAATCCTACAAGCAAGAAAGTCGCTGAAATTGCATCTGGTAACTTTTTATCAAAAAGCTATCAGCAGCTTGTAGGTAGCGGATATGTCATAGAAAGTTTGGAAGCCGCACTTTGGTGCTTTCATCATTCTGATAATTTTGAACAGGCTATTTTGCTGGCTGCGAATATCGGTAATGATGCAGATACAACGGCCGCTATTTGCGGTCAGATTGCAGGAGCATTTTATGGCTATGATTCCATCCCCAAAAAATGGCGAGCCATCTTGCGTCAAGGCGATGAAATTGCCAAGATTGCGCTGAGCTTAACAGGTATTTAGGTCTGTACGCTTATTAACATTTCATAATGCCATTTACACACTTTATAGAGAGAGTCTGACACCTTAAATCCAAGATATTCGAATAGTGCACGATTATGACTAGATGCAACACTGAAGGGTTTTGTTGATAGATAATCCATATTCATTTTCCAAACAGCTATGGAAAATTCCATAGGTTTGTCAATCGAACAGCGAACAAAAGGATCTACATACGGAAATATATAAGGAGCGCAGAATGATTTATTAAAAGGTAGTCGAATTGCTAGTCCCGTAGACGCTTCGCTAATAAAGAAGTCACTGGCATCCAGTATTTCACAATCATTGGTCTTGATAAAAGTTTTAATATCGAGAATGCTATAACCTTTATTTTGTAAAAATTTACGCGTGAAATTAATGGTTCCACCTGTATGTATATCGCTATCGAATAGCATATATTCGCCTTTAGGGATTGTGGTGCATTGATCATGGAGTGATATGCTGCCTATGCGGGCTTTGTAATCTAATCCACCAATTCCAAAGATATCAAATTCTCGTGAAATATTTAAATTGAATTGTGTTCTTGTGTTGGCATCCAGACTAATGATTGACGGGATGCTTTTTTCAGAAAAAGTGAATTTCTGCTGCGTAATATTAGATTCGTTAATTGCAACAAAATAGGGTTGTAGAATTTCTGTAAGTTTATTTTCTAATGGATGATTATTAGTACGTAAGTGCAGTTTTTTGTGTGAGGGATTGCTCTGGTTAGACTTGGCTCTAATAGCGGATGATGATGAGCTATTGTTGCCATCAATAAATAGAATTCGCGCATTGCTGAATGGTTTATAGCGAAAGAATTCGTTTTCATAGCCAGGCCTGTTTACCACTACACAATGGCCGTGAATTTCAAAGCTAGCGGCAAAGCGAGCGTTGTCTGACCCACATATATAAAATACAGGTATGTTTTGATGCAGATGCAATTGAAGATAGGCTTTTAAGCGAGTTATTACGTCTGTAAAATTTACCGCTATCTGGTTAAAGACTCCTTCCCAGGGATCTATACTTAGCCATGGAATAGTTGCAATGGCTTTCTGGATATGTGCGATTCTATGAGCTATAGGAATGAATGAATTCTTACACTTTTCACTAACATACTCATCGTGCCCCGGCGATATATAGCCACCCAAAACATTCCATCCCTGATTTTCCAGTGCGTGCCTTGCTTTGTCCATACTCTCGATATGTCCATCATGAATAGGACAGAAAGAACCTGTTGTTAATAATACGCAATTTTTTTGCGATTTTTGCAAAGTGTTATTAAACCCCAAGGGAGTGCAAAGCAAATTTAATGTGTCATCCAGATTTATGGACTTGGTATTGTTGTCAAAGAAAAAGCCAATTTCTTGAATATAGGCCAATCCATAACGTTCAAATAGTTCGGCATAAAAAACATCTCGTGTTATTTTCCAGCCAAGTTCTTTAGTCATTTTGCGCTGCTATTCTCAAATAGGATGGCTTCAAAAATAATATCAGTGCGGATAATTATTCTTGGTTCATTATCTTCATGAGTCTTTACATCATGGCAGATTTTGTGATCAAAGATTAAGGTGTTGCCCGCAATGGCAAATGCTTGACAAACAACTTCGTCAGCTCTTGCTTCTCTGAACCAATCATCATGATTACGATTCCAGATAGGCAGATTTTGTTGGTTATCAAAAATCATCCGAGTCGAACCACCTATCTTGGATGAAGTCAAATAGATGACGACAGATTGCAGTGTTCGTAGTGTGTCATCGCTATAAATAAAACCGTTATCGTAGTGCGGTAAATGTTTTCCTTCTCGCCCATACTTCATAAAACGAAAAATGGGTGAGCACATTACAGGCCTCCATTGAGTGCGATTTTTATCGCCTTGCCACCAATCTGTAGTGGATTTTTCATCCATCTTCCGCTCGCTTATATAAGGTTTAATTTTTTTCCAAATCTGTTCTGCGAGTTCAGTAGACCAAAGCGTAGCTCTTATTGAGCCGACAACTTCATCACCCTCAATGGGTTTTCCCTGAATGCCCACCGCTGAAAATTGTGGTGCGCTCTCGAATAAGGCAATCAGTTGTTCGCATTCGCGAATGGAAAATAAATTCTCAACAATGGTCGTGAGCGGACTAATGTGTGATGTTGCATGCTTGGCATTATCCAATATTGGAACTTCGCGTGGCTCCCATCCACCTGGCAATTTAGACATGATTGGTTTGCTTGTAAGTATTAGTGGATTCATCAAATGTTCCCAGTTAGACCTTTATTCAATTCCAACCTTGCGGTGTAAGTCGCTGTTGTACATCAATAAAATGAGCGGGATTTCCTACTTGATATTTATGTGCATTTTTCTCGTGACATGTTTCTATGGCGGCTGCATAGATTGTAAATAAATTGCGGTCCTGTGCACTTAGGTTTTCGTCAACGCCAATGTTAAAGTCTTTCATTAGCTGGTACATTTCCACAAACCAATAGGGGGCGCCAATCATTTCTTCATCTACCTTTCCATCCCAAACGTCGCCTGCAGGAATTGCTGCAATTACTTCTTCGGGTACCCCGATTTTTTTTGCAATCTGTATTATTTCAGACTTATGGGCATCCGCAATCGGTTGCAGGTCTACCATTGCATCGGAAGCCTTACCAAAAAAACCAATATACGCACCTTCGTCGCGATTAATCGTGCCAACGACAATGGATTTAAAGCCTTGTTGCTGAAGCAAAGCTGCATGAAAATATAAATGGGGCATACGGACAATGCTGGCGAGCTGGCCAACAGCCCAGGAGTTTGGCAAAAAATCCGCTGTTGGTTTTGCACAGTATTGCTCCAGGATTGGCGATAAATCATGAACATAATGACTAGACGTATGGGACAGCTCGATAACTTTTAATCCGCGTTCCGTTGCGGAGTCCTGATTACTGGTGCCATTTCCGTAAATCGGCATTAACAGGGCAAGAATTTTTTTTATGGGAGACTCAGGTTGCTTCGAAGCTGCCAATAACAATTTATAAGTAACTGCTGAATCAATGCCACCAGAGATCCCAATCACGCAACTATCCAGTTTATGTTGAGTAAAAAATGAATTTATTCTCTGAATTTTGGTAATGATGTATTTGTCTGCATCAAAGTTTCGTTTGAGTTTAGTTAACAGTACTATTTTTTCCATTTTTTGGCCTTGATTTTGACGGTAGTTGTAAATATTTGACCATTTATAACCTCTAAATCTGGTTGGAGCGTCTATATTCATTCCCAGATTAGCAGATAAAAATAAATAGTGTCAATTTGCCAATAAATTCTGTTGACGAAATGGTGTCATAATGCCACTATAGTTGTGCGGGGTGTGATTTATCTACATAACCTGACAAGTATGCTGGATAGACCAGCATATAACAAAAACTGACTGGAGGATTTCCATCATGCAAAACTTGATACTTAACACTGACTCTTATAAAACCTCTCACTTCGTTCAGTACCCAGAGGGCACTGAATACGTATCTAGCTATATCGAATCTCGTGGTGGTGTTTATCCAGCAACTGTATTCTTTGGCTTACAGATGTTTATCAAACAATACCTCACTAAGCCAATTACCTTGGCAGATATTGATGAAGCTGAAGAAATTTGTGAGGCTCATGGCGTACCTTTTAATCGTGCTGGCTGGATACATATTGTGAATACCCATGATGGTTTTTTGCCTTTACATATTGAAGCTGTGCCTGAAGGTACTTTAGTGCCGACGGGTAATGTATTGGTACAAGTCATCAACACTGATCCAGTCTGCGCCTGGTTGACCAGCTATATTGAAACCGCATTGTTGCGTGCAGTCTGGTATCCCACTACTGTGGCAACTGTGTCTAAAACCTGTCACACCATTATTGCGCGATACCTTGCAGAAACAGCTGACAATCTGAATGGCTTGCCTTTCAAGCTTCATGACTTTGGTGCGCGCGGTGCAAGTTCTGAAGAAACAACGGCGATTGGTGGGCTGGCTCATTTAGTAAATTTCATGGGCACGGATAACTTTTCTGCGTTGGTCGCGGCACGCCGTTACTACAATGCTGATATGGCAGGGTTCTCTATTCCTGCCGCCGAGCACAGCACTATCACCAGCTGGGGTCGCGATGGCGAAACAGCGGCTTATGCCAATATGCTGAAACAATTTGGCGGCAAAAATAAATTGGTGGCTGTGGTGAGTGATTCTTACGATATCTGGAATGCAATCGATAATATCTGGGGTGACGAGTTAAAAACCCAAGTAGAAAATGTCGGCGGCACCTTGGTAGTTCGGCCAGATTCTGGCGAGCCGGTAGAAATTGTTCCAGAAGCGATTGAGCGTTTAATGGCTAAATTTGGCTTCACTCTAAATACTAAAGGCTACAAAGTATTGCCTGCATGCGTACGCTTGATTCAAGGTGATGGCGTTTGCGCAGCTGCTATTGAAGCTATTTTGGCTGAAATGAAAAAACGGGGATTGAGCGCAGACAATGTCGCCTTCGGTATGGGTGGTGAGTTGTTGCAAAAAGTGAATCGCGATACGCAAAAGTTTGCAATGAAAGCTTCTGCGATTTGCATCAAGGGCGTGTGGAGAGATGTATACAAAGACCCAATTACAGATCAAGGTAAGCGTTCAAAAAAAGGTCGTTTAGCTTTAATTAAATTAAATGATCAATTTCAAACCGTCGCACGGGATGTAGCTGCGCCAGAGGCTAACCAATTAGTCACTGTCTTTAATAATGGCAAGTTAGTGACTGAATATGCCTTGGCACAAGTGCGTCACCAAGCCGCTACTCGATAGTTATAGTTTTTGATTGAGATTGCAACTCAGCGCACTCATTTTTTGCAAGGAGTTATCAATAAGTGAAAGAAAGAAAATTAACGTTTGAAATAATAGACGGTCGTATTCATACACGTTCGCTGGAAGTTCATATTGTTGATCATTGTAATTTAAGGTGCGCTGAGTGTTGTTCTCTTTCGCCATTGCTTCCCGAGCGTTACGTGAAGCCAGAAAGCATGCAGAAAGACCTGGCGCTTGCGACTGCAGTTTTATCTCCAGATTATATAAAGTTGGTTGGCGGAGAGCCATTGTTGCACCCCAATATTCTCGAATGCTTACGTGTAGCGAAACCTATGGCTAAAATACTATCGGTGACCACGAATGCGATTTTACTTGAACGAATGGTTGATGAATTTTGGCAATTAGTTGATGCGTTGACTATCTCTATCTACCCTTCGCTTAAGCTCGAGAAAGCGATGCAGCATGTTTATCGCAAAGCAGAGGAGTTCAATGTAATACTGAATATTAAAAAACAAAATACTTTTGTAAAAATGACCGAGTGGGATGCTCGTGAAGATGTGAATGAAACACAAAAAATATTTTCAAGCTGTTGGTTAAGAGAGCGTTGCCATATTGTTGATAGAGGGCGTTTCTATTTGTGTACACGGCCACCACACTTTCATACATTTTATGATGGAAAAAAAACCTTTCTGCAGGATGGTGTAGAGTTGCACAATAAGCCCTCTCTATTAAATGAAATCCATCAATATTTGTTGCGCACCAAGCCGCTCGATAGTTGTTCTTATTGCACCGGAGGTGATGGAGAAGAGCAGCCTCATGTAATGATGACAAAAAATGAAATTATTCAAAGGTTGGAGCTAAAATAAATGCAATTGGTTGTGGAGGGCGATTCATTTTCTGTATTTCCCTATTACTACATTCCAGGTAGTAATATCCATGGCAACACAATTGCCTCAATTGTGGCTACCCATGGCCGCGAACAGCTCGATATGCTTGGGATAAAACAATACTTAAATAAGCTTCCTGATGGCATAAGAACTTGTTTTCACGAAATAAAAAAACTTCCCCCCAATTGTGATCTTTTGCTGCAAGATGATGAGTTAACTGTTAAATCGCAACAACCAATAATGACTGATAATTGCAATCTGCTTGAATTGTTAATTCAAGCCTTGCGCAGAGATACCGCTAAATACGCTCATTGTGCTCTTGCTCTGAGCGGTGGGATTGATTCCGCATTGATTCTTGCGCTACTTAAAGAAGCCGCAATCAATGATGTTGAAATCTATACACTTGCTACTGGCATGCAAGGCTATTGCGAACTGGAAATGACCAAGCGAACCGCACACTATTATGGTGTTAAGCTCAACATAATTCAGGCAAACCAGGCAGATTTTATTAATGCGCTGCCCGCTGCAATAAAAAGCTGTGAAACACCGCTATATAACCTGCATCCTGTTTCAAAATTACTGCTTGCACGTGCCATGAAAAACAATGGTATTGATTGCATAATTACTGGAGATGCCGCCGATCAAGCATTCAGTGGTTCACCTGCTAGTAATTATCTGCCTATTGTAGGATCGATTATGCGAGGCGAAGGAATTGGTTTTGCATCCCCATTTTTTGATAAGCAGGTTGTTGCTTTTGGTTTGTCGGTGATGGATTCAGATAAATCTGCGCTGAGAAAGCTAGGCTTATTATTGTTGCCCGATTTTTTACAGCAACAAAAGAAACAGCCACGTCTCGCGCCTGCGATGGATGTTAATATTCACTGGAATCAGAAATATATTAGTGGGGTAGCAAAGCAAATCAGCCTTCAACCAGATCTGCATAATGATTCATTAAAAATGCTTTGGACTACACTGGGAATACTTGTGCAAACTATCCGCGAAAAAAAATCATGTGTGGAATAGCAGGTATTGTAAATTATCGTGTACAAGATATGGACCTTGCGCTAAGAGCCAAGATCATGTGCGATAAGCTTTACCACAGAGGTCCAGATGAACAAAATATTATTGCTTTTCCAAATGTTATTATGGTCCATACTCGCCTTGCATTACTTGATTTGACTCGTGGGCAACAACCATATATCTCCACAGATCAGCGATATATTATTAGCTACAATGGTGAGGTATATAATTACAGAGAGCTTCGGGCTCTATTGGAAAAGCATTGGCTATTCAATACTGATTCAGATACTGAAGTGATACTTGCCGCTTATGTACATTGGGGTGAGTATTGTCTAAATCATTTTAATGGCATGTTCTCATTTTTTATTTGGGATTCATTAAAAAATGAAGGTTTTGCAGCAAGGGATTTGTTGGGAATAAAACCGTTTGTCTATCAATATAAATCCGGCGAATTTATATTTGCCTCTGAGGCAAAAGCCATAGTGGCGATACAGCTCACTGCACCCATGGCAAATCGTAATGCAATTATCGAATATTTAGTTGCACCCTATTTTTCTGGTGTAGAAACTCCTTTGTTTGAAGGGCTTGAATATCTACAACCGGGGTACAGCCTAAAAATTTCGAAACAAGGAGTCTATTCCAAACAATGGGGTGATTATGAATTATCTGCTTCATTGACTGATAATAAAAAAACAACCGAGGAAATGTCTGAATTGCTGCTTAACGCAGTACAGCAAGCTATGGTTTCTGATGCGCCCATTGGGGCATATCTCAGCGGAGGGTTTGATTCAACATTAATTACTGCAATTGCTAAAAAATATACGGAAACAGAGCTTGGTGTTTTTACTGTTAAATTTAAAAATCAAGATAAGTTCGACTACAATAATTCGCTAATTGTTACTTCAGACGATACTCCTTACGCAATACGTGCTGCAAAACAAATAGGTGTTAAGCAGCGTATTATTAGTGTAAATAGATCGGATATCATGGATACAATCAAGAAAATTTCCTGTGCTAATGATGCACTACCAGTTTGGGAACAAGAAATTGCCCAGCATCATTTGGCTCGCGTTGCAGCGCAAGATTATAAAGCTATTTTAACGGGCGATGCGGCGGATGAAACCCACTACGGATACCCATTTTTATTGGATGAACAGGCAACTAAATCTCCTTCAGGTATTCTGCAGCGCTTTTCTTTGCCGCCATTAAAGCCAGAATTAAAAAATAATCTACTAGATTTTTTTGATGATAAATATAAAGCATTGACTAGGTCAGCAGGGTACAGTTGGAAAACGCCCCTAGATAGACATTTGGCCACGACTTATCTCATTATTAAACGCTGGCTCCCGCGTTTGCTGCACAATGGCGATATACATGCCATGCAGCATTCACTTGAGGCGCGCGTCCCTTTTGCTGATATTAATCTTCTTAATATGGCAAAAAGAGTTCATCCCGCTAGTGGTTATTACAATGGCACGGAGAAATGGTTGTTGCGTCAAAGTGCCAGGGGGTTACTTCCTGAAAGTTCAAGGCTGAGAAAAAAGTCCGCTCTACCAAAAGATCAAGGTACAGGGAAGCTATACAAAGAATGCGCATCAACTATGTTTAAATCTCATAAAATTTTTCTTGAGAATTTTTTTGATATGGATCAAATGCAGGCTTTATGTCATTCAAGTAGCATATTGAGTGAGCAAGATCGTGCATTATTATTTCGTACAATATCTTTGTGTCATTGGTGTGATCATTATGGAGTTAATATTCGTTGAAAAAAATTCTATTTATTGTCATTCCAGAAAATGGACACATAAATCCTTATGTTGGTGTTGCAAAACACCTTAAAGAAAAAGGTTATAACATTGGATTTTATTCAATGCACGACATCTCGGCTCAATTACTTTCCGCAGATCTAAATTGCTTTGTCGGAGAATTTATTCCACCACCACTTCACAGCAAAAACCACGGAAAGTTGTTTGCTGAAAATGTTAAGGATGCGCACTGGTTAAGATCTTGGATAAAAGAACTGTTAATTGATCACTCAGAGGGTGGGATTATAAAAATTAAAAAAGCTGTGGATAGTTTTAATCCAGATCTTGTTATTACTGATCCCATGATTTATTCGGCAGGAATAGCAGCCACGCTCAAGGGAATAAAGTGGGTAGCCATTTCAAATTCGCTTAATCCGGTCATTCATGCTGATATAAAAAGTGAGCTATTAACTACGGTGCAGTGGCTCGAACCATTTCGCAAAAAATTATTCAATGAGTATGGGATGGATATTCAATGTAGTGGCTGCGATATGCTTTCACCGCATTTAAATATTGCCTTTGCCACAGGTGAGTTTGTTGGCTTTACCGATTCCAGAGTTAATCTTGTTGGTCCATCAATACCGCAGGGACTTCGAGGAGATGAGCAGCCATTTGCCTGGGAGAAGTTATCAAAAACAGTACCTATTGTTTATATGTCTTTTGGTAGCCAAATCTACTATCAGCCCACTATGTTCAAGACGGTATTTGAGGCCATTCGCAATCAGCCAATTCAATTGATTGCCGTAGTAAATGAACTTATGCATTCAGATGAGCTGGGCAATATACCCGCTAATGTCATTCTTACGCATTACGCGCCACAGCTGCAGTTGCTGCCTAAAGTTTCCGTTATGATTACTCACGGTGGTGCCAACTCTGTCATGGAAGCCATTTATTTTGGTGTTCCCATGTTAATTAGCCCTATTTGCAATGATCAATTTCATCAGGCCTATTTTATTGAGCGCAATAATATTGGCGTGCAACTTGATTTAAATAATGCAACAGCAGAACATTGTTTGAATGCTTTAAATAGGCTTTTGAGCGATTCAACAATTCACAATAATATGGCCGGCATCGCTCAGTCCTATCAAAAAGATGGAGCACTAAATGCGGCAAATATTATTGCAGATTTCATCACTATGGATGAATCAGATTGATTCCCTTAGTGATTACTGCAAAAAATGAAGAAAAAGGTATTCGACAATGCCTTGAGTCAATCATAAATTCAGTTGAACAAATTGAGCGAGAAAATAATATAAATTTTAATGTAATGGTTGTACTTGATGATTGCACTGATAACACTGAATCTATCGCGAGAACATTTATCAGAGTTGAAATATTGAAATCCTCAGGTGGCATAGTAGAAGCGCAACGGACAGCCCATGAAGTGACCAATGCAGATTTTATTATTTTTTCTGATGCTGATATTTATGTGGAAACACACGCTCTACTCTCAATTGTAGATGCAATGTTAAAAAATTCCGCGCTTCGCATTGCATATCCGCTGAAGTATCCCATGAAAACCTTAGGGCATAGTATTCTTGCAAAATCGCTCTATATCTATAACAAGTACAACGGCTTTCAAACCAAGCGGTACTACTTTAATGGAAGGTTTTTTGCCATTAGGGGCTGGTTTATTCCCTCTGTTGACGAGCTTCAAGCTCGCATTCAAAAGCTTCCAGCGTGCAAATTTTATTGTTATGAAGAGGGTGTCAGAACGGATGATATTTTTTTATCTCGATTTATTTTAAACACCTATGGCAGAGATGCTATCAAAGAAGTGATCCCCGGTGCCATTTATTATCGCCCACCTGAAACATATCGGGGTATGTTTCGCACCTATAGACGTATGCGAATGGAGATAGAGCGATTAAATAACTTATTGCCAGAAACTGTTTCCACGCATCAACAAGATGGCATTAGGCGATACGATCGACAAGCCCTGAAAAATGCAAAATTTATGTATCTATTTTACTGGTATATATTTCGCTGTGCTTTACAAATATGCAAGGCACATTACGTTATTGAACGGTTTTGGTTCCAACACTTTGCAACGAGGAGATGCCCGGCGTGGGAAACAGTAGAAGAAAGCAAGCTGCCAATATACAAAGAGTTATAATTCCAGAAATTACTCCGCTTGAAATATGGGATTGTATAACCCCAAAAGGCATTCTATGGAATTCAATGTATAAAGATGATTTCCCGGAGATCCTTAAAGATGTTATTCAACAAATTCATGCTGGATTAGCGGTCACCGCATCGCAGCTGGAAATAAATCCCATCGCAACTGCTTTCGATGCGTTATACATTGCTGGCGGCGGTGCGCTTGATATAAATATTATTAATTCCCTTCAGCAGTTGTCACTACCGATGATAGTTGCCGAAGATCCTATTTTTTCCGGGGTTGTCGGCGGAAATAAAATTCTAGCTAATTATGGACTGACTGGGCTCGTGGTCGATGTTGGGCAGACGCAGATTAAAATAGCAAATGCTGGTGAATTGCATAGGTTTAAAAGAGATTTTTCTGCAATTCCCATTCGCAATGACAAGGCGAATGATCAGGATGCTACACAGCTCCAATTATTGATAGGCTATATTAGTAGCAGCATTACACAAAGCATAAAAAATATGGCAAAACCACAGGGAATGATATTGGCACTACCCTGCGACATAGACAACGATGGAGTGCTGGGGGGTAGCTCATATACAGGAATGAAAGGTAATACGGATTTGATTGACTTGATTATCCATCATGCCGGTCTGGAAGGAGTGCAGGTGTTGTTACTTAATGATGCAGAGCTTACGGCTTCCTCCGCACTTTATGATAAGAATATTATTAAGTTTAACAAAATTCTTGTTGTTACACTTGGTTTTGGAGTTGGTGCAACAATTTTGGAGCTAAAATGCAGTTAACCAAACTCTATATTTCACCTCACTTTGATGATGTGGTATTTTCCTGTGCGGGTAAAATTATTGACGATGTCACAAATGGTTTCAAAGTCATAGTAGTAACTGTATTTACCAAAAGCAATGCTAAAGATTTAGTAATCTACAAAACAAGGAGCGAAGAAAATAACCAAGCACTTTTAATTCTTGGTGCTGAAGGAATTAATTTAGATTTTTTCGATGCACCCTACCGGCATCAATATTATAATTCGTTTCGTAGACTGCTACTTGAACGGCACCCTTTAGACAATATTGAGTTTGTTTCAAGTATTGGAGTTGCTTTGAATGAGTTATACAGCGCTATATTGCCCGCAGAAGTTTACGCACCTTTAGCTGTTGGAGAACACATTGATCATCGTCTTTGTTTTGAGTCTGTTGTTGGTTATCTATCTTGCCCAATTACATTCTATGAGGACAGGCCATATTCTTTTGCTACTTTTGCAGTAGAAAGCAGATTAAAATCCTTGGGCATTGGATCAAATACAAGCCATGAATTTTGTGAAGTAATGACGCAGGAAAATATAATTCAACATCTTTCCAGCCTAAGCCAATTGGTATTTGTTAATAGGTACTTACCACCCGGAAAAATAAGAAATGAATGTTTCGATTTAATATCAAAAAATTTATCAGTTTTACCTCCACTACAGTATCAAGGAATAAAAAATATTTTCACTTACTCGACGACTGATGCAGAAACTATTTGTAAGGCCATAAATGCTTATCAATCACAAATTGCAGATTTTTGCGGAACTCTAGAGCAATTCCAGCGGCAAGCAGAAAATTATTCTAATCACATCGCTCATGTTTCGCAGTATTCAGAAAGATTTTGGAGCTTGAAAAAATTAAATTAACTTTCTCGCGTTGCTCAATCTAGAGATAATGTACTTGAACGCAATATGAAACAGCTAGAAGGATTTTCTGCTTGACTGGAGATTCTACTGTTCGGTGATCACGAAGCCCATACAAATTTTTTCGCTACGAAATAGCATCAATAGCATTTGGAACGATCATGAAGAAACAAGATGCCCAGGCATGGTTACTTTTTGCAGATAATCTTGAGGTGCTATTAGCTTTAAAACACAAAGCTTTACCTCCACTCCCTGAACTTATACGTGCATCATTCAGGCTTGGCGTTACAGCAGAATTGGCTCAAAAAGCTCTGTGTCAACTTATTGGCAAAAGCATCGAGCTTACTGCGTGTTTGTCGTTTCGAATAAAGCGGTTCGCTGATCTCACTTCGGAGATAATGGCGAACGGTGTTACGGGAAAATCCGGTACGGCGTGCAATCTCCCGAATTGAGAGTTTGTCGCGGAAATACCAACGTCTGATATTGCTTAAAATGGCCACGTTAATCACTCCTATCTCCCGCTCAAAAATTAAGCAGGATAGTCTGTTTACGTGGGTCAATTTTCGACGCAAAGATGGGGGTTTAGTGGGTCAGTTTTAAACGCAAATCAACAGGTATTGATCAACAAGTACGTGTTTATCATTTCCATGACTGGTGTGGACAACAATTAAAAACCTATCACGTCGATTTATTAAAAGACGGCGGGCAATTGTGGGAGCGTCAGGTCGCCAGTGTGATTCATGGGGTAGATCAAGGGTTAGTTCCTCGCGAACAATACGGCGCTGTATTGATTGATGAAGGCCATGATTTCGAAGCCGATTGGTTAAAACTGATTGTGCAGATGATTGATAGCGACTCCAACTCGTTATTGTTGCTATACGATGATGCACAATCCATCTACAAACATAAAAATAGATTGGATTTTAGGTTATCAAGCGTCGGTATTCAGGCGCGTGGCCGCACCACGATCTTAAAACTAAACTATCGTAATACCCGCGAAATTTTGCAATTTGCCTATGGTTTTGCGAAAGATTATTTGCTCGCAAAAGACGCCGATGATGACGGCGTTCCACTCATTGAGCCGGAAATGGCAGGTAATACTGGTTTAGAGCCTGTGTTTAAAATAATGCAAAATCCCGCGCATGAAATTGAGTTTATTCGTAATACGACAATAATGCGAATTTATTGAACGTAAAAGATAGCACCCTTGGTACTACTGCAATTTATACCTTCACTTATGATGCGTTGAATCGCGCGAGCGTCACCACCGCAAAATATATTGCCGGTGTGAGCATTGCCAGCACCAATGTGTATGATCGTTACGGCAATCGCAACCGCTTTACCTTAACGGATCCTGCCAGTGCGCAAAGCGATTTTACTTACAATAAGCTCAACCAGCTCTCTGCCATTGTTTTGGCGGGTACGCAAAATTTTACCGCGAGTTACATTCCAGATGCCGGTTTAATCCAGAAATTAACGTATCCCTCTGCAATGACGGTGGACAATACCTTTGATAATGCCGGTGCACTCGCTTCTATCACTGCTAAAAATAATCTCGGTACTGTAGTCGATGGATTAACTTATGCGTACACCAATGACATGACCATTGGATCTATCAATTCAACTCGTGATGGCGGCACGCATATTTATAATTACGATGGCCTTGATCAAATTACGCAAGTCACTCATCCTTCGGGTTTTGGTGTGGCGAATGAAACTTACTAACGAGGCGCAATATAAGAATACCATTACATAAAAATATCCTGTAAAATGCATGGATGAAATATGACGCCAGATCACTCAGCACAGAAGAAAAA
>JAYTSJ010000142.1:0-12482 GCA_043745725.1 Gammaproteobacteria bacterium | reverse complement strand
GGGCTACTCCATTTTTGAATTGCAAATTTTTGGATTTGGCAATGCAAACGGATCGTCCAGCAGCGTCACATCCAGTGATCGCAATCATTATGATGCACCGAGAGCAACCACTGCACCGGTAATTGACGGCGTTATGGATGCAGTATGGGATGCCGCAGTTTGGGCACCGATTGATGTATTTTGGTTGGGTTCACAACGCCCTACTGCGCAGGATTTTTCGGGCCGTTATAAAGCCATGTGGGATCAAGGTAATCTGTATTTATTATTTGATATTACCGACGACGTACTGTTTGACGCTACTGCTAACCCACTCGAACGTTATTGGGATGATGACTCAGTAGAAATTTTTATCGACGAAAATAAAAATGGTGGTATCCACGAAACGAATACATCTGCTTGGGCCTACCATGTCGGCATCAACGGCGACGTAGTCGATTCCACTAATTCAAGCACCTCCAAGCTATTAAATAGCCACATCACCGTTCGTAGAGTCAGCGTGGGTAGCAAACATATGTGGGAAATGAGTATGCGAGTGTATGGCGAAAATTATGATGATGCTAAAGTGAATATTCCACTCGTGCTCTTTGCCGGCAAACAGATGGGCTTTTCTGTTTGCTACAATGACAACGACGCCAGTGCATTTCGTGAAAGCATGGTCGGCTCTGTGGATACTCAAGGCCATAAAGATAATCAGGGCTACATCAATGCCAGCGTATTTGGCTCAATGAGTTTAGTCGAGACACTAGCGCACTAATATTTTTACAGGCACAATAAATACTACTTTAACCCCACCCGTAGCAGGTGGGGTTTTTATTTTGCAAAATAAATACCGAGTAATCTCATGACTAACAATAGCGATACTGCGCCTGTTAATTCGGAGCTTATCAATTCACGGCTTATCGATGACGCGAGCCGTCGCAAAGCCATTAAACAACTCGCCGCTTTCTGTGGTTTAGCCTTATCCGCAAGCTCGCTGGAACTAATGGCGACAAGTTTCCGCACCGAGAAGGATATTGCCCTCAACCCACAAGGTTTATTAAACACAACTCAACTTGCACTAGTACGCCAACTCAGCGAAATTATTATTCCCACAACCGAAACTCCCGGCGCAATAGGTGCCGATGTACATTCATTTATCAACCATTTTTTATTGCAATGCAGTAACCCTCAAGAGCAGCAACAGTTTGTCGCCGGCTTGGCGAAAATTGAAGCTGTAACCGCAAAAATATGGCATAAGAAATTCTTAACTATTTCTCACGAACGGCAAGTAACGTTACTAACTGATATGGAAAAAGGCCAAGGCGTATTTGATAGCAATGACCGTGCTTTTTTCAAGCAACTCAAAGGACTGGTTATTTTTGGTTATTACACATCAGAAATTGGCGCGACGCAGGAGCTTGCTTATCTTGCCATACCCGGCGGCTACAAAGGCGATGTAAAATTTAACACTGTCGGCAAAGCCTGGGCGTTTTAATTTTTCAGCGAAGATTTCTCCACTAACAAAATAATGTAGATACCCTCATGGAAAATAATTTTTACATCAAAAAATCAGCAGAGAAGTTTGATGCTATTGTTGTTGGCTCAGGCATTGCCGGTGGCTGGGCAGCAAAAGAATTGTGTGAAAAAGGGTTAAAAACATTAATGGTAGAACGCGGTCGCCCCGTTGAACACCGCAAGGATTATATCACTGAAGGAGTCAAACCCTGGGAGATGCCCAATCGCGGCAAAGTAGCTTACGAATTAGTGGAAGATCAATATAACATTCAACGTCAATGTTATGCATTTAACGATACCACCAAACAATTTTTTGATAATGATCGCGATTCACCTTACAGCACCCCTGACGACAAACCATTTAGTTGGATTCGCGGTAATCAATTAGGTGGAAAATCTTTAATTTGGGCGCGTCAATCCTATCGTTTAAGTGAGTTAGATTTTAAAGCCAACGCATTAGATGGCCACGGCACTGATTGGCCCATTCGCTACAAAGATCTCGAACCCTGGTACACCCATGTTGAACGCCATGCCGGCATTAGCGGCTCAGTTGAAAATATGTCCGTACTGCCCGACAGCGTTTTCTTACCACCTTTTGAATTTAATGCCGTTGAACTTTCTTTAAAGAAAAAATTTGAAGAAAAATATTCTGATCGAAAAATGATTATGGGCCGCTGTGCGCATTTATCCACACCGGCACCACATCACATAGAGCAAGGCAGGGGCAAATGCCAGGCCCGCAATGAATGCCAAAAGGGTTGCTCATTTGGCGCCTATTTTTCTACCCAAAGTTCAACCTTACCTGCTGCACTTAAAACCAATAATTTGCGCATTGCCACCAATAGTATTGTGCACAGTGTGATTTATGATAAAAAAACTAATCGTGCTACGGGCGTTCGTGTGATTGATAGCGAAACCATGGAAACCCACGAATATTTTGCAAAAATTATTTTCTTGTGCGCATCAACATTGGGCACCACACAAATTATGCTTAATTCTATTTGTGAAACATTTCCGAATGGCATTGCAAATTCATCAGGCGTTCTCGGTCATTATTTAATGGACCACCTTTACGGCGCAGGCGCATCGGGTCGTATTGAAGGTTTTGAAAACGATTATTATTCAGGTCGCCGCCCTACCGGGCCAATCATCCCTCGCTTTCGCAATGTAACCGACAAACAGCAAAAATTTATTCGCGGCTACTTTTTGTTTGGCGGAGCATCGCGAGATACCTGGAATAACTTTGCACAGAAGGAAGGCTTTGGTGTTGACCTCAAACAACAAATTCACAACGCAGGCAACTGGAACTTCAGCTTACAAGGCTCCGGGGAAATGCTGCCCAATTTTGACAACCAGGTAAGCTTGCACCCCACGAAAAAAGACAAATGGGGCATACCGCAATTACATATTGACTGTACTTTTTTCGAAAATGAAATACAAATGTTGCAGGATATTGCGGATACCTCCGCAGAAATACTGGAGGCCATTGGCGTAAAAGATGTGGTGAAATATACCACGTCGCACAAAGAGCGGCCGCCGGGTTTATCTATTCACGAAATGGGCACAGCGCGCATGGGTAAGGATCCAAAAACATCAGTGCTGAATGCTTACAATCAAGCGCATGACATACCTAACTTATTTGTTACCGATGGCGCGTGCATGACATCTAACGCCACGCAAAATCCATCGCTCACTTACATGGCAATTACTGCACGTGCGTGCGACTACGCGGTAGCACAATTAAAACGTGGCAAATTATGATGCTTGTGTAACACTTAGCAAAAATAAAATCACACCTATCCAACATATAGCTCGACCACATTAGCTCTCTACATTAGATCAACCATATTAGGAAAATATTATGCAAACGCTAAACCCATTAAAATTATTCCTATTCATTACCAGCATCACCTTAATCACCAATATCGCTCAGGCCGCACCACCCACTCACCCCAAGCTAAGTGTGCAACTTTGGTCAGTTAAAGATGATGTCAGTAAAGATTTTGAAGGTACACTCACCCAACTCGCTGGCATGGGTTTTCAAGGCGTGGAATTTGCAGGAAATTTTGGCAGCTACGCTAACGATGCGCCAGGATTGAATAAGTTTTTAAAGAAAACAGGCTTAAAAGTTTCTGGTGCACATGTAGGTTTTGATAAATTCACACCAGAAAATTTTTCTCAAACCGTAAAATTTTACAAAACCATCGGCTGCCCCTATTTAATTATTCCCATGGATAAACGCGCTGCCACATTAGATGGTGCAAAAGCAGTAGCTCAAGAGTTAAGCGCACTAGAACAACAATTGAAACATTCCGGCATGCATATGGGTTATCACAATCACAAACAAGAAATGCTGGATCAAAATGGCGACACCAGTTGGAATGTTATCGCCAAAAATACGCCAGCAACTGTGGTGCTTGAACAAGATGTAGCATGGACTGAAGCAGCGGGCAAAGATCCGGTAACCGTTGTTCGACAAAATCCCGGACGTTTTCTTGCCACTCATTACAAAGCCGCCGCTCCGGTAGAAGGCAATAAAGAAAATCCTATCATCGGCCTTGATACTACCGACTGGAAATCTCTGATAATTGCCAATCGCACTGTTGGCGGAACACAATGGTTTGTTGTTGAGCAGGAAATTTATCCAGAAGGCATGACACCACTGCAAAGTGTGGCCGCATCACTGAAAGGGTTGCAACAAATTTTAGCGCAAATACCAATTAAGAAATAAAGAAATAAAGAAATAAATTAAACACCGCACTTGCGATTCAACATTCGACTGAAAATAGAAATGGCACATTAGGGTGCCATTTCTATTTTTTAATAATTTTTGAGCTTTGTATGGTCCATTTTTGGATAATGCAGATTTAGGCATTCATGTTGAAAAAAGTAGCGCGATAGTGCTGTAACTCTGCAATCGAATCTTTAATGTCATCCAGGGCTAAGTGCGCTCCAGATTTTTTTACTCCGGTAATCACGTCAGGCCGCCAGCGGCGTGCGAGCTCTTTTACGGTGCTCACATCCAAATTGCGGTAATGGAAATAATTTTCCAGCTTGGGCATACCACGCACCAGAAAACGGCGATCCTGACAAATAGAGTTACCGCAAATAGGCGATTTTCCTTTAGGTACCCATGCCTCCAGAAACTTGATAGTCTCTGCTTCGCCCTGTTCGGCACTCACGATACTCTCCCGCACCCGCTGGGTAAGGCCGGATTTACCGTGCTGATTGGTATTCCACTCATCCATCGCCAGCATAATATGGTCTGGTTGATGTATAGCGAACACAGGGCCTTCGGCAAGAATATTTAAATCGGCATCAGTCACAATGGTTGCCATTTCGATGATGACATCTGTGTCTGGATCAAGACCGGTCATTTCCAAATCGATCCAAATTAAGTTGTTTTCGTTAAGCTTTAGGTTAGACACAGGTTTTTCCTCAGTAAATAGGGCACAATTGCCACGCAGCTTAATGCAAATATCCAGTGTAGCCAATGAATCACTGTGTGCTTGCACTTCTTCACCACACTTTTTAATCATCTTTTTTAATGAAAGACAAAAGACATACGAACACATGACCAAACGCAAGCTCACTCGCCGCCAACAATGGCGCATCGAAAAAATTCAAGACGAACGTACCGTCCGCGCGACTAAGCGCGACAACCTCGCCGAAGAACAACTTAACGAAAGTGATTTAGGCCCAGAGCAACACGGCCTCATTATTACTCACTACGGCATGCAGGTAGTGGTGGAAGCCACCGAGGGAGAGATGGCAGGCCAAAGTCTGCGCTGTCACTTTCGCAGCAACTTAGGCTCGCTGGTTACCGGTGACCGGGTGGTCTGGCGTATGGGCAATCCGCTCGGTGTCGTTGTCGCAGTATTGCCGCGTACCACAGCGCTTCAACGCCCCGATCCGCATGGCGACATGAAAACTATCGCCGCCAACATTGATCGTATTATTATTGTGGTTGCGCCCTACCCCGAACCCCACGCTAATTTAATTGATCGCTATTTAGTCGCAGCTAATTCAATTGATATTGAGCCAGTATTGTTAATTAATAAAACTGATCGCATTGATGATGAGACACGCGACAAAATAAATTATCTAGAAAAAACTTATCGCACTCTGGGCTATCAAGTACACATGGTGTCCACTATAAATGGTGCAGGTTTAGAAGAGTTCAGAGAATATTTAACACATTACACCAGCGTTTTTGTGGGGCAATCCGGCGTGGGTAAATCATCACTCGTCAATGCATTATTACCAGAAAGTAATCTACGCGTGGGCGATTTAACGGATCGCCAACTTGGCTCGCACACCACCACCAGTGCTACGCTATTGCACTTTCCTGGCGGCGGTCACTTAATCGATTCACCGGGTATTCGTGAATTCGGTTTGTGGCACATGGATGAAGCCGAAGTACTCGAAGGCTTTATTGAATTTCGTCCTTTTCTTGGCCATTGTAAATTCCGCGATTGCTCACATCGCCATGAACCCGGCTGTGCTATTTTAAAAGCGCTTACCGAGGGTAAAATCAGCAACACTCGTATGGATTCTTATCGCTATATTTTACGAACACTGAATGAATAATTGCTGTGAATAAATAATTGCTCCATGTAAATACTTGGGATCGATGACTATTTCACCTTTTACTTTATTGCGGACTCTACTTTATTGAGGAGAACAATCATGAAAAATATTTCTCAAGTTTTTATTTTATTATTATTATTTTCGCTAAATTGTTTTGCGCAAATTGACCAACCCAAGGAAATTCTAACCTCTCAGAAATTTGGCGCCTACACGGTTCACTATACGGTATTCAACAGCAAATTAATTCCTCCCGAAGTTGCAAAAACTTACAATCTAACGCGCGGAAAAGATCTTGCTCTTATGAATATCAGCCTTACCAAAACAGAAAACGGCGCAACGAGCCTGGGGATTCCCGCACAAATAAAAGCTAAAGCCATCAATTTAATGCAACAAACTAAATCACTTGAATTTGTGGAAATTAAAGAACCCGAGGCCACTTACTACCTTAGCTCTTTTCGTTACACCAACGAGGAAGATTTACGTTTTGAAGTGAGCGTGTTGCCAGCAGGCGAAACAATACCGCTAACCATTACGTTTAATCGACGCCTGTATACTGAAAATTAACAATCTACATAAGGTTTTACTATGCTTATCCACCCCATGCCCGACCCCATTGCTTTTTCACTAGGGCCAGTTGCTGTTCATTGGTATGGCCTGATGTATGGCCTCGCGTTTTTACAATTTATTTTACTCGGCAATTACCGTATTAATTTGCCACATCTAAAATCACAAGGATGGACTAAGGACGATGTCAGTGACATGGTTTTTTACGGCATGTTCGGTGTGATTATCGGCGGCCGTTTAGGCGAAGTCGTTTTTTATCAGCTGAGTTATTTTCTCGAACATCCGCTCGAAATTTTTCAAGTATGGCACGGCGGCATGTCGTTTCATGGTGGCTTTCTCGGTGTAGTACTTGCCATGTTTTTATGGGCGCGCAAATCAAACCGGGCACTGGGCGATGTTTATGATTTTATCGCACCGCTAGTACCACTCGGTTATGCCGCAGGTCGGATTGGTAATTTTATTAATGCAGAATTGCCGGGGCGCATGGCAAGCGCAGATTTACCTTGGGCAATGATCTGGCCAGACGTAGCTTACCCGGTTCATCCCTCACCTATTTATCAAGCCTTAATAGATGGCCTGCTGGTATTTATTATTTTATGGCTATTCGCCAGCAAACAACGGCCGCGCTGGGTGGTAGGCGCAAGCTACACATTACTCTATGGCTGCACGCGCTTTTTTACCGAATATTTCCGCGTACCCGATTATGAAGTCAGTTTTTTGGGCGTGACTATTTCCTCCGGCCAAATGTTAAGTGTACCGATGATTATTGTAGGGTTGGCAGTGATTATATGGGCATACAAAAAGGAAGGCACACAGCAAAAGGAATTTTCATCCCAATAAGATTTTCGTTCATTAACCCTTCACCATAAAAAGCTTTTATTTTTAAAAAAACATGACGAGCTACAACTTCATATAAGGCTTGTCATGTTTTTCCGTAGCAGATGAAAGCATCATTCCCATATTATTTTTCACAAAATATTCTGAAATTAATATCACAAGCTCCATTTTCATCCAACTGATTAATAGTTGCTGACACCGTAAAATCTAAACCAAGCTCATCATTAATTCCACTAAAAAATGGGGTTAAGGTGGGCCATACCAACAAGTGCGCTATGCCTAAAGTTGTAGCAGCTCTATAATACCGATCTTTTCCGGTAAGATTGATGATTGACTCCTCTGCGGAATATTGCGTTATCTTAAATATATATTCCGGGCTTGCATTATATATAGCGGTAATTAATACCATGACTATACCTCTTGCATCGGCATAAAACTCACAACTACTATTATCTTGTTGCAAAATGGCTTTAGTCTTCACCCTTCCCAATCGATAAAAAAAATCTTTGGACACTTTATCTATTTCGCTTTCTGGAAATAGATTAATGCATGACTCTAACATTACCCCATAAAACATTGAGGTGACGGTGGAAAGATCTGTTGTTAATTGCGATACAGTTTTCGGGAAGAATGCATCAAGCATTTTCACCTTAAATAACTCGCTGGGATATACATCCTTCTCTCGGGTAGTTGCAATTTGCCAATAGCACTCATTATGCATATCTATTGCTGCTGTATTATTCATAATGGCCACCGAGGTTATTAATAAGTTTAAATTTATTGTGTGCTTCAAGATGAATCATTGAATCACAACCAATTCCCATAGGAAGATTCGACAAACCATGCCCAACCATGCCATTTTTATAAAATATTGGTAGCGGCACTCTGGATGCCACCTCCTGCAAAGAGCACATTATTTCTGCTCTTTCTTCGTCGAGCATTACTTTTTGTTTATCTTTTTCCAACAAAAAATAGCCTCGCTTTCTAATCGGCAAATGATCACCTAGCAATATTGCTTTGGCGCCGCGCTTATGCGCCTCAAAGGCGAATAATTCAATATGCCGGTGATAATCATGTACATGTCGATCATAATCTTCGCAAAAAACGATGGCGCCTTTTAAAGGAGGAAACCATTTTTTGTGTAGATTCATTAGCAGCACACCTAAATTACCCCCAATCAATTTTCCGGTAATATTTTTTGTTAACTGTTTAGCTAAATCATTCATGCCCACAATATCGTTAAACTCAATCTCCCCACCATGAGTCAGGATAGCAGCCAGGTTCTGCACATTGCTGGCTGGTAAAGCGTCGTGATAGGCACATTGCGTAGCATTAAGAACGCAAGAAAAAAAATGCTTACCGTATTTTCCTGATGCAAAAAGCCCCCAATCTGAATGCTGACTAAAACTACCAATAAATACTACTTTTCTCGACGGTTTATATTTTTTCTTAATAATTTCATCAATCACAGAGCTGCCGCCGCTTTTGCCAAAGAGAGGATAAACCGCATCCACTTCATACTCTTCAACTAAGCGAATAAAATGATCCGCTCGCTCACCGGGTGAGCCAAACCATCTTTTGTAATATGGCTGCGTAGTAGCATGAATAAAATCAATCACCGGAATATAGCCAAGGGCTGTTATTAAATTTGACGCTTTTTCTTGCGCACCACTTAATGACAAATTGAATTCGACATCGTTTAAAATTGAATCACATAAAATGCCAATTTTTGCCTGAGGATTTAAAATGGGAACATAGCTGTTTATTGGCGCAGCAACTCGATTACGATTGATATTAAAAATACCGAGGCTCTGCATTATTTTTCTCCCACATTCACATCATAACGCGTGAGAATATGGGTCGCGCAAAATGCACCGCAGCCCCCAATATTTTGTATCATGCCAACTTTAGGATTCTGTATTTGATTCCTGCCAGCCTTGCCCGTTAGCTGCATGCAGCTTTCACCCAGCTGATATATTCCAGTGGCGCCAATCGCATGCCCTCTAGCTTTTAATCCGCCCATGGTTGAAACAGGTAACTTACCGCCAACATGTATTCCTTCTGTTTTTGCAAATTGAAGCGCCGATCCTTTTTCGACAAAACCACTATTTTCCAGCGACAATACCGACATGATTGAATAGGCATCATGCAACTCAAAAAAGTCTATATCATTTAATGTTAAGCCAGCGCCATGCAAAGATTTTTTAGTGGATGCAGTAACAGCAGGTAAATCTAACAGATCCTTCTTGCCCCGTAGAGCGACAATATTACTGGCAGCTGCAGAACCAACTATAGTTACTATGTCCACAGCATTACTATATTTTTTAGCGATTTCATTATTAACCAATAGCACAGCTGCTGCACCATCACACACAGGCGAAGCATCGTATAATTTTATTGGTGGATAAATTATCTTTGCTTCCTGATAAATTAAAGCATCAATCTTATTGGGAAAAAGTGCAGAAGAATTGTTCTGCGCATTGTTATGTGCATTAATTCCAAAAATGCCAAATTCATCTGCGTCTGAATGGTAACGCTCTACATACTCTTTCATGAGCTTGGCATTTAAGCTAATAAATGACTCACCCAGCATTCCTTCTTTTTCCCAATTGCTTGCAGTCGCCAATGCAGCAGCAATTTTATCTTTTGCTATCGTTGACATTTTTTCAACACCAACAACTAAAGCTGCCTTACAACACCCAGAGCGAATTGCCATAATAGCAGACCTAATCGCAGCACCACCCGAACCACAACCTGTTTCAATTCTATAACTTTCAATATTATACAAACCTAATTTTTCTGCGATTAATGCCCCCAACATTCGCTGATTACAGCCTAAGCCGCCCAACATATTACTGACAAATAATGCATCGATGTTAATATCTGAAAAATTTTTTAATGCGTTCTCTGCAGCCTCTGCAGCCATATCTATTATTGATTGCGAATAATTTTTTTTAACTTTTATTTCACCGTAATTTAAAACATGAACATGACTCATGAAAACCTTCCAACCATAAAAATAAATTCTTTTACACCACAAGCGATAGCATAAATTATGTTTGTTAAAAATTTCTTACAGAAACTATTTCATTTATTAACTCCCATGTCGACAGCGAATGACTTTCTACCACTTGCAACAAGTAGTCAACAAATTCTAAATAAATTGAAAAGCTGCACAATTTTCGACGACAAAAATAAAATTTTTGTGAGTTAAATTAACCCAGGCGGTAACGCTAATTGATACGAATATTTAATACGTGTCATTCATATTAAAAATGGAATTTTTTGTGGCGGATTTTTCAATATTTTTGCGTAAGCCATTCATATCTCTAAATTACTGAAAATCTGTAGGAAATTTTTCAGTACATTTTTATAATGCTTTTGTGAAATTAATTTTTATAAAATTTTTGAAAAAATAAGCAAAAAAAACCTTGCCCAACTATGTTAGGCAAGGTTTTTTTGTATCAATAACTTTTTATAAATGGCTAACTATAAAAAGCCAATAACTATTTGCATTACATTATGGTTATCAATAAACATTAAAGTCCCACAGCGATAGACCATAACCTGTTGCGCGGGTAACACCTAGCATGCGCACATAGCGGCCAGTACCGGTTACGTTAAGATCATCGATATTACCGTCTCCCGTCGTTGTCGAGTAAATATCAGCCCAGGTTACCGCGTCATTAGAGACTTGAATCTTATAAGCCGAAGCGTAGGCACTTTCCCAACTCAGCAGCAATCGAGATACCGCCTGCACCGATCCCAAATCAACATAGATCCATTGATTGTCCAGGAACTGGCTAGCCCATCGTGTATTGGCATTTCCATCAACTGCAAACTGAGCATCTAAACCAGCCCCCTCAGCAGTTGAAGCTACTGCAGGCTTACCCAGTGCTTTATTGACGTTTGATTGGGTTACCGCAGACCCATAAACTTCAAAATCCCACAGTGAATAACCGTAGCCAGTTCCACGCGTAACACCAAACATCCGTACATAGCGGCCTGTACCAGTCACATTTAATGTTTCTTTACCGCCAACGCCGGTTGTAGTTGTATAAATTTGCGTCCAGGTTACGGCATCGTTGGATGTTTGAATCTGATAACCTTTACCGTAGGCAGCTTCCCAATTCAAAACAACTCTGCTGATGTTATACACAGCCTTCAAATCGACATAAATCCATTCAGCGTCAGTTCCCAGACTAGCCCAGCGAGTTGTAGAATTACCGTCTACTGCAAAGCTTGCTGTCAATGTAGCGCCTTCATTAGTTGACGCAACTGCTGGCATATTCACCGCAAGGTTAGCAGTGCTGACAATGCTGGTAGTGCTCGACGCGCTTTTTGAACTAGGCGCAATAGAGCTGGCTATCAAACTTGAACTACTCGCGACTGAACTGGCAATCACACTTGAACGACTAGAGGAAGCTGCGCTTATAGATGAATTGGAACTGCTGCCATAAACTTCAAAATCCCACAGTGAATAGCCGTAGCCAGTACCACGCGTAATACCGAACATACGCACATAACGGCCGGCTCCAGAAACATTTAACGTTTCTTTACCACCTACACCTGTCGTTGTGGAGTAAATTGAAGTCCAATTTACCGCATCATTCGAGGTCTGGATTTGATAGCTTTTTCCGTAGGCAGCTTCCCAATTTAGCACTACCCGACCGATGTTTTTCACCGCACCAAGATCCACGTAAATCCACTGCGCATCTGTTTGAAGGCTTGCCCAACGCGTAGTTGAGTCACCATCTGCTACGAAAATTGCATCCCAGACATTGCTTTCCATCGATGAGGCAACCACAGGCACGTTCAACGCCAAATTAGTGGTGCCGACAGAGTTGCTAGTGCTGCTGGTAGTGCTCGATGTAGCTTGTGAGCTGGCAACAGAGTTGTTAACAGAACTACTGCTAACAGAAGTCGCAACACCCGTGTTACATACCACACCACCCGGGAAGTTAGTGGAAAGCTGCCAACTCGCCTGGCCGGAATAG
>JAYTSJ010000141.1:0-21133 GCA_043745725.1 Gammaproteobacteria bacterium | reverse complement strand
CCATTGCGGCGGCGCTTGAAGCGGACTCTAATCATCCCATCGCACGTGCCTTTAATATTTATAAAACGGACGTGGTTGCCTACGATACCAAACAAACTATCGGAGCAGGTGTTGAAGGTTATATTGACCATAAAATTTATCGTTTAGGTTCACCTGATTTTGCGTGTGAAATTATTGCAATATCTTCTGCTGTTCAGAGTTCTGCATTGCTTGCGCCAGATGAAAAAAAACTCTGGTTATTGTTAAGCAATAACCAGGGTGCTGTGGCATGGTTTAGTGTAGAAGATGAGCTTCGCCCCAGCGCACGCCAGGCAGTTGCAGAGTTGCAGGCAATGGGTATTGCGGTGGAATTATTAAGTGGTGATCAATCCGCTGCTGTAGCAACCATCGCGCAGCAATTGGGTATTGAAGAATATAGTGCAGGTGCAACACCAGCGGATAAATTAACGCGGTTGAATTTGGCACAATTAGGTGGAGATACAGTCCTAATGATTGGCGATGGCATTAACGACGTGCCAGTATTGGCGGGTGCAGATGTTTCGGTGGTAATGGCTTCCGCATCGGATTTGGCGCAAGCCCATGCGGATACAGTATTGCTTAATGATCAGCTTACATTATTACCGCAAGCAATTCGTATCGCTGAGCGTACGTGCAGCATCATCAAACAAAATTTATTTTTTTCATTATCCTATAATATTATTGCATTACCACTTGCCGCGACAGGGCATGTAGCGCCTTGGGCTGCAGCGATTGGTATGACCATGAGTTCATTAATCGTAGTGATGAATGCCTTGCGCCTCAATAAGTAATATTAAATTTTACTGCTAGATTTTTTTGTTTTCAGGATTTTTTATCGTTAGGTTTATTGTTAGGCTTTAATTCATTGGAGTGAATCAATTTGGAAAGTCTTTATTTTCTGGTTCCTGTTGCATTAATTTTTATTGCTATTGCGGTAAAAATTTTGTGGTGGGCTATCCATAATGGTCAATACGACAATCTTGATACTGAAGCGCATCGCATTTTATTTGATGATGAAAAAATAAACTCTCCAGAATCAATATCTGCTTCTCACTCAATTGTTAAACCTATAACAGCTACCACAACAGCTATTGCGCCAGAGCAAAACAAGCATGACTGATTGGGTTATTTTTCTACCTATGTTTAGCATGGGTTTAATCAGTAGTACGCATTGTATTGGGATGTGTGGCGGCATCATGGGGGCGCTTACCATGGCAATCCCTGCGGATGCCACGCATAAACGTTGGGGTATTTTACTTACTTACAATTTGGGGCGCGTGGCCAGTTATAGCTTGATGGGATTTCTGGTTGAGCTATTTATTCAACAACTTGGTGTTAGACAGCAGCTTGGTGCGCCAGATAACGGTAGTGTGTTGCGGATTGTGGCAGGATTGCTACTTATAGCAATGGGTTTGTATTTAGCCGATTGGTGGCGTGGCTTAAGGCATTTGGAAGCGATAGGGCGCTACCTTTGGGTTTATTTGCAGCCAGTGGGAAAAAATTTATTGCCGGTGAATAGTTTACCAAAAGCGTTGTTGCTGGGGGCTATTTGGGGATGGTTGCCATGCGGTTTGGTTTATTCGGCCTTGGCCTTGGCAGTAACTCAACCTTTGCCATGGTTGGCTGCAGGCTCCATGCTCGCCTTCGGGCTTGGCACTTTGCCTGCGGTGTTGGCTGCAGGTGTAGCCGCGCAGCAACTCACGCGTGTATTACAGCGGAGACAAGTGCGCATTGCTCTTGCATTACTAATTATTTTTTATGGTTTATGGACGATTTATGGCGGCCTGGGTTTTAACAGCATGGGCACTCACCACCATCACCTCTAGCAGTTTAATTTGCTCCAGGAATTTTTGTGAAGATAGAGTCTTTTGAGGCTAAGGATCGCTTAGCACAAAAAATGTCGGGCATGTTAATCTGCGTGCCCTGTTGCAACCTACTTGTGTTTTTCTAATGGAGTTTTAACTACTTTCCTATGTTGCATCTAATGTTTGTAAAACCCACACAGCTATTTTTGAAAAATATGACTCATAAATCTCTATCGCCATTAATAAGTATATTGATGATCGTATGCATAACTGCAGTTACGCAACAGTCTGAGGCTGTAACGAATCAAGAGCTTGCTTCAGCCAGGCAAGAGCTTGTTGCTGCACCCGCACCCGATCAAGAAACTACTGTTGCCCCTGCGCAAGAACTTGTTAAGGCCCTAGCTGAGGAGCCTGCTGTAGTGCCTGAATGCACCAAGTTTTCCCGGTTGCGTCTGGATGTTGCTTTGGCAAAATCATCGCGTGTTGATAATGATTTATTTGATGGTCTTGAAAACAAGAAAATTCGCAATATTGAATTTAAAGCTATAGATGTTTTTGATAAAGAAAACCAACGCGAAAATAATAAACTTTATTTATTTTTAGATAGTCTGCACTTTACTACGAATAATAATGTGGTTCAGCCCCAGCTGCTTTTTAAAACAGGTGATAAAGTAAATTTGCAAGAGATACATGAATCAGAGCGAATTTTACGTACGCGAAAATATTTTACCAATGCTTACGTCTTACCAGAGTCTGTGTGCGGTGATCAGGTTGATCTGCTTGTGGTTACACAGGATGCGTGGGTTTTGGAGCCACAGTTTTCCTTTAGTTCAAAATCAGGCAATACCCAATCAGGGTTTGGTATCAGTGATGGCAATATTCTCGGTACGGGCAATGCGCTCACCATCAATTATTCACAAAATGAACAGCGTAATGGTGTTAGCTATGAGTTTATTAACCCTTACTTCCTCAATAAACAAATTTCCGTTCGCGCGCAGTATGAGAAGACCAGTGATGGTCGCAATAGCATCGTTGATGTGTCACACCCATTTTATGCTTTGGATACCCCTTGGGCTACGGGTATTAAATTAGAGGATACATCACTGGTTGATACCATTCGTGCACAGGATCAAGTTGTGAATGCATTTCGTCATCAAACCATTATTAACGAAATATTTTTAGGCAAGGCCACCGATATCAACACTAATTTTACACAGCGTTGGCTGGTAGGTTTTACTAACGAAGAACAAAAATTTTATACTACAACTGGCACCCTACAAGGTATACCCACTGATGATAAGGCGGCTTATCCCTGGGTAGAGTATCAATTCCTTGAAAATAAATTTGGCATTTTTAAAAATATTAATCAAATTCAGCGCACAGAAGATATTGCTCTAGGGCAAAATTTTTCGTTGCGTTTGGGTATGGGTGGCAAAGGTTTAGGCAACCCTGATGATGTGGTTCGTTTTAAAGGTGACTACACCAATGTTATGGATGTAAGTGACCTGCAAATATGTGAATACGAGGTTAAAGTAGATGGCCGGCAGCATTTACAAATCAGCGATCTCGATCCGGTAATATTGACGACGCACATCTCCTACAATTATTTTCAGAATGACAAAAATCGCTGGTACGCACGGCTTGATTATGATGTGGGTCATGATCTTGCTCAATATGAAGAACTTACTGTGGGTGGCATTACGGGTTTGCGCGGTTATCCAGTAGATTTTTCGCGCGGCAATAAACGCTACACGTTTACTCTTGAGCGTCGTTATTTTTCTGATATTCATATTTTTAACTTGCTGCGTGTTGGTGGCGTGGCATTTTTTGATATGGGTAAAGCTTGGGGATTAGAGGATCATCCTTATCCTGCACCTTCACCATTGTTAACTGATTTTGGTGTAGGGTTGCGGCTTAGTTCCACGAAAGTACGTGTTGGCAATGTTGTGCATATTGACATTGCCATGCCTACTTCTGCAAAAACTGGTATTAGCCAGTATCAATTAACTATTGGCGCCGAAACAAAATTTTAAGTGCAACATTTTAAGTGCAACTTAGGGTTAAATTCCCCGTGGCTTGCGGTGAGGTTTTTAATTTCCTTATATTTGATTGTCTACGTATAATTGTCTGTATCTAATCGCTAGCTCAGATTTTTATTATGAATGCAAAAATTATTTCTGATTTACACTTCGATAATCGCTTTGTCCGCGACTTACCTGCTGATCCTATTGTGGATAATTATCGTCGTCAGGTCGCAGGTGCTTGTTACTCGTTGGTGAATCCAACCCCCGTGCGCGCACCACAATTAATCTGTGCCGCTGCAACAGTGGCAGATTTAATTGAGTTATCGCACAGTGAATTAAACGGTGAGGTTTTCGTGCAACTATTTTCCGGTAATCAATTGTTACCGGGAATGCAAGCTCATGCTTGTTGTTACGGTGGCCATCAATTTGGTAATTGGGCAGGGCAGTTAGGTGATGGTCGGGCGATTAATCTCGGCGAGGTTAAAAATTCACAGGGCGAACATTGGACACTGCAATTAAAAGGCGCAGGCCCAACACCTTATTCGCGCACGGCAGATGGTCTTGCAGTATTGCGTTCATCTGTGCGTGAATTTTTATGCAGCGAAGCCATGCATCATTTAGGCGTTCCCACAACGCGAGCGCTCAGCCTCATGGTAACGGGAGAGCAAGTGCAGCGCGATATGTTTTACGATGGCAATGCGGAGCTGGAGCCAGGTGCGGTGGTTTGTCGTGTTGCACAAAGTTTTACTCGCTTTGGTAATTTTGAAATTTTAGCCGCGCGCAATGATGTGGAATTATTAAAACGCCTGGTCGATTTCACTATAGGCGCTGACTTTCCTCATCTTGCTGCAGAACATGATGGCGAGTTTACTGACAAAATTTATTTGCAATGGTTTGCGGAAATTTGTAAGCGTACCGCGCAAATGATTGCGCACTGGATGCGGGTTGGTTTTGTACACGGTGTAATGAATACCGACAATATGTCTATCCTCGGGTTAACGATTGATTATGGCCCTTACGGCTGGCTTGAAAGCTATGACCCGGATTGGACACCTAATACTACGGACGCGCAAGGTCGTCGTTATCGCTTTATTAATCAGCCACAAATTGCTTTATGGAATTTAACACAACTGGCCAATGCTATTTATCCACTCATTAATTCTGTTGAACCTTTGCAGGAAGCATTAACCGTTTATCGCACGGAATACGCTGCGCTATGGCAAAGCGATATGGCAAATAAATTAGGCCTGCATGCCTTTACCGAAAGTGATGTCGATTTGGTGGATGAGTTACACCATGTATTGCAAGCAACTGAAACTGACATGACTATATTTTATCGCTTACTGGCTAATGTTAATGTGCAATTACCGAATGGGATTGCTACGCAAAGCGACGAAGAAGTAATTTCGGTAATTTCAGCGGCGTATTACCACTTGCCATCGGCAGATGCTATTAGCAAAATGGCAGCCTGGTTGCGTAGGTATCGCGAGCGTCTAATGCAAGATTTTATTATTTATGGCGAAATCGATGCGCAACGCAAAATACGTATGAATCAAACTAATCCAAAATACGTGTTGCGCAACTACATGGCACAACAAGCTATCGATAAAGCCACAGTAGGTGATTATTCAGAAGTAAAAAATCTTTTGACGCTATTGCGTTATCCTTATGCCGAACAACCAGAGCATGAACATTATTTTGCGCGCCGCCCAGAGTGGGCAAGAAGCAAGGCAGGTTGCTCTATGTTGTCATGCAGCTCCTAAAATCACGGTTGTCATTCTCATGTCGTAGAATGACTTTGTCGTTTAATAATATTGGTTTGTTGTCTTAATTAAAAAAACAGGTTTAGTTATGTCAGGAATGATTTTTGGAGCGGTAATAGGGTATTTATTTTTGCATAGTTTGCTGGGTGTAGTCGGTGGTGCATTGCTTGGCTATTTTTTTATTGAACAGCGGATAACACGTCCTAATATCCCGCGAGAAGAGTTAGAGCGGATTCAAGCTATATTTTTTAATACCGTGTTTATGATGCTTGGCTATGTTGCAAAAGCTGATGGCCATATTTCTGAAAATGAAATAAAGCTCACTGAAATCTACATGGAGAAAATGGGTTTAACCGCAGAGCATAAACGCGAAGCGATTCGATAATTTAAACTAGGTACAGAATCAGATTTTAATTCGCAAGCACAGCTCAAGGTATTTATGGGCGTTGCGCACCACAGCCCCAATTTACGCCAAATGCTATTAGTATACTTGGTTAATGTAGCCATGGCTGATGGCTCGTTGGGTAGCGATGAGGTGCGGATTTTGCGTGAAGTTGCATCAACCTTGGGCTTCTCGCGCATTGCTTTTGAGCAATTATTGCAAATGATTGGCGCGCAAAATTCGTTTGCAGGAAATCAACAAGCGGGTGCAAATGATGTAGCTGTTGCATACCAGGCGCTCGGCGTAACCAAAGATAATAGCGATGCTGAGATTAAAAAAGCTTACCGAAAACTCATGAGCCAATATCATCCTGACAAATTAATCGGCCAAGGTTTGCCAGACGATATGATCAAAGCTGCCACCGAACGTTCGCAAGAAATTCAGGCAGCTTATGATGTTATTACTAAATCCAGAAGTTAATTTTGGTCCCACGTAAAAATCTCGAATGATATTTTTCTATCATTTTTCGTATTGATATTTTTTCACGTACTAGTACTTTCCTATCATCTCCTGCAAAAATGTTACCTGAGTTCACGTTTTAAATTGAAGATATTCTATTTATTATAGAAATATTCGCCGATCATTGACAACGTTGTCTTTCGGGGTGTATTTTTCATTTAGCTGATCATTATGTTTATAGTTGATGACGGTTAGTGTTTTTTTAACGCAGCACGCTTCGTTGATGTGTGACGTTTAAAATAGACGCGTCAGAATAATAATTTAATAAAATTGAATATATTTTTATGGGGTTTTATTTTTTATTTCTACTTCGTTTTTGATCACAAATACAAGATTTTTTAAATGCAGGAGCATTTAATTACGTATCTGTTGGTGCAAGTGGTGCAAGGAGTTTGTGAACTTATCCATAACCCATATGTGTTGCTAGGTTTTATTGATTGTGATTTTAAATTACTTTCGAACGTAGCATTCATACAAATTTTGCGTCAAAAAATAATTGAGGAAAGATATGCAAAAATTCTCTTTCGATGCTGTGCGTAAAAATGCACTGTCCAAAGCTGCTGCGGTAGTTTTATCACTCACAACCTTAGTTGGTGTTAGCGTAACTCAGGCTGCTACAACTCATGATCACAATAAAACTGTGGTTGGTTACATCACCGAGTGGGAACCATGGAAAGCCAACACTGCCGGTTATCCAGTACAAGGTGCTGCAACTCATCTCAATGTTGATATGAGCCAGTATACAATTCTGAACTACTCATTCTTTGGTGTCGCGCAAGACGGCTCGCTTCACTCTGGTGATTTCCGCAATAAACAAATTTATCAGGTAGGGCAGGTTCAGGCACCTGCCGCCCTTTTCTATACTGATACCTACTCAAGTTGGGATTTGTTTTTATTGTGGGGTGAATTGGATCCGCAACAATATGTATCGCCAGGCTCACAAAACGAACTTGATCTGAAAGCTCAGGGTTTCTCTTGGACAGATACTACCTGGACTCATACCGCTTCAGGTCTGACCGGTGCGTATCCTATTCCCAAACATAAAGTTGGCGGTAAACCAGGGTTGATCGAACAAGCTCATGCTAGCGGCGTTAAGGTAATGGCTTCTGTTGGCGGCTGGAGTATGTGCAAACACTATCCGGAAATGGCTGCTGATCCGGTCAAGCGTGCCAAATTTATGCAAGGTGTAAAAACGCTGATGGGTTTAGGTTTTGATGGTATCGACATCGACTGGGAATACCCGGGTGCTGCCGGTATGAACATCGAACATTATTCTGATGCGGATTACGGTAATTTCCTGATTCTTATGCAACAAATACGTACAACTATAGGCACGGGTAAGTTGATTACTGCGGCTTTCTCTGCAGACACTCGTCATCTAGAAGGCTTCAACTGGCCAGAACTGGATAAAGTTATGGATCATTACAACATGATGACTTATGACTTCAACGGCGGCTGGTCAAATATAGCGGGTCACAACTCTCCTTTGTACCCATATCCCAATGCTGAATATGCGCCTTTTAACTGGGATACGCTTGCACAGTGGATGCTTCAAAAAGGTATTAATCGCGATAAAATTAATATGGGCTTTGCTTTCTATGGTCGCGGTGTTGTTACCCAGTCACCTGCTGGCGTGAATCAAACAACTATCAAAATCAACATCACTGTAGCTCCGGATGGCCCTGTTTCGACTGCTGCTGATTTTGCTAACTGGCCACTTGATGTTTATGACGGCACGCCTAACTATTTCTTCATCAAGCAACAAGCTGGTTGGACTGATCATTGGGATGATGCGGCGAAAGTGCCTTACATGACGAAAGAGTCTGGTGGTAGAAGCTATTTCTTATCTTACGACAATGAGCAATCTATCGGCTTAAAAGCACAATACGTAAATGACAATCATCTTGGTGGTGCAATTGTATGGCACGTACACGGTGATTTCGACTGTGTAAATGGTTACACAATGGCTGGCAAAATGGCCGTTTGCAATGCAATTAACCCTGTGCTCGCCAAAAAGATCAACTCAGTATTTGCCACTGGCGGTGTAGCTTCTAGCAGCAGTAAGTCTTCTGTTAGCAGCTTGTCTTCCAGTAAGTTATCCAGCAGTGCGATATCAATTATCACGTCTTCAAGTAAATTTTCAAGTAGTGTTGTAAGCAGCGTAGCTTCTAGTAAGTTGTCTAGCTCTTCGAGCATAGTATCTTCAAGCAGCAGCGTGGTTTCTTCGGCCGGTACATGCGCTGGTATTCCAGCTTGGAGCAGCACTACCACTTACTCACCAGCAGGTATGCAAGTTTCTTACAACAACACCAAGTATGAAAATAAGTGGTGGACGCTAAATAATGATCCGTCAACCAATTCCGGTACTGACGGTGTTTGGATTAATAAAGGCGCTTGCGTGGTAGCTAGTTCATCAAGCAGTGTTGTTAGCAGTGTCGCTTCGAGCAAGGCTTCAAGTAGCGTAGCCAGCAGTGTTGCCTCTAGTAAATCCTCCAGCAGTTCATCTGTTGGTAACCTCTGTACTTCACCTGCTTATGTAGATAGAGCAACCTACGTAGACGGCGCTAAAGTGCAAAATGGCGGCAGCGAATATCAATGTAAAGTAGGTGGTTGGTGTACGGTTGGTGGTCCATATGCCCCAGGTTCTGGTTGGGCATGGGACAATGCCTGGACTTTAGTCCGCGTGTGCCAATAACTTCGCGAATAAAGTTGTTGTAGGTTTTTAGCTTCAGCAGCTGCAACAAATAAAAATGCCCGTATTAAAAAATACGGGCATTTCTTTGCGTAAACAAAAGCGAAGTTGTTAGGTAAATAGTTTACTCGTACTGAACGAATCGGTAACACAACGACAAAAGCAAAGGCGTAATTTGAGGCGACTGTTACTGCAATTCACATCTCGCTCGTCGCTAAAATCTTTGTCTGGTTATTATGCAATCAACTTCACAAAACGAGAATTTAGGATATTGACAACGTTGTCTATGTGAGAGTATGTTTTGTACAGAGAGGTAAAAAAGTTCTGTGCTCGAAAGTAGGATTGCATAATTCTGAGCAGTTTGTATTAGCGTATTGTTTTAAATAGATACACCAAAACAATCATGCATATTCTTTTTTGCTGCTACTTCACCCGTAATATCGTTAATTATTTTTTGTTTAATTATATCTGTTCCAAAATAAAGGTTAGGGAATTGATCCAAAGCAGGAGCATGTTTGGATTGTTTCGATACGGTGAGCTATTTCGTTGGTAAGTCTTTATTTGTTAGCTGTAGTAATACTTCACAAGAGTGTTTGCTAAAAAATAAGCAATAAAATTTAATAACACAAAAACAAAACTCTGAGGAAAATAAGATGAGAAAATTAAAAGCTTTGCTTTTGTTGTGCCTAATGGGTGGTGCATCAGAAGCGAGTTATGCCTACAACTGTGCAGGTGTAGCTAATTATGTTGATGGTGCAAGTTATAGTACCGGCAGTATTGTTCAAAATGCGGGTAGCGCTTACACCTGTACCGTAGGTGGTTGGTGCACAATAGGTGGTCCTTACGCTCCAGGTGTAGGTTGGGCGTGGACTAACGCATGGAATGGTTTAGGTGCTTGCAGCACCACGACTACTTCTTCAGTTGCAGCCTCGGTAAAAAGTTCTACTGCGGCTTCTGTAGTTGCTTCAGTCGCTTCATCTAATGGTGGTACTTGCACTGTGTCATCAGCTCCTATGTGGAATGCTACTAGTGTTTACACTCAGGGTATGCAAGCGCAATATAATGGCGTTGTGTATGAAGCCAAATGGTGGACACAAAACGAGAATCCAGAAACTCACTCCAGCACTGATGCTGTTTGGAAAAAGGTAACGGGTACTCCATGCACGGGTTCGTCTTCTGTTAAATCAAGTGTGGCGGTTAGCTCCAATGCGTCAGTAGCAACTACCAGCAGCTCAAAAAGCTCAGTCTCTTCTGTAGTGGCTGGCGGTAAAAAAGTAATTGGTTATTTTGCAGAATGGGGTGTTTATGCCGCACGTAATTATCATGTAAAAAACATTGAGACTAGCGGTTCAGCAGCAATTCTTACTCATATTGTTTATGCATTCGGTAACGTGACTAACGGTCAATGTGTAATTGGTGACTCTTATGCTGATTACGATAAAGCTTATGATGCTGCAGGTAGCGTAGATGGCGTAGCTGATACTTGGGATGCAGGTGCTCTGCGCGGTAGCTTTGGACAATTACGCAAGTTGAAAAAAATGCACCCAGGCCTAAAAGTAGTTTGGTCATTCGGTGGCTGGACTTGGTCTGGTGGTTACCCACAAGCAGCTGCAAATCCAACAGCATTTGCTGATTCTTGTTATAACCTTGTAAAAGATCCACGTTGGGCTGACGTATTTGATGGCATCGACGTCGATTGGGAATATCCAAACGATTGTGGTCTGTCATGCGATACCTCTAGTGGATTCTCTGGTTACAAAAACTTGATGCAAGCTTTGCGTGCACGTTTTGGTAGCGGCGCTTTGGTAACTTCAGCAATCACTGCTAGCCCTGCCAAGTTGGATAAAGCCGACTACGCTGGTGCGATACAGTACATGGATTACTTCATGCCAATGTCTTACGATTATTTCGGTGCATGGGCTCCACAAGGTCCAACTGCTCCGCACTCGGCACTGTATAGTTTTAACGGTATTCCAACTCCTGGCTTCTATTCAGACGCGATAGTTCAAGCGTTGAAGGCGAAAGGTGTTCCTAGTAATAAAATTATGTTAGGTGTTGGGTTCTATGGTCGTGGTTGGACTGGTGTTACCCAAGCTGCGCCAGGTGGTTCAGCAACAGGTGCGGCGCCAGGTGTAGTAGAGCCAGGCATCAATGACTATAAAGTATTGAAATCTATTTGCCCGGCCACTGGCACCGTTGGCGGTACGGCTTACGCTTTCTGTGGCGGTAACTGGTGGAGTTATGACACTCCTTCAACACTGGTTGGAAAAATGGATTATGTAAATCAGCAAAATCTTGGTGGTACATTCTTCTGGGAGTTGAGCGGTGATACTGCGGACGGCGAATTGATTCACATCCTGAAAAATGTTCGCTAATGCATCGTTTTTAAAACGATTGCTGTAAACTAAAAGACCCAACCAGAAATGGTTGGGTCTTTTTTTATGTGCTTATAATGTCCTTTTGTGTCAATCATTTTTGTCGGAGGAAATACAATTGAAAACTGAACTTTTATATTTAACCTACGTTGCTGCATTTACAGGCTTATTGTGGGTACCCTATATTCTTGACCGTTTATTTGTTCGTGGTCTTATTTCGGCGGTGGGTTATCCTGAGAATCCCAAGCCGCAATCACCATGGGCGCAGCGTTTAATGAAAGCGCATACAAATGCGATTGAAAACTTGCCGGTGTTTGCTGCTTTAGTGTTAGTGGCGAATGCGATTGGCCTGAGCAATAACATTATCGGCATGGCAAGCATAGTGTATTTTGGTGCGCGAATTGTGCATGCGGTTTCTTACACGTTTGGAATTTTGTTTGTAAGAACCTTGGCCCACACCGTAGGTTTTTTTGCACAAGCTGCGATTGCCTGGCAAATTTTAGCGCAGTAAATGTCAGAGTTTTAAATATAAGCACATTACATTCTTACAGGGTGAGTTAAATACAATGCACACAAAAATACTAATGAGCCTGAGCGCTTTTTTAATGGCCGTTGCTGGTTTAGCTGCTTCTTTTTTGCCTAAAGAAATTTTGGCTTATGCAGGCGCGTGGGACGAAGGTTTTGAAGTTTTTTTGGTACAAGTGTTGGGTGCATTGTATTTAGGTTTTGCCATGTTGAATTGGATGGCTCGTATTAATTTAATTGGCGGAATATACAGTCGCCCGGTGGCAATGGGTAATTTTATGCACTTTGTGGTAGTGGCAGCTACTTTAGTGAAAGCGGTATTTGCGGGTTTCCATTCTTTTGAGATGATAGCAGCTGTGGCAATTTATGTTATTTTTGCTTTATGGTTTGGCGCGGTAATTTTTACGCATCCGCTAAAAAAATAAGTGTATCGCAGTAGTTCATTTATTTTTCTTATGTTTTTTATTGAATGCACTCGGTTTGCCAATAGTAGTCTTTTTTACTAACACTCTATTCATTCCCCATACTGATCCCACCCATAAAATTATTAGCAAGCTAATCAGCAATAGCGCAATAAATGCAAAAATGTCTGGTGCTTTCATCAATGTGGTCATCAACGAGTCTTCATAATAAAAAAACCATTGATGGCCATCAGGGAATATTTTAGTGTGTAGCCAATAAAATAACTTAGTGGCACCCGTGCCTAATACAATCACCGTTACCGCGACAATACCAATCACAAAACCCATGAGGATTTTTTTAATGGCTGGGAAGCCAAAATTTTTATAATAAGCCAGTATCAATAATGTCATCCAAATCAGTGCGCTGATCATCCCAATGGTATAAACCACAGCAATTAAATTGGCGACATCTTGCAAATGAATAATTTCAGCCTGGTGCATCAGTGGTGTGCTGCTGCCGTTGGGTAATTTATAGCGAATCTCAGTTAAGCCTTTGCCGTGATGCTGCACCGCAGCGGTGATCTGCGAAAATAAGTCCCAGTGTTCTTGCTGTGTGGTAAATTCAAATTCGTGTTTGAAGCGATTGTTGGGTGCATTTTCTTGAATGTGTTTATGAAGATCTAAAAGTTGATAGCCGAGCGGATAGGCGAAATCTACCTGTGCTAACAAGTGCCATGACAAAACGCTAACTGTAAGTAAGTGCGCAGTAAAAAAAACAGGCCAGAAGATAAAGCGAAAAAGATTTTTTGCGATGGGCTTCATAAACTATCGAGTCACAATATAGGATTACCTATAGATTATCGGGCTTGGCTTGCATCTACAAGCCTGAACCGACACAAGTGTGGTTATCATTAAGCAATTTAATGATGAATGTGCACCTACACCCTCTGCAATTCCGGGTTAGCTGGCGCACATACAGAGGCAAAATATCATGAGATATTCCTGTTACATGGAGAAGTTTAGGCCATTGTTGAAAAACAGTTTTTCAACAATATGAAGCATTAATGTTTAACACTATTAGTGTTTAGCCTAAGTTTTAATTTAAACAGGTAGATCGTTGTAACCTGATTCACGGCGTGTCTATATCGATATTCGGCCCTTAAAGGAAAAATATCATGAACAAAGATCAAGCATTAGGTACCCTAAAAGAAATAATGGGTAACCTTCAGGAAAAAATTGGCGATGCCATGGGTAGCAGAAGACAACAAGCGAAAGGCATTAGAAAAAAACTTGAAGGCAAAATACAAAAAACTTTTGGTGACGCTCAAGAACATTTTAAAGGTGTTCGACGAGTCTGATATTTTTCTAGAATATTTATCAACACCTTCTGAAGAATGACTCTACTGCTTCATCTGCACATCAAGCTCTAATGGCGGGTTCTTATTACAACCGTCATTAGCACTACCCAAGCCATTATCTATACACTAGCACTTTGTTTAACTCCTTTACTTCGGGATATCTATGCCTGTCGAACTCTCTCCTCTGCGCGAGCGTGTGATGCTATACACGCTTATGGCTTTGCAGTTCACCATGATCTTGGATTTTATGATCATAATGCCGCTGTCGTCGCAGTTGATGGCAGTACTTAATATTCAGACTGCGCAATTTGGCTTGCTGGTATCTTCTTACTCCATTGCGGCAGGCATCTCGTCGTTGCTGGCCTCGTCGCTTGGCGATAGTTTTGACCGGCGCAATGCGCTGCTGGGTTCTTACGCGGGTTTATTAGTTGCAACCCTTGCTTGTGCTTATGCCAATACTTATGAGCTCTTGTTAGCTGCGCGGATAATTGCCGGTTTCTTTGGGGGTGTTTTAAGTGCAATTACACTTGCCATTGTTGGCGATGTTTTTCCGCAAAAAGGTCGTGGCAAAGCTATGGGCATAGTGATGCTCGGTTTTCCATTGGCGACGGTTGCCGGTGTTCCGCTGGGGTTATTTATTGCCAATCACTATACATGGCATACTCCATTTAGTTTTTTAGCGATCGCTGCAGTAGGAGTATTGTTTGTTGCTTACAAAGTTGTACCCAGTGTGCGCGAGCATTTGAATCAACCGCGCGTAAATTTTTTGCAGAGTTATGTAGAACTATTTAGCGTTAGAAATCATTGGTGGGCATTTGCAACATCTTGCCTGGTTATTTTTGGCGGATTTTTAGTAATTCCATATATCGCACCGACTATGGTTGCGAATGCGGGTATGACGGATAGTCAATTGCCGTATATTTATTTTTGTGGTGGAATAGGTACGTTAATTACAAGGCCCTGGATTGGGCGTATGACTGATCGTTATAAATATTCCAGAGTATTAACTTTTTTAATTGTCGTGAGCTTTTTACCGATCATTTTAGTGACGCAAACCTTGCACTTATCATTTGCAATGCAATTAGCTATTTCCACATTATTTTTTGTCTTTGTCAGCGGCCGGTTTATTCCGTCATCTGCGTTAGTTACCGCATCTTGTGAACCTCGTTTTCGTGGACGTGTGATGGCATTTAGTTCGGCAGTACAAAATTTAGGGTCGGGTTTTGCATCATTAATTGCGGGTATCATTATGGTTAAAACACCAAACGGTGAAATTTTACATTATGATTGGGTAGGTTATATTGCTTGCGCGGTGAGTTTGTTAGCTATTTATGCGGGCACTAAAGTGAAACCAGTTAGTTAATTTTGTGACTTTTTTTGTATTTTCGGTCAGGGTGCGCAGCAATTAAGGTGCACCTCGCTGCTTGCGGCGAGGTGTTTAATTTGCTGTTAAATAATTTTATTCTAATAATTTCTCTAACGTTTTTTCATAAATCCGCGTTAGTTTATTTAAATCTTCTGTGCTAATACATTCATTCACTTTATGAATCGTCGCATTAATAGGGCCCACTTCAATGACTTGTGCGCCAGTAGGTGCGATGAAACGCCCGTCTGATGTGCCACCCGAAGTGGAAAGTTCTGCATCTAAACCTGTTTCAGATTTAATGGCCGCAACAACTGCGTTTACCAAATCTCCGCGTGGTGTTAAAAATGGCTGGCCGCTTAAAATCCATTTGAGCTCGTAGTTAAGTTTGTGTTTGTTTAAAATCGCTTCGGTGCGTTCGCGCAAAATAGATTCGGTTAATTCTGTAGAAAAGCGAAAATTAAATACAACTTCTAATTCGCCAGGGATAACATTGGTCGCGCCTGTTCCGCCATTAATATTTGAAACCTGGAAGCTGGTAGCTGGAAAAAATTCATTGCCATTATCCCAGTGTTCAGCCGTGAGTTCGGCGAGTACGGGAGCAAATGTGTGAATAGGGTTGTCAGCTAAATGTGGGTAGGCAACATGGCCTTGAATACCTTTCACTGTTAAAATTGCACCCAGTGAACCGCGCCGACCGTTTTTAATCACGTCACCCACAACGTTAGTGCTCGATGGTTCACCCACAATGCACCAAGCCATTTTTGTGTTGCGTGCTTCTAGCCATTCCACAACTTTTACTGTGCCGTTAATGGAAGGGCCTTCTTCATCGCTCGTAATTAAAAACGCAATGCGATGTTTGTGATCAGGATTTTTTGCTACAAAATTTTCGCAGGCGATAACCATACACGCGAGCGAACCTTTCATATCCGCTGCGCCGCGGCCATGTAACATACCGTCAATAATTTTTGGTGTAAAAGGAGGATTGCTCCAATTAGTTTCGGGGCCGGTAGGCACTACATCGGTGTGGCCAGCAAATGCGAGAATTTTTCCATTGTCGCCATCTACTCCATTGCGAATCGCCCAAAAATTATCAACTTCACCAAAACGCAAACGTTCGGTTTTAAAGCCGATGGCTTCAAGGCGTGTAATCATCATCGCCTGACAACCATCATCCTCGGGCGTTACGGAGCGGCAGCGAATTAAATCAATGGCAAGTTGTAATGTGGGCGTTAAATTAAGCATAAATATTTTCACTAAAATTAAAGATGGGTTTCAAAATCAAAGTCAGATTTTAAAATTAAAGACAGATTTTAAAATTATAATCAGCGCATTGTTAAGTATTAATTTTATTGACTTGGCTGTTCAGCGTCCACAAATCATAAAGCCAGCCAAAGCCCAATAAGCCGAGGGTAAATAAATATAAAATTCCGGTTAACCATTTCCCCATGTACATTCGATGAACTCCGAACAAACCCAAAAATACTAGCAGTATCCAAGTGATGGAGTAATTTAGTTTCCCAGTGTGAAAACGCATATCTGCTTCTTTTGCCATGCCGGGAATTAAAAATAAATCCACAAACCAGCCGATGCCTAATAAGCCAAGAGTGAAAAACCACAGCGTACCTGTGAGTGGCTTACCGAAATAAAAACGGTGCGCGCCCATGAATCCGAAAATCCAGGTGATGTAACCAATAAATGTTGAATGTGTTGTAGCCGGCATAATTATTCCTGAGTGGGGGGTTGCGATTATTCGCCTGCCAAACCTACATAGACTTCATGCACGTCATCGTCATCGTCCATGGCGGCTAAAAAGTTTTCGACTTCTTCCAATGCTTCGCCGCTTAAGGTTACCGGGTTTTTAGCGCGGTAACCGATTTTAGCTGATTCAACTGTAAAACCGAATTCTGGTAAGGCTTTGCAAACAACATCTACATCTGTAGCGTCGGTAATAAATATTGTTGAGCCCTCATCGCCCGCTTCAAAATCTTGTGCGCCGGCTTCAATGGCGGCCATTTCCGGATCTGCATCTTTTGTTGTGGGTGATGCTTCAATCATGCCGACGTGTTCAAAATCCCAGGATACTGAACCAGAAGTACCGAGTTGGCCTTTGCGAAATAATCCGCGAATATTGGAGATGGTACGATTAACGTTATCTGTTAGGCATTCGACAATGACCGGAACTTGATGTGGAGCAAAACCTTCGTAAGTGAGTTTTTCATAATTCACTATTTCATTCGTTAAACCCGCACCTTTTTTAATGGCGCGCTCAAGGGTCTCTCGAGTCATGGACGCTTTTTTGGCTTGCACTATGGCCAGGCGTAAGCGCGGGTTTAATGTTGGGTCAGCACCGCTGCGCGCCGCAATCATGATTTCTTTGGTGAGCTTGGTAAATACTTTACCTTTAGCACTGGCTGCCGCTTCGCGGCCTTTTGCTTTCCATTGAGCGCCCATAATTATTATCTCGCTTAGTTAATTTTTTTAGCCATTTAATATCGGTGATGAGAGCAAGGCATTTTCGCACGCAAGAAGGGAGCTTATAAATAATAAAAATAATAAGTGACCGACTGAGTACGAAAATAACGCCGCTATCACGCCGAGAGTAAAGGGCGGGTTAATTTTTGTGTAATGCAGTATTTAATTGCAGCGCACTTTTATTTGTTACGACTTCTACGCGACCGCTAATGGAATTGCGACGGAACACCAAGTCAGAAATTCCTGCTAATTCGCGCGCCTTTACCGTTTTCACTTCAGCACCTTGGTCATCCAGCATAACTACTTTTGTTCCAGCAGTAATATATAAACCTGATTCAATTTTGCAGCGATCGCCAAGTGGGATGCCGGTACCAGCATTCGCACCGATCAAGGATTCTTTGCCAATTGAAATAACAATATTACCACCACCAGACAGGGTTCCCATAGTGGAACTGCCGCCGCCAAGATCAGAGCCTGCACCCACAAATACACCGCCGGAAATTCGCCCTTCAATCATTGCCGGGCCTTCAGTGCCGGCATTAAAATTTACAAAACCTTCGTGCATAATGGTCGTGCCTTCGCCAATGTAGGCACCTAAACGCACGCGAGCGGTATGTGCAATACGTACACCTTTGGGCACTACATAATTAGTCATCTTTGGAAATTTATCGACACAGGATACTTCTAATTCTTCACCCTTTAAACGCGCTTGTAATTGACGTGAGGGCAATTCATTCACATCTATCGCGCCCTGATTGGTCCAGGCTACATTAGGTAACACACCAAAAATTCCCGCAAGCACAGTGTCGTGTGGTTTTACCAAGCGATGCGAAAGTAATTGTAATTTTAAATAACCTTCGGGTACTGATGTAGGTGCTGAGTCAGTAGCGAGCATGGTTGCTACTAACGGGCGTTTACTCTCTACTAATTTTTTTGCAAGCGCAGCTTGTGCTAAATCGCCAGCAGTCTCCAATGCCTGTGCAAGTTCACCAGCTTGCGCATTGGTAATAGCAATTGCCTGGTTGCCTTCACTGTAACCAATAACTTTGGCAATGGCGCTTGCTGTTGCAGAAGAAGGATTTAACAAAGGGGTAGCATAAAAAACTTCAAGCCATTCGTTTTTTGAATTTTGTGTGCCTATACCGAGGCCGAGGCTATAGAGATTGGTCATAATATTTCCTAACATTAATAAATAGTTAATTAAAAATTTTGGTGTATTCAGCGTCTTTAAATCCAACATATTTTTGTGTGCCCGTATCGAGCAAAGGTCGCTTAATCAGTGTTGGATTGTCTGCAATAATTGCCGCTGCATTTTTGTCGTTGAAATTATTTTTTGTGGTTTCGTCTAACTCTTTCCAGGTGGTGCTGCGTTTGTTGACTAATGTTTCCAAGCCAAGTTCGGCAATCCAATTATGGACGTTATCTTTACTTAAACCATCTGCACGAAAATCGTGAAAACGGTAATCAACTTTATTTTTTGTTAACCAGTCACGCGCTTTTTTTACTGTGTCGCAATTTTTTATGCCATATAAAGTAATCATATTCTTACGCCTTAAAAGCTATGCCTTATGTGCAATTTTTGGTTTTATCCGATTTGGATAACAAGTTCTACAAATTTCACAGGTTGTGCCATTACAGCCACGTGCAGAACAAAATTCACGGCCATAATAAATAATTTGTAAGTGCAGCGCATTCCAGCTTGTCATTGGAAATAAGCGCTTTAAATCTTTTTCGGTTTGTACTACATTTTTACCGTTAGTTAAACCCCAACGCTGCGCGAGGCGATGAATATGGGTATCTACCGCAAAGGCGGGTACATTAAACGCCTGGCTCATAACGACACTTACGGTTTTGTGGCCGACACCGGGCAGGCGCTCTAATGCTGCCCAATCTTGCGGTACCTGGCCGCCATGTTCGTTCACCAGCATTTGCGATAATACTGAAATTGCTTTGGATTTTTGTGGTGATAAACCGCAAGGGCGAATCACAGCTTGAATTTTTTCTACTGGAATCTTCGCCATATCATAAGGGTTATCGGCGAGTGCCCATAACGCCGGTGTTATTTGATTAACGCGTTCATCGGTGCATTGCGCTGAAAGTAAAACAGCAATTAATAAGCTGTAAGAATCCTTATGCTTTAATGGAATCGGCGGATTAGGGTAGAGATTTTGCAATTTTTGCAAAATAAATTCTACGCGATCGGCTTTGGTTAAGTTTTTTTCTGTATTCATAATGATTGAACAAATACTTTAATGCGTTTGGCGGCTTCAATGCATTCGGCAAGTGGTGCCACCAAAGCTAAGCGTACATAGTCTTCGCCAGGATTTATACCATTGGCTTCGCGAGCTAAATAGCTACCAGGTAATACAGTCACTTTTTGCGCAGCGAATAATTGTTGTGCAAACAATTCGCCTTTAATTGGAGTCTTTGGCCACAAATAAAAACCGGCATCGGGTTTTTCTACGGGCAGGATATCTTTAAGTATATTTAAAACCGCAGCAAATTTTTGGCGATAGGCTTCGCGGTTTTCGATGACATGTGTTTCATCTTGCCAAGCCGCGACGCTCGCTAATTGTGTGGGTACTGGCATAGCGCAACCGTGATAGGTGCGGTAAAGCAAAAATTTTTCGAGAATCTTAGCATCGCCGCCAACAAAACCAGAGCGTAGGCCGGGTAAATTGGAGCGTTTGGATAAGCTGTGGAATACCACGCAGCGCGCAAAATCATCGCGACCTAATTCGGCGCAAGCTTGCAGCAATCCAATAGGTGGATTTGCTTCATCAAAATAGAGTTCTGAGTAGCACTCGTCGGAGGCAATCACAAAATCGTATTGGTCTGCAAGAGCAATTAAATTTTTTAATTGTGCAGCACTCATTACCGCACCGGTGGGGTTGCCGGGCGAACAAATAAATAATAGTTGGCAACGTAGCCATACATTTTCTGGTACGGCGGAAAAATCGGGAATAAAATTATTTTCGGGTGTGCAATTTAAAAAATAAGGTTCTGCACCGGCAAGCAATGCTGCACCTTCATAGATTTGATAAAACGGGTTAGGCGAAAGAATTAATGGCTTATCTTTTGATGATGGTGATGATGAACGTTCTGGCGTGCGATTAACAATTGTTTGCGCAAAAGCAAACAAAGCTTCGCGGGTACCGTTTACCGGCAATACATGTTTATCAGCATTAAAACTACCAGTGTTCAATTTAAATCTTTTTGTTGCCCATACTGCAATGGCTTCGCGTAACTCAGGTAAGCCTTTGGTGGTGGGGTAATTGGATAATTTGTTTAAGTTTTTAACCAATGTTTCCAATACAAATGCCGGCGGCAAGTGTTTTGGTTCGCCAATAGACAACATAATATCTTGCAAATTCGCAGGTGAATTGACCGCAGCTTTTAGCGCAGCGAGTTTTTCAAATGGATAAGGATGCAG
>JAYTSJ010000140.1:0-8250 GCA_043745725.1 Gammaproteobacteria bacterium | reverse complement strand
TTCCCATGCACCTATGCCGCTTTGATCGACAGATTTTGTTGGCTTAATGCCATCGAACAGACCTTTATCGCCTTTGTAAGTGCGCTGCTCACCAGTGATGCTCCATGTGGTTTGCGCATACAATTTTTAATCCTTCACTTAAATCTACAGTTGCTTGTGAGCTTTGTGCCTTGCGAATTTTTTCATATTCTTCTGCACTAATAACACCTTTTTGGGCTAATAATTCTGTAGTGGCATCTACCGCAAATACGGGTGCTGCCACTAAGTAGCAAAGTAAAAGCCAGGAAAAATTTTTTCTAAATTGATGCATTGATGGGTTCTCCGGTAGTTGTGAAATGAAATAGTGGAGATTATGTTGACATTGTTATTCGATATATACAACCATATACATCGTGAGTGTTGTTGAAAATAGTTAGATTTAGAATAATTGTCTAAGGGGATAAAAATGATGCGTATATTATTGGTGATGTGTAGTTATGGTGCGCAAGTAATAAGAAAATTTGCTGTTCGCTCTGCGTTGACCGTGGTGTTGGTAATGCTTTGCAGCGTAGTTCGTGCAGGTGAAGTGAAGCTTTATGCTGCAGCGAGCTTGACGGATGCGCTAACAGAATTAAGTAGTGTTTATCAAAAGGCACATTCAGAGATTGTGATAAAAAAATCATTTGCAGGCTCATCCACCTTGGCCAAGCAAATCGAAAACGGTGCTCTGGCGGATATATTTATTTCGGCGGATGTTGATTGGAGTGACTATTTGCAAAAGCGTGGTTTATTATTAACTGAGTCGCGTAAAAAATTGTTGGGTAATGAGTTGGTGTTAATTGCCCCTGATGCTAGTGACATTAGTGTAATGCTAGACTCCACTTTTAATTTGCCCGCAAACTTTGGTGGTCGTTTATGTACAGGCGATCCTGCATCCGTGCCTGTAGGAAAATATGCAAAACAATCGCTCTCCTATTTCGGTTGGTGGGATAAGCTATCGCCGCGTATTGTTGGCACTGATGATGTTCGTACTGCGCTAGCCTTCGTCGAGCGTGGCGAATGTGGGCTGGGGATAGTTTACAAAACTGATGCGCAATTAAGTAAAAAAGTTAAAGTGGTCGCAACCTTTCCTGCAAGCAGTCATACTCCGATTGAGTATCCTGGCGCGCTTACAAAAACTGCGTCTCAAGACGCAAAAGCGTTTTGGATTTTTTTACAAAGCGATGAAGCAAAAGTTGTATTTGCCCGCTATGGTTTTATCTTACTGAATTAAGTGATTTCTTGTATGTTGACCGAACCTGAGTGGCAAGCACTTATTTTATCCGCACAAGTTGGCGCGTGGGCAACTCTATTATGTTTGCTGCCGGGTATTGGCTGTGGCTGGCTGCTTGCACGCAAAGATTTTTTTGCCAAGCCAGCTTTCGAAGCTATTTTATTTATGCCGATGGTATTGCCACCTACAGTTCCTGGTTATTTGTTGCTAGTTACTTTTGGGTCGCAGGGCTTTGCTGGGCAATGGTTAAAAACACATTTTGATATAGAGTTTGTTTTTAATTGGAAAGGTGCTGTGTTGGCCTCGGCAATTATTGCGTTTCCATTGATGGTGCAAGCAGCAAAATTATCGGTACAAATGATTGATCGTCGCCTTGAAAAAGCGGCCAGTACCCTCGGGGCAAGTCCATTAAAAGTATGGCTAACGGTAACCTTGCCTTTAATGCTGCCGGGTATTTTAATTGGTCTCATTATGGTGTTTAGTCGTTCCCTCGGCGAATTTGGTGCAACTATTACTTTTGTTGGAAATATAGAGGGAGAAACGCGTACTTTACCTCTTGCGATTTATTCGGCAACCCATCAAGTTAACGGCGATGCAATTGCAGTACGTTTAATTATGATCAGCCTCGCGTTCGCATTTTTTTCGTTGCTATTAAGTAATTTGTTGTCGGGTCGCGCTGAAAAATGGTTGGGAGTAAATCGTGCTTGATATCGATTTTACTTTTCAGCGCCACGATTTTATTTTGCAGGGTCTGGCAAAAATAAATTCACCCATAACGGGAATTTTAGGTGCGTCTGGCAGCGGTAAAAGTACATTGCTTGCAGTGATTGCAGGGCTGTTAAAGCCACAGCAAGGTCGCGTTGTGCTCGACGACCAAACATTGTTCAATGCGGTAACCAATACTTGGGTTCCACCGCATAAACGCCGTATTGGTTTGGTATTTCAAGACGGACAACTTTTGCCACATTTATCGGTGCGCAATAATTTACTCTATGGTTACCATAATATTTTACCCGAGCGTCGTCGTTTTGAATTAGATGCGGTTGTAAATTTATTGGAAATTGAACAATTGTTGGCGCGCAAGCCCAATTCGCTTTCAGGTGGAGAAAAACAACGGGTAGCACTTGGGCGTGCTATTTTGTATTCACCTTCGTTGTTATTATTGGATGAACCGCTTTCGGCATTAGATGAGCGTTTAAAAAATCAAATCTTGCCATTTTTTCTACGGATAAAATCAGAGTTCAATATTCCTATGATCTATGTTACTCATTCGTCTCGTGAAGTTGAATTTCTTACCGACTCCTGGTTTACGATGAGTGAAGGAAAATTGCAGAACAATCTACAAAAATGGAACAAAAATTAATCTGTAATTAATGGCTTTTTGCGCAGTAAAGGTTTTAATGTTTGAAAGTGTTGTTCGGTGATTGTAGCAACTTCTGCTTGAAGGGCGCGATATTGATGTAAAACTTGCTCGCCGGCGGCAGTGAGTTTAGTTCCGCCGCCTTGACTACCGCCTTTAGCAGTATCCACCAGCGGTTGTTGAAAACAGCGATTCATCGCGTCCACTAGTAACCATGCACGGCGATAACTCATACCCATTTTTTTACCTGCACCTGAAATAGATCCGGTATCGCGGATAGCATCCAGTAAATCGGCTTTGCCTGGGCCAAATGCAATTTCTTCACCCAACATTAATCGCAGTTGCGCACGCAATAAAGTGTTGGGTTTTTTTGTAAGGATATCGGACATTAAAGTATCACAACACTTTATCCGGATGTGCCAATTGAATATGGAAGCAGCTTAATCCTTCATGCGTATGGGAATAAGAAATTAATGCTTGATTGGCCTCACAGAGTTCTTTGCAAATATACAAACCTAAGCCTGAACCCGTATTTTCAGTAGTGAAGAATGGTTCAAATAAGTGGGTTAAATTTTCAGCGCTGATGCCAACGCCAAAATCAATAACCTTAATAAAAGGTTGCTGGTTATTGATGCCAGCTTCAATCACTAAATGTGGGCAATCTGCGGGTGGATTACTGTAGCGTATGCCGTTATCACATAAATTTGTTAACACTTGTTGCAATTGTCCAACATCAAATTTTGCATGGATAGCATCTGCAGCTAAACAATCAATTTGTGGTTTGTGGAGGTCGCCTTTGCTAGCGGAGTAGTCAGCAATAAAAATGGGCAGCCATTCATCAAGACGAATATTTTGCGGCGTGGCAATGCGACGACGTGATAATTGTAAAATGTTTTCGATGATTTGATTAACACGCTTGGTGTGTGAGTTGATAATGGCGACTAAGCGTTTGTTGCCGGGGATGAGCGCGTTATCTTCTGATAACAATTGGCTGGCGTGGCTAATGGCTCCGAGCGGGTTGCGAATTTCGTGAGCAATGCTGGCAGTTAGACGTCCGAGCGAAGCCAGTTTTAACTGTTGCGCATGCTGAGTAATTGCACGGTTATCTTCTAAAAAAATTAATGTGTGAGAATCTTTTCCTGGGTCTAGTTTAGCAAAGTTAACTTTAATTTCATCGCTGCCATCGTTAAATTTATTTAAAATTGGCGAAGGGTTTTGTTGGGTCTTTTGCCAGTGAGTTACTTTTTCTTGTAACTCAGGGATGCTGTTAAGCCGCGGTTCGGTGTTGGCATCAAGAGTAAGCAGCTTGGCCGCGGAGTTATTAAATAAACTTATCTGATTATCTTTGTCGAGCACCATAATACCGGTGCGCATACGCTCCAATATTTGCTGGGCTAGTTGTTGTACGCTGGCGGCGCGAATTGCCTGATTGAGGGCTTCGGCGTTACTGCTGTGAATTTTTTTAGTTAGGTAGCGAAAAATAATCGTGGTAATAAAAATAAGTGCGCCGAGTGCGCCGGCAGAAAAAAATACGTTAGTACTGTCGATAATGGTGTTGTTGATTACACGATAGATGCTTTCTGCAATAACGGCGATGCTGGCCAGTGCCGCTAAAAAAATCGCAGTACGGCTACGTAACAATATGCCACTGGCTGCTGCCGCTATTAATAATAAATAGCCAAGTGTACTAGGTGCGCCACCGCTGCTGTGCATCAATAAAATAAGCGATGCGATATCGAGTAGTAACAAAGCAAATAATTGCCTTTGTGATGGTGATAATTTAACGCGTAAAAGTAGTACAAGAGTGGTGAAATTAATTAAGGTGTAAGCGATGGAGGTATAGAGAAAAATTGTTGGGTTATCCTGCCCCAACACCTTGTCGGCAATATGCCCTTCAAACATCAGTACGAGAGCGCCACCGAGCAGGGTTCGATAATAAGTGTAAACCCGCAACAGATCGTAAGGATTATAATTGGTGGGGAGCGGGATAAATGGTTTCATGATGGATGACTAGGGATTCTCTGAATCGTGTTGAGGCGCACATCGGCTTTGATTAAATAATGGCTTTAGCCGACAATACGCTAGTTTTTATAATTCGCTTTTAGTAATTGCCATTTCTTCCGTATTAAAAGTCTTCAGCATTACAAAAAATGCGCTGTAAGCGTATGTTAGTTTACGCTGTTTTGTGAGCTTTTTTTGTGAATCTTCATGGCGCGATCTCTCTTTTTAGAGAATTTATTTCTACATTTTATTCATAAGACAATTTCCTCGAGGCATTTTATGTCCCCATTGATCATCGCCCTGGCACAACTTAATACGCTGGTGGGTGATATCCCCGGCAATACGCAAAAGGTTATCACCTTTGCGCAACATGCGATTGCTGAGTTGCGCGCGGATGTAGTGATTTTCCCAGAGTTAACGCTCACCGGTTATCCACCGGAAGATTTACTGTTGCGCCCCAGTTTAGAGCTGCGCATTGAGCACGCGTTAGGTGAATTGCTGGCGCTCAATTTGCCAATCACTCTCGTTGTTGGGTATCCCAAACGGCTGAGTGGCCAATTGTTTAATGTGGCAGGAGTGATTCAATCCGGCAAGTTGGTCGCGGAATATGCCAAACAATGCTTGCCTAATTATCAAGTATTTGATGAGAAGCGTTATTTTGCGGCGGGCACACAGGCATGTGTTTTTGATTTAAAAGGCATACCTACGGCGCTGAGTATTTGTGAAGATATCTGGCACCCAGAGCCTATGGCGCAAGCTAAAGCAGCGGGTGCGCAACTGATGTTAAATTTGAACGCATCGCCCTACCATCAAGGAAAACAAATTGAACGTGAAGCTATGGTTGCTGCACGTGCACGCGAGGGTGAAATGCCGGTTGCCTATGTCAATTTAGTGGGTGGGCAAGATGAACTGGTGTTTGATGGCGGCTCAATTTTGGTGGATGCTGAGGGGCAAACTCAGTATCGCGCTGCAGCGTTTGCCGAGGGATTGTTTTCAGCGCAGATCAATTTGATTGGGGGGCGCTTGCAAGTCCCACCGCAAACATTAACACCAATTCCCGCTCATCATCCTGCGGTATATGAAGCTCTAGTCGTCGGAATGCGCGATTACGTTAACAAAAACCGTTTTAAGGGGGTAGTGCTGGGTTTATCAGGCGGAATTGATTCGGCCTTAACGCTGGCGATGGCGGTAGATGCACTCGGTGCCGACCGTGTTGAAGCGGTAATGATGCCCTTCCGTTACACCTCAGTATTGAGCAAAGACGATGCCGCAGAGCAAGCCCGCCGTATGGGAGTGCGCTATAGCTCTATCAGTATAGAGCCTATGTATGAAGCATTTATGGGTGCATTAACTGCTGAATTTGCTGGTACAAAACGCGATACAACAGAAGAAAACTTGCAGGCGCGTTGCCGTGGCGTTGTGCTGATGGCGATATCCAATAAAAAAGGTTTGTTAGTGCTGACGACCGGCAACAAAAGTGAAATGGCGGTAGGTTATTCCACTCTGTATGGCGATATGGCCGGCGGTTTTGATGCCCTAAAAGACGTGCCGAAAACCTTAGTGTTTGCGCTCGCTACCTATCGTAATACAGTGAGGCGCAATAGTTTGGGCGAAGAAGTTATTCCCGCGACGGTGATTACGCGCCCGCCCTCGGCCGAATTAGCGCCTGATCAAAAAGATGAAGATAGCTTGCCACCCTACGATATTCTCGACCAAATTTTAGCGCTATATGTAGAGCAAGATTTAAGTGCGGAGGCCATTATTGCGCAAGGTTTTGCACGTGACCAGGTAGAGCGCGCGGTGCGTTTGGTGGATGTGAATGAATACAAACGCAGGCAAGCGCCAATAGGTATTCGCATTAGCCAACGCGGTTTTGGCCGCGATCGCCGTTACCCCATTACGTCTGGTTGGAAAATGGGAGACTAAACGGCAGGAAAGCCGTTTAGCACAGCCGAAGGCTGCCCGTAGGGCGAGCGCCAAGGATGGCGTGAGTGACCAAAGGTATTTAGAGATAATCGAGGAAAGGCGTTTAGCACAGCCGAAGGCTGCCCACAGGGCGAGCGCCACGGATGGCGTGAGTGAGTAAACTTAAGCGATTAAACCTAAAGGAGGCTAATGCGCCCCCTAACTAATTGGTTACACGCGGCGCTTTTTTGTACTCAGCGTCATAGATTTCGCGGGTATCAAAACCGATGCCATCGTGTTTGGTAAATAGCCCGAGAGTGATTATGCCAAACCAGCTGCGCTGATTGTCGGTGGCGTAATCATAATCAAACGTGCCATTTTTGTTGAGGGCGGGGTACTCGGGGTAGTTGATGCGGAGAATATTCAGCATCTCTTCCGCGTGATCTTGCATGCCTAAAAGGTGATAACCCTGTACCATAACGGCTAGTGAGTCAGGAATCGCCGGAGTTTTTGGGTAATTTTCCAGTACGTAGCGACCACGGCTCACCGCAGCTACATAAGCACCACGTTTAAAGTAGTAATTGGCAACGTGAATTTCATAGCGGGCCAAGAGGTTACGCAAAAACAGCATGCGTTTTTTGGCGTCTGCAGCGTAGGGGCTATCGGGGAAACGGTTGAGTAATTGGGTGAAGTTGCCTAAAGATTCACGCGCTGCACCTGGGTCACGTTTGGTCATATCGGCAGGCATTACCCGTTCAAACATACCTTTATCTTTGGTGAATGAACTCATGCCGAGCATGTAGTAGGCGTAGTCGACATTGCGATGTTGCGGATGCAAGCGAATAAAGCGGTTGGCTGTTGCAATGGCTTCATCGGGTTTTTGCGAGCTGTAATAAGCGTAAATGAGTTCTAACTGGCCCTGTTCAGCGTAGGTGCCGAATGGGAAGTTCTCTTCGAGCGATTGCAGGTTTTTAATAGATGCTTCCCACTGCTCGTTGTCTAACTGCTCTTCTGCAGCGTGATAGAGGTCAGCTTCACTGATGGTTTTTTCTTCTTTTTTCGTGCTGGAACATGCAGTCAGTAGGGTAATTGATCCAACGAGCACAAAGGGTAGAAATCGCTTAAGCATAAAAAGTGGGCTCGATATAGTTAACTAAAAAGTAGTTAACGCAAAAAATTAGGGTGGCAGAGTTATTTTGTCACGACTGTAAATTCAGGTGAATCGCCTATGAATTTAAATAGCCTATGAATTTAAATAAAACGGCCGCGTATTTAAACACATAGCCAGCTGATACCAAAGCAGCATTGTTTTTTAACATTGCTTTTTAAACAAAAGTTTTAAACAGAGGTTTTACTTTTAGATGAAAGAAGTTTTTGAACTCTCCGCACAAGTGCCATTTAGTATGAATGGTCTGCGCTTCGACCAAGCTGCTTCCGAGTTGTTCCCTGATTTTTCACGCTCACGCCTACAAAGTTGGATTAAGGATGGTCAGCTCAAGATAGACGGTGCGCAGCGCAAGCCCAAAGAAAAGCTTATTGGTGGCGAATTGCTGGAATTAAACGCTGAATTAGAAGCGCAAGGCACCTGGGAGCCAGAAGCTATTCAGCTCAATGTCGTCTATGAAGACGAGCATTTAATGATTATCAACAAGCCGGCGGGTTTAGTGGTTCACCCCGCCGCTGGCAACCAAACGGGTACTTTACTCAATGCCTTGCTCAACCACGCCCCTGA
>JAYTSJ010000139.1:0-21997 GCA_043745725.1 Gammaproteobacteria bacterium | reverse complement strand
ATAGTAGCCTTGAGCGGTATCGCAGTTGAGCTCTGTTAATAAATTCAGCGTCGCGAGATTTTCAACACCTTCCGCGACTACTTTTAAATGCATATTGTGCGCGAGCTCAATAGTGGAACGCACAATAATGACATCATCATTGCTGTTGACGACATCCAGCACAAAACTTTTATCAATTTTTAATTCATGCACAGGTAAACGTTTTAGTTGTGCCATTGATGAATAGCCGGTGCCAAAGTCATCGATGGATAAACCAACGCCCATTGCATTGAGTTGACTTAACATGGCGATGGCTTTGTCCGGGTCGTCCATCACCGTACTTTCTGTTACTTCCAACACGACGGATTCTGCCGGTAAATTATGTTCTTGCAGCTGCGCTTCAACAAATTGTAAAAATGGTGGATCAAGTAAATCTACCGCTGATACGTTGATGCACATAATTAAATTAAGTTGCAGCAGGTCGCGCCATTTTTTATTTTGGGTAAAAGCAGCGTTAATAACCCAGCGTGTTAAGAACCGAATATTACCGGTTTGCTCTGCCAGAGGAATAAATTCATCGGGGTTAATAAAACCATGCACAGGGTGAATCCAGCGCACTAAACATTCAGCACCGATAATTGTGTTGCTGGGAATGTCCAACTTAGGTTGATAAAAAAGCACTAGCTCATTGTGTTCTATTGCAGGTTTTAATTCGCTCATCAATGCCAAACGTAAAACGCTGTGATGATCCTGGCTGCTATTGTAAATTGAGTAAGGCATTTTTTTGCGCTTGCCAATATACATGGCAACTTCGGCGCGCTGCATTAGTGTGCCGGCATTTTCTGCATGTTCGGGATAAATAGCCACACCAAAGGTTGCGTTTACGGTGAGTGAAATCCCTTCAACTTCAAAGGGTTCATTAAAAATTTGGCGATAGTGTGTTATCCATTGAATAAGATCATGTATGCTCGAAAAATCGGAAATCAATACCGCAAATTCATCACCGCCTAAACGTGCAATATGGTCATTTTCCCGACACTCTTTTAACAAACGCTCGGCAGTTTTCTTTAATAAAAAATCACCGGATAAATGGCCAAGAGTAACATTAATATCACTGAAATTATCCAAATCCATTACAAACACGGCAACACGTCCGTTACTTTCACTTGCGGCATCAACTTGTGCTTTGACATGCAACTGGAAATCATTGCGATTGGGGAGATTGGTTAAACTATCGTGATAAGCAAGATGTAAAATAGACGCCTCACGCTCGGTAATTTCATGTTGCATTTTGGTGAACTCTTTTACCAAAATGCCAATTTCACCTTTGTTGTCTTGCGTTAATGGTTCGTAATATTTACCGGCGGCAATATGTTTTACATATTCGGTCATGCGACTTAAAGGGCGCGCTACCGTACTGGCAATAAAAAAAGCACCTACCGCAGCCAGCAGTAAACTTAAAATTTGTGCGGCAATTAATTGTACCTGTAGTGCTTTGTAATCGCGTAGTGCATCTGTTAGCGAGCGTTGTAAAAATACGGTAATGTGTTCTCCATTCGTTAACGGCAACTCAGCTGAATAAGTGACATATTCAATATTATCAAGATTAATGGTGCGCCACATATTTTGTGCGTTGAAGTTAATTTTCGTCCGTATTAAGGTCGCACGCTCAGCTTCGTTTAAACTCGATGCAAAAACCTTTCCGGGTTGAATAAAAGATACATCTAACCCCGTCAATTTTCGCAAGCGACTGGTGAAGTTGTCGTCAAGAATGTAACCCATAACCAGGCAAGCAATTTGGTTGGGTTCGGGGGCTGAGAGCGGCCAAATAAAAACTTGATAGACATGGCCATTATATAAACCATAAACATTTTGGGCGTTGCCAACCTGGTCGGCATCAAATTTTCCGAACGGTAAAAATTGGTTTATTTCAAGATCATTCAAGGTGCTTGCGATTATTTTTCCCTTGAGGTCAGTTACCATCGAAAAGGTGGCACCAGCACGGCCGCGATAATTTTCCAGTGCGGCAGTAATTGAATCTGCATCGCGGCTTACCACTTGCTCAATTAAATTAAAATCTTTGGTGATGGTGCGTGAGGTACTACCTACATAACGTTTACGCGATTCGAGTTCGTTTTGCACTACAGCGTTGCCGGCGGCTAACTGTTCTGCTATTTGTGTTTGAGTGTGTGCGTAAGTAGTGCGATAAACAATCAGCAAAATAAAGCCCATGATGATAAACAGCAGCACCATAAAAAATACAAAAATTTTGCTTTGTAAGTTATGCATCATAAATTAATAATCATCATTTTCATGCGACATTTTTCGTGGAGGCTTGAGCGGTTTAGTGAAATTAATTTGCACATTACTACTGGCAGAGTTGTTACTCACAGCGTTGGTCACAAGTTTTTGTGCTAATTTAGTCAAATCTTCATTGTTCCGCTCATGCCAAATTTCTAAGGTAAAGTCACCTTTGTCAGGCAGAGCCAAATGCGTTTTTCCTGTGCTATCTGTCACCGCCACATAGAGCGTTGGCGCAACAAAAATATAACCCAACATAAAATCATGGATATTACAGCCCAAAGCCACAATGCCGGGTTTATCAAATACTATTTGATGTTTTTCGGCATCACCTTTAAACAATTTAAATTGGAATTTTTTTATTTCAGAAAAGGAATAAACGTAATGGTTAACAGTATCTGTATTGGGAAAATCTACTTTGGTGCCTATAGGTACTGCCAACACATGCGGAATGAAAGCTTTATTACGCTGATCCATAACAGCCATTTTCATTGTGCTGGCGGCTACTGAGTTTACATCTGTCTGCGGTTCACTGGGTACTGCGTAAACTACAGCATCGGCCAGGGGTTTTTTATCTACACTGAATACTTGAACGGTCAGCTCATAAGCGTTAGTCGATGCTACCGAACCAGCGATGGCGGCAAGAATAAAGAGTTTGCTCAGAGATTGTGTATTCATACTGGCGATGACTTCTTTTTTTAGCTGTCAGATTAGAGATTGAATAAACTTAATCACAACCGGCCAACGAAAGCCTAATTTTTCCAGTATAGCTAGGTTTGGCGAGGAGACAGGGATAAATTTTGTTCGTAGGCGTGGGGAATTCAAGCCGAATCATGGGCAGACTTTATGGGCAGAGTACGATGCAGAGTGTACTGCAGAAGTACCATGCAACGTACAATTTAAAATGCAATGTGATCCGCAGGTATTGCGATAATACTTAGGAAATCTTTGATTCCTCAAACTTTAACCAAGCTGCTTTGGTTTCACCCGCCGCTAAATTCCATGTGTCGTTTAATACTGCACCGCGTTCAACACAAATATAACCTTGCTCATTGCCCGCGCCTATGTCGGCAATATTGGCGGCATTAGCTCCCGGATTCCACACAATCACACTAGGGCAGTTGTGATGAGTAATTGTAATATTTGGCGCGCCGACAATGGCGAGGTTATTAGCGATACCAGGAAAAGCACGATCTACTTCGTAAGGAAAATTAATATCTCCCGTTTGTAATTTTTCAGTACGATTTTCTAAATTATCGGCATATTTTTTTCCAGCTAAACCTTTAACGCGTACATCAGCTAATGAGCTAACGCGGTGATAACTATGCAGCGCCCAGCTGCAATCGAAAGCGTTTACATCAGTGTTGGTGATACTAAGTTCCAGTTTTGCAGTATTGCCCAATGTCATTGTTAATGTTGCAGAAAAATTAAATTCAAATAAATCATTTGCTTTGCTAACAAATGCAAAAATTAATTCCGCTGAGCCATCAGCTAACAGTTTGGCACTGTTTAATTGCCAGGTTTGATTGCGGGCAAAACCGTGCTTTGGTTTTTTGGGATCTTTAGCATTAGGGCCAAACCAGGGTAGGCAAATAGGCACTCCTCCACGCAAAGCTACAGCAGGTGTAAAATTGCAATTAGGGCTAAGCCACAACAATGGTTGGCCATGAGTTGTTGAAAATTCCAACAATTGTGCCCCCTGTAATGCAATTACGGCGTTACATAATGCGGTTTGTACGTGAATTAAGGGTAGGCCTGTGCCCTGGCTATTCGGGTATTGATCGCTACTAGAGATTAGCTTTAAAAAATTGCAATTTTGCACGATTTGCTGGAGTTGCGCGGATGATGACAAAGCTTGCATAGCTGTAAACATATTTTTATCCAATCAATAATTCTTAGTTGGGCAATGGTAACGAAATTCTACAGTGCAATCATCTAATAAAAGGCGAATTTTTTTGGAATTGCGCCCCTAAAACAGTATGATGCACGCCTTTTTATCATTTGTTTAAGTTGAGTGTTCTAGTGAGTCAAGCGCAATACGTAATCGGTCAACGTTGGATCAGTGAAGCAGAGGCCGAATTAGGTCTGGGTATAGTGTTAGATGTGGTTAGCCGTCGCTTAACCCTCAGTTTTCCGGCAGCGGGTGAGCGCCGCACCTATGCAATCGATAATGCGCCTGTGAGCCGTGTGATGTATGAAGTGGGCGAAAAAGTCCGGCATCAGGATGGCACCAAAGTAAAAATTACAAGGGTACAAGAACAGCATGGTTGCCTCCTATATTTTGGGTTGACCGAAGAGCAGGTTGAATTAACGATTCCCGAATTTGAGCTGGATAGTTTTGTGCAATTTAGCACCCCGCGCGATCGGCTATTTGCGGGTCAAATTGATAAGCATACTCACTTCACCTTGCGCTATCAGACACTTAAATATATGAATCAGCATCGCCAGTCACCTATTTTCGGTTTGGCGGGGCCGCGTGTGCAATTATTGCCGCATCAATTGTATATCGCTAATGAAGTTGCACAGCGCCATGAACCACGCGTGCTTCTGGCAGATGAAGTAGGCTTGGGTAAAACGATTGAAGCCGGTTTGATTTTGCATCAACAACTAATGAGTGGCAGAGTAAAGCGCGCGTTAATTGTGGTGCCGACTAGTTTGCAACATCAATGGTTAGTAGAGATGCTGCGTCGTTTTAATTTGGCGTTTACTTTGTTAGATGAAGCGCGTTGCCAGGCACTCGTTGGTTTGGATAGTTTTGAAGAGTCCATTGATTATGTGGATGATTTTAATGATGCTGATTTTAAGGGCGAGGGCGATAGTAAATCTGGCGCAGAAGTTGGTGGTGATAATCCGTTTGAAACTGCACAATTAATTTTATGTTCGCTCGACTTTATCACCAAAAATCCTGAGCGTTATGCGCAAGCACTTGCGGCGGAGTGGGATTTATTATTAGTGGATGAAGCTCACCATTTACAATGGAGCGAAAAATCCGTCAGCATTGCTTATCAATGTATTGAAGGCTTGGCGAAAGTTGCTAAGGGTTTATTACTGTTAACTGCTACGCCTGAGCAGTTAGGTTTGGAAAGCCATTTTGCACGTTTGCGTTTACTTGATCCTGATCGCTATTACGATTTAGCAAAATTTATCACTGAACAACAATCTTATGCACCGCTTAATGAATTAGTGCAATCACTGTTAAGTATTCATTCGGAATCAACTGGCACTATTCCTGCGGATTTCCGTAAGCAGTTGGCAACTTATTTACCGCCGGAAACTTTGGCAGAACTGTCACAATTAGCAGTGACAGAAAATCTTGGTCAAGCCGTTGATAAAGCTATTAGTTATTTGTTAGACAGGCACGGCACAGGCCGCGTATTGTTTCGCAATACTCGCAATTCAATACCAGGGTTTCCTGAGCGAAAATTACATAAGCATCCCTTAACTATTTCTGTTGAACAATTAACGCAATTGAGTGCTTTGCCGTTAGCGAAGCAAATGTGCGCCGAATATTATTGGCAGCAAGAGCATAATGATTGGTGGTTACATGACCCGCGTGTGATGTGGTTATGCGAATGGTTAAAGCAAAATCGCCGTAAAAAAGTATTAGTGATTTGTGCCAGTGCAGATACCGCACAATCACTTGAAGATTATTTGCGTTTGCGCAAGGGTTTATTTACCTCTGTGTTCCATGAAGGTTTAAGTTTGGTTGAACGCGACCGTTCCGCAGCATACTTTGCGGATATGGAAGAGGGCGCACAGGTTTTGATTTGTTCGGAAATTGGCAGTGAAGGCCGTAACTTTCAATTTTCGCAAGATGTTGTTTTATTTGATTTACCGCTTAACCCGGATTTACTGGAACAGCGGATTGGTCGCCTGGATCGTATCGGCCAAACTGCAACCGTTAATGTACATACTCCGTTTTATTCTGGTAGTGTGCAAGAAAAATTAATTGATTGGTATCACCAAGGTTTAAATGGTTTTGAAAAAACCTGCGCTATCGGCCAAACGGTATATACAAAATTTTCTGAACCTTTGTTGAAATCTTTAATTAGTAATAACACCTCTGCTTTTGTAACCTTGTTACAAGAAACTAGAATTTACGCAGCTGATTTGGTGCTGCAATTACAGCATGGCCGTGATCGTTTGTTGGAATTAAATTCATGCAAGCCAGCACAAGCTGCTGAGTTGGTGAATTTATTGGCGGCGAAAGACGATGATGAAAATCTGCAAGACTATATGGATTCAGTGTTCGATGCTTTTGGTATTGATTCAGAGCGTCACAGCGAACACAGTTTAGTATTGCATCCCAGTGAGCATATGCGCATAGAACAATTCCCCGGGTTGCCTGAAGTGGGTTTAACTATTACTTATCAACGCCAGCAAGCATTGTCGCGTGAAGATTTACAATTTATTACTTGGGAGCATCCCATGGTGCGCGGTGCGCAGGAATTAATTGCGCTCACCGAGTTTGGTAACACCGCATTCTGTACTTTAAAGCTTCCACCGTTGCAGGCCGGTAATTTAATGTTGGAAGCCTTGTTTGTATTGCATTGTCCAGCGCCCGCTGAATTACAATTATTTCGCTTTATTCCACAGTCCATGTTGCGCATATTGATGGATACTAATGGTAAAGATTTAAGTGCGTTGCTGAGCATCGAAAAAATGAGTAAGTTATTGCAAAAAGTACCGCGCAATAATGCTCAGGGTTTGGTTCGCCATGCGCGCCCGGCATTAAACGAAATGTTGCACAACGCCGAAGAAAAAGCTTTACCGCAGCAAGCAGCACTAATCGCAGCGGCACAACAACAAGTTGCAAATGAAATTAATGCTGAACTCGCACGTATGAATGCATTGGCAAAAGTAAACCCCAATGTGCGCCAATCTGAAATTGATTACTTGCAGCAGCGTTTGGCCGTGAGTCAGCAATATTTATCGCAAGCTAAATTAAGATTGGATTCGTTACGTGTGATTATGACAATTTAACTGAAAATAGAATTTTAAGAAAAGAGTAGGATTATTTATGTATATATTCTCTGCCAACGGCAAAGCAAAAAAAGCGCGTGATGGGGCTAAAGAAGGGCAGGTAATGCCTTTTATTGTGTACATTAACTTTATTGATTTATTTGGCGCAGAGCAATTGTGTAAAGTTTATTTAATGCGCGCAGGTTTTACCGAAATTGAAATCGAAAAACGCAAATTAGTGCCAAGTAATTTAACCGGCGATCCGCGGGTTGTAATGGCAGATAAAGCTATGGCTGAAGCGATAAAAACGGGCTATATGATTCAGATGTTTGATGAGTAACTGTTTCGATAAATACAGTCCAGATAAAACAGGCCAGCTAAACAAAGTGTTGGATAAATAAAAAAGGCTAGCAATTAATTGCTAGCCTTTTTTATAAGTGAAGCTTTTACACTTCAGGTATTAATCAAACTTTTTTGGACGAAAACTTTTTGCTTCACCGGTGCGCGCCTTTGGTTTGTCGCCAAGCGTTAATTTCCCGCGTGGCGCATCATCACGGCTGCGTGGTTTGTCAGAATTACCTGACGGCTTATCGGTAAAGCTGCGCGGTTTATCCGACGGAGCGCGTGGCTTGTCAGAGAAGCTGCGTGGCTTGTCACTAAAGGGCTTGTCGCTAAAAGGTTTGTCGCCGCGCGGCTTGTCACTAAAGGGCCTGTCACTAAATGGCTTATCACCGCGTGGCTTGTCACTAAAAGGTTTATCACCATGATTTTTGTCAAAGCTACGCGGTGCGCGATCAGCTGAATCGCGATTGCCGCCACCCACTGCGCCACCTTGATCAACACTTATTTGCAGTGGGCGATTACGCACACGTACTGTTTTTAAGTGGCTGATTACATCAGAGGACAAACCTTTTGGTAAATCTACGGTTGAGAATTCGTCGTGCAATTTAATGTGGCCGATATTACTGCTGGAAATGCCAGCTTCATTCGCAATAGCACCAACAATATCACCAGGACGCGCTTCGTGATTGCGACCTACTTCAATACGATAGCGTTGCATATTTTCATCGCCACCACTTTCGCGACGCGGACGATCTTCACGACTCGGACGATCGCCACGATCTTCACGTGGACGGTCTTCACGTGAACGGTCATTGCGATCGCGACTGCCGCGTTCTTCACGGCCACCGCGATCACTACGTTCACTTGGGCGGTCGTCACGGCTGCTGCGTTCACTGGAGCGCTCTGGTTTTACATCCGTAAATTTAACTTGTAGTGGGCGTTCTTTTTGTAAAATGTACGCTAAAGCAGAAGCAATTTCTTCTGGCGACACTTCATTTTTATTACTGAATTCTGCCAACAAATCATTGAAGAATGACATGTCAGGTTGTTCCGTCAATGCCGTTGTAATTTGTGATGTGAATTGTTCAATACGGTGTTGAGTAACAGTGGCACCGCTGGGTAATTCCATCAATGTAATGGGTTTTTTGGTGGCTTTTTCGATAGTGTAAAGCAAACGTTTTTCGCGTGGTGCTACAAACAAAATCGCTTTACCACTACGACCAGCGCGGCCAGTACGGCCAATACGGTGAACGTAAGCTTCGCTATCATACGGAATGTCGTAGTTTACAACGTGACTGACACGTTCAACGTCGATTCCACGTGCAGCTACATCAGTTGCAACTACAATATCAAGCTTGCCAGTTTTTAAGCGTTCAATAGTACGTTCGCGCAATTGTTGATTCATATCGCCATTTAATGGTGATGCAGAATAACCGCGAGCTTCTAATTTTTCGGCGAGTTCAACGGTTGCCGTTTTCGTACGCACAAAAATAATCATGCCGTCGAAAGGTTCAACTTCGAGAATACGGGTTAATGCATCCAATTTGTTAGTGCCGCTTACCATCCAATAAACCTGTTCGATGTTTGCATCAGTTGATTGGCTGCTGGCAATACTAATTTCTTGTGCGTTGTTTAAATAGTTGTTAGCAACGTGACGAATTTCTTTCGGCATAGTTGCAGAGAAAAGTGCAGTTTGGCGGGTTTTTGGTGTGTGTTCCAAAATCCATTCAACGTCGTCAATAAAGCCCATGCGTAACATTTCATCGGCTTCGTCGAGCACTAAGGCTTTCAAGTTATTTAAATTTAAGCTGTTGCGACGTAGGTGATCCATAACGCGCCCAGGCGTTCCGACAACTACATGAGCGCCGCGTTTTAATTGACGCAATTGGGTAGACATGTCCTGGCCACCATAAATTGGTAGCACGTGAAAGCCGGGAATTTCGCTCGCATATTTTTGAAAAGCTTCAGCTACCTGAATTGCTAGTTCGCGTGTGGGTGCAAGCACCAGAATTTGTGGGTCCGCTTGCTTCATGTCGATGCGTGACAATAATGGCAAGGCAAAGGCCGCTGTTTTACCAGTACCGGTCTGCGCCATACCCACAATATCGCCACCGGCTAATAGCACAGGAATTGCTGCGGCTTGAATAGGCGAGGGCACTTCATAGCCAACATTTTGAATGGCTTTGAGTACATGGGCAGAAAGGGCTAAATCGGTAAACAGAATTTGGTCAGTCATTTTTAAAACCTATGATATAAAAAATAAAAGCAAAGTTCATCGTTAGCAAATGCGGCAATAAGCCAATCAGCTAGCGAGTCATTTTGTTTTTTTATTTTTATTGATCGAATAATTATTGCTGCACAATAAAATATTGTGGAGCCCATGTGGGCGCGATGATCGGGTCGCTATGGGTGTGAAGTTTTTTATAGAGAAGCTTATATACGAAACTTTTTATGAGAAGTTTTCCATTATAGGAAACTTTTCAAACAAACTTTTCATACAGCTTTAATATAAAAACGTGGCACACAAATAAGAATTGCGGCAATGAAGCCTAATGCAATTTGAGGCGATTAAATCAACGAATCCCGCGTGCTTTTTCTAACACTAAGAAATGATAAGCACAGTGCAATCGGCGAGTTAATCCTAACTCTGCGATGATTGCGCACTTTTGGCAGGCTGATATAGCGAACGGTGGTGTCAGTGTTTGGGCAGCCCTCAGGCATCCTGCCTGCTCAGCATAACCCCGCAACATTAATCTCACGAATTAGGAGGGGCTTTACTGAAAGTGCGCGCAGTATAGGGGGTTGGTTAAATTAAAGCCAGCAAAAATAGAGTTAAAATCATAATTGATGTGCCAGCACTGTTGTTGGCGCCTAGTGAGTAACTACAGGTTGGGTTAGACTCACGTTTAAATAGCCCCTTTTTTAGCTGTTTGTTTTTAACTCGTCGATTTTCAAATCGCAATTTATAAATGTTGGAAGGTAAGTTACATGTCTGAAAAACACATATCCACCACCGCACTGGCGCGTTTACTTCAGAAGGAAAGCAAAGAGCTATTTGTATTACTTGCCCAAGGCGGGTGGATGGTAAAGGTAGATAACCACTGGCAACTTACCGAAAAAGGTAAATTTGAGGGTGGTATTTATATTAACCACCCGAAATATGGCGAATATATCGCCTGGCCTGAATCTGTGCAGGATCATCCATTACTACAGTTATTGCCGGAAGCTCCGTTGAGTGCTACCCACATTGCTGGCAAATTGGATTTGCCCGCTCGTTTAATTAATTTGTTATTGGCTGAGTGTGGCTGGATCAAAAAACATATTCGCGGTTGGCTGCTCACTCCTCGCGGGAAAATATTGGGTGGTGAGCAACACACTAGTGAACAATCGGGAATTCCGTTTGTTACCTGGCCAGAAACTATGCTCGATAATCCGATTTTTCAAGCGGCTATTACACAGCTTACTGGCGTAGCATTTACACATTCAAACAAGACTTTAAGTGGGCAGTTGCTGAATCTACAGTCAGCTTTTGTGGTGGAGAACTGGTTATACCTTGCCGGTGTGCATCACGCTTGCAATTATCATTTGCAGTCAGGCAATGAAACAGTGATAGTCGATTTTTTTCTACCCGATTTACAAGTTGCCATCGATATTTGGGGCAATGAAGACAATGCCGCTGCTTTAACAACAAAATTGATCAAGCAGGATTTTTATAAAAAGCATGGCTATGAATTTATTGAATTACGTTTTGATACGATGAAATTACAAAGTGAAAATGTCGCCCAGCTGGATGAATTTCTGGCGAAACAATTATTCGGCTGCGGCCTAGCAATTTATTAGGAGAAGGTAATGACAAGTGTATTTAGTTTAATTATAGAAGGCCAAATTCCCGGCAATTTTGTGTGGAAAGATGATGTCGCTGTAGCGATTTTAACTATCCAACCTATTCGTCAAGGGCACGTATTAGTTATCCCGCGCATGGAAGTTGATCAGTGGACAGATTTGCCTGAGGATGTGATGGCACATCTTACTCACGTCAGCCAAAAAATTTCTCATGCGCTCAAACTTGCGTTCCCGTGCAAACGCATAGGAATGATGGTTGCGGGTTTGGAAGTTCCCCATACGCATATCCATTTAGTGCCTATGGACTCAATGGAGGATTTAAGTTTTGCGCATGCAAAAAATGCGGATGCTGAAATGCTCACTATGACGGCCGAAAAAATTTCCAGTCTATTAACCAAGTAGTTTTTTTTTGTTAAGGGCATCCAATGCAATCAACGGATGCCCTTTTTAATACCCATTACAAAATGTTAATTGTTGGGCTATTAACGGTTTTTTTTGGCATTTTTGATATCTTCTTTAAAATTACCAACGGCTTCTTGCGCCTTGCCCTCGATCTGTTTTTCCAAGCCTTTAACTTGTTGCTTGTTACTACCTACAGCTTCACCCACTTTTTGTTGCACTTTGCCGGCGGCGTTTTTTACAGTACCTTCGATTTGATCTTTGTTCATGATTCTTCACTCCAATAATTAAATTCAATAACGACATTATTAACATATTGCCGAAAATTTATTTTCTTACTAGCAGTTTTCGTTAGTAGGAGTGGCTACAATCTCATGCTTTCTTGAGTGCAGTCTGTGTGTCAGCGTACGTTGGTGAATACAAGAAATTTCAGTATTGTGTTTAGGCCGCTACTGCTTTTAGGCTAGGTTTAGATAAGGTTTTAGATAAAGTTTGCTAGCTGTGTATAACTTAATTAATGGCTGCCACAACTATTTTCGGTGCCAAGGTTTTGACTCATGTTTTTTCGGGGTATCTAACCTATTGAATTTTAAGCTATAAATGTTTTGGCATTGCCTTTGCAAAACCCTCTGTAGGAACAAACTGGGCGTTAGTTGTTTGACGCTAATCATACGAGGGTTAGCCCATGCCGGGCCTGCACAATATCCACACAGCTACTGCTTTATCGCTTGTGCCAGCAATGGTGGTTGAGCCTTTGCATGGCGATCAGCTTTTGGTTGTAAGCCCTGCTGTTGGCGAAGCCGCTGTCTCTGATAAAAGTCAGGATTTGAAAAGTGCATTTGAGTTATTTAATCAAATGTCGCAACAGCTGACAGATTCTTATTATCTGCTTGAAAACCGCGTAGCTGAATTAAATCAGGAGTTAACTAGTGTTGCTGATCAGCGTCTCAGGGAATTGGCAGAGAAAGAAAAAATTGCAAATCGTCTTGAAAATTTATTGAATTTTTTACCAGGTGGAGTTGTTGTGCTTGATTCCTCCGGGCGTATTTCAGAATGCAATCCTGCCGCCATTGAATTATTAGGTGAACCTTTACAAGGACAATTGTGGCGCCAGGTCATCGTGCGCAGTTTCGCGCCGCGTCAAGACGATGGCCATGAAGTATCTTTACGCGATGGCCGCCGTATTAGCATTGCTACTCGCAATTTGGGTGCTAATGGTCAAATTATTTTACTCACCGATCAAACAGAAACGCGGCGCTTACAAAGTGAATTAAGCCGTAGTGAACGATTTTCTGCACTGGGTAAAATGATGAGCGCATTAGCGCATCAAATTCGCACACCTTTATCTGCCGCTATGTTGTATGCCGGTCATCTTTGCAATAGCAAGTTGGATGAAGTGAAGCGCCAACAGTTTTCTGAAAAAATTTGCAATCGTTTAAATAATATTGAGCGCCAAGTACAAGATATGCTGGTATTTGCCAAAGGTGAATTGCCACTCAATGATGTAATTACGGTAAAAGAATTGCAATCTGCATTTGCCGAGGCGATGGAGGTTCCATTAATGACCACGGAATCTACTTGCTTGTGGCGCAATGAGTGCAAAGAAAAAGTCATTCAATGCAATCGTGAGGCGCTCATAGGTGCGTTGTTAAATTTAGTCAATAATGCGATTCAAGCAGTAGAGCGCAATGCTAGTTTACGGATTACGTTTGCACTCACGAGTAACAACGCTCTTAGCAATACAACTGATAAAGATGCCAACAAAAATGCGCAATTAATGATTGCGGTTTGCGATGCGGGCCCTGGCATTGCGCCAGAATTATTACCTAACCTCGGCGAGCTATTTGTAACTACTAAAGCACAGGGCACTGGTCTTGGTTTGGCAGTTGTTAAAGCTGTTGCTAATGCACATCACGGTCATTTTAATTTGCAATCTACTTTGGGGCAGGGCACTTGCGCCAGCCTCTATATGCCTTTCGCCATTCGGCAGGAGAAATAACATGGGTCTCACATCACTCGCAGTAGCATCTGGGTCAACAACATTGCATTCCGATGTTGCCGATGACGCGATAAAAATTTTAGTGGTTGAGGATGATCGTAATTTACGTGAAGCCCTCGCGGATACTTTACAGCTGGCAAAATATCACGTAGTTACCGCAAAAAGTGCGGAAGAAGCGCTGCAAACATTAGCGCATGACGATGATTTGCGCATGATTATTTCTGACGTAAATATGGGCGCAATGAGTGGCCATGATTTGTTGCTGGAAGTGAAAGCGCAGTATCCACACATTCCGATGATACTTATTACTGCCTACGCAAGTATCAGCCAATCGGTTGATGCGATAAAAAATGGCGCGGTAGATTATTTGGTTAAACCCTTTGCACCGAAAATTTTAGTGGAAACTATTGCCCGTCATTTAGGTGTTGCGCAAATTCCAGGCGATGAGCCAATTGCTCAGGCAGCATCCAGCCGGCAACTTTTACAGTTGGCCCACCGTGTAGCGCAATCCGAATCCACAGTGTTAATTATTGGTGAATCAGGCACCGGTAAAGAAGTGCTTGCGCGTTATATTCATAATCATTCACCACGAGCGCAGCAACCATTTATTGCGATTAATTGCGCAGCTATTCCAGAAAATATGTTGGAGGCGATGTTGTTCGGCCACGAAAAGGGTGCTTACACGGGAGCACATTCCGGTGCGCCGGGAAAGTTTGAACAAGCAAATGGCGGTACATTGTTGCTCGATGAAATTTCAGAAATGAATATTGGTTTACAAGCAAAATTATTGCGCGTGTTGCAAGAGCGTGAAGTAGAGCGTTTAGGTGGACGTAAAACAATTAAACTGGATGTGCGTGTCATTGCAACATCGAATCGCGATATGCGCAATGAAGTTGTAGCGGGAAAATTCCGTGAAGATTTATATTATCGTTTAAGTGTATTGCCGCTGCAATGGGCGCCATTGCGCGATAGACTAGACGATATAGTACCTTTGGCACAAAAAATTCTACTTAAACATGCGCAAAAACAAAATCGTCATGGTGTTATTTTATCAACTTCTGCGCAGCAAGCTTTGCTGAGTTATTCGTGGCCAGGTAATGTGCGGGAACTAGATAATATTATGCAGCGCGCATTGATTTTACAAACGGCAAATACGATTAATGCAGAAGATTTAGGTTTGGATGCGGGTGATATTTACAGCCAAAAACCTACCTTGGTTGAAGCTGCCAGGCATTATCAATCGCAACAGCAACCTAACCGAAACCAGTCTTCGCTAACACGTGATTTTATGGCGAATGCTAACAATGTTTATGCGGCGCGAGATTTTTCACAGGATCTGCGTGTACCGAATATTATTAACGATAACATTTCGCTGATTAGCACAACGCCTTACACTCCCAACCCCGCATTGGGTAGTGATTTAAAGCAGCGCGAATATGAAATTATTATGAACACCTTACATAAGGAGGGCGGCAGTCGTAAAAATACGGCAGAGCGTTTGGGTATAAGCGCACGAACACTACGTTACAAAATGGCACGTTTACGTGAAGAGGGATTTGCGATTACTGAATGATAGTGGAATTGCTAAAGCGCGCGTGATCAAACCCGAATACTATTAACAATTCAAGGACGAATAATAATCCAAGAACGAGTAATAATTCATGGGCAAGTTTGGGCAATATATATTTCCGGGTAGAGCTTGGTCAATTTTTCTCGGCCTATTTAATTAAAGTCAAATTCTGAAATCGCGCGCTGTAAACGGCGCTCTTCCCATTTTATTTCCAGCTTTCTTCTGCACTCCATATTGATTCTTACTCTGTTGTTTTTACTTCTCGCTGCGACTGCATCTAATAAATAGGCAGTCATGGCGTGATCTATTATATCGGCATCATGAAGTTGTGCTGGCTGGTTCATGCATCATTCCTCGTTGCTAATGTGTCGGTTGATATTGTTACCGCAAGTGTTAAAAAAATACTCCATCTTCGTGACAGTAACATGAAGAAAATGGGGCAGCTTTATGAACAATGTGGGTGAGTTTTATACGAAAATTTGATTTGTTGGCCAATGCTTGCCATGTGGCAATTTTTGGCCTGCTTTGTGCTTTATCCTCTGTAATGATGTGGCAATGAGGGTAAGCGACATTTTTTTGTCGCAGATTTTTTACCATTAGATCATCTATTTATTTTATTACAGGAGCTTTGTCATGACTGATCGTGTTGATATCAATCGTCTACTCGGTGATATGCGCAGCATGAAAATGCAAACACAAGCATTTCAGCGGCCTCAGGGTTTAACTGTTGGCGATATGGCACCCAATCGCGCGTTATCAGGTTTGCAAGTTGAGCCCGCCAATAAGATGCCGAGTTTTGGCGACTTAATGACGAAAGCTATTAATAACGTCAATGACGTGCAACAAAAATCCAGTTCTATGGCGGATGCCTATGAAAAAGGTGTTGCCGGTGTGGACATTACGGATGTGATGATTGCTTCGCAAAAAGCATCAGTGTCGTTTCAAGCGATGGTGCAAGTGCGCAACAAATTAGTCGACGCTTATAAAGACGTTATGAATATGCCCATTTAGTTTTTGGTTAAAGTCACTCATAAAGGTTTATAGATTATGGCCACTACAGCAGCTGCCAATTCTGGAAATTTTCCTACTACTGCTAAATCTCGCGGCGGAGATTTAGCGGAAGGTTTTATCAGCATGAATTTATTTCGTCAGGTTGGGTTAATGATCGCCTTAGCGGCGAGCGTGGCGATTGGTTTTGCAGTAGTGCTCTGGACCCAAGGCGATGATTATCGACCCTTATTTGGCCGGATGGATAATTTAGATGCTGGCAATGTTACGCAGGTACTCGAACAAAATAGAATTAAATTCAAGTTGGACAATAATACCGGAGCAGTTTTAGTTGCTGCCGATGATATTCATATGGCGCGTTTGAAATTAGCCGAAGTTGGTTTGCCTGGCAGTTCAACACCCGGTTTTGAATTGATGGATAAAGAGCAGCCTTTAGGTACCAGTCAATTTGTAGAGGGCACACGTTACCAACGCAGTATTGAAGGCGAACTTGCACGCACTATTACCAGCATCAACACCATTCGCAGTGCTCGCGTACATTTAGCCATTCCGAAACAAACTGTATTTGTACGCGATGCTTCCAAACCAACAGCATCCGTTTTTGTAGAGGTATTTGCGGGTAGAACTGTAGAGCCTGCTCAAGTAAAAGCGATTATGAATTTGGTGGCTTCAAGCGTAACTAATTTAAAAATTGCAGATGTAACAGTGGTAGATCAGCACGGTAATTTATTATCTACCGGTGAGGATAGTCAGGAATTATTACTTGCCGGAAAACAACATGAATATGCGCATGCGATAGAGGAATCGGTTATCAAACGCATTGGTGGAATTTTAGAACCCGTAGTGGGTAATGGTAAATTCCGTGCAGAAGTCAGTGCAGACATTGACTTCACCGCGGTTGAGCAAGCAGCAGAAACTTTCAACCCTGATTTGCCCGCGATGCGCAGTGAACAAACGCTAACTGAAACTCGTAGTAGTGGTGATGCCGCTGCGGGAATTCCCGGCGCACTAACCAATCAGCCACCTGCTGCAGCTCAAGTTCCAGAGCAAGCAACAGCGCAAAATGGTCAACCGGCAGCGGCTAAAACACCATCCAACAATCGCGAACAAGCAACCCGTAATTTTGAATTGGATCGAACTGTTAGCTATACCAAACATCAACAAGGCACGCTAAAACGTTTAACCGTGGCGGTAGTTGTGGATGATAAAGTCAGTAAAAATGCTGAAGGTGTTGAAACTCGTTTACCCTGGACAGCGAACGAACTTGAACGTTTGACTATACTAGTTAGAGACGCGGTGGGTTACTCAGCAGTAAGGGGTGATAGTGTTAATTTACTTAACGCGCCGTTTATGAATGCCAGTGCCACTGATGCTCCGGACGCTGAACTAGCACCAATGCCATGGTGGGAAAAATGGCTCTTGCCTCACATCAAATCGTTAGCTGGCGTTATTATTATTTTGGCATTAATTTTTGGTTTATTGCGCCCGGTGTTTAACGGCATAGCTCGCTCTGGTGGTGGCATTGCGGAACAGGAAGATGCCAGACAATTGGCGGCTTTAGAAGCGGCTGGTTTAGGCAATATGACAGGGGATGATACGGTCACCTTAAGTGGCGGCAGCTCCTTATTATTAAATGGGCCGGAGCAAGCTTATGAACAACAGCTCGACTCCATTAAAGGTTTAATTGCCAACGATCCTGGTCGCGTCGCACAAGTCGTAAAAAAGTGGGTTAATCAAGAAGAATAGCAATACTGAAAATAACCTGTACCCATGACTATGACGAATACTATGAAGAGTGCTATGACGATTACAACGATGAGTAGATTAGATGAGTAACGCTCCTGATAAACCTGCAGACAAGCCTAAAGGAAAATTGCGCTATCTAGATCAAGCCGCCATTTTATTAATGTCGCTTGGTGAGCAAGATGCTGCGGAAATTCTCAAGCATATGGGCCCTAAAGAGGTACAGCGTATTGGCGGTGCTATGACGCAACTTAACAACGTCCAGCAAGCAGATGTGCAAGCGGTCATGAGTAGTTTTTTGGAAGAGGTGCGCACCTTAACTGGCTTGGGTGTAGGCGCCGATGGTTACATTCGTAAAATGCTCGTCACCGCACTCGGTGAAGACAAGGCTCACGGTTTGATTGACCGTATTTTACTCGGTGGAAATACCACGGGATTAGACACATTAAAATGGATGGAAGCACGCTCAGTAGCCGATATTATTCGCAATGAACATCCACAAATTCAGGCCATCGTGATCGCCTATTTAGATGCCGACCAAGCCGCTGAAATTCTGGCATTTTTCACTGAAAAAGTTCGCATTGATATCATGATGCGCGTTGCGTCACTGGATACTGTGCAGCCCAGTGCACTGCAAGAATTAAACGATATTCTCGAAAAACAATTTTCCGGCAATGCCAGCTCGCAAACCAAAGCTATGGGTGGTTACAAAGTGGCGGCGGAAATTATGAATAATCTTGATGGTTCCATTGAAGCTGACTTGATGGATTCCATCAAAGAACTCGATGAAGATATGGGCAACCAAATTCAAGATCTTATGTTTGTATTTGATAACCTTAAAGACGTGGAAGATCGTGGTATTCAAGCATTATTACGCGAGGTTTCATCGGAAGTATTGATTGTTGCGCTCAAAGGTGCGGATGAAGCATTGCAAGAAAAAATATTTCAAAATATGTCCAAGCGCGCTGCCGAATTACTGCGCGACGATTTGGAAACCAAACCGCCCATGCGCTTATCCGACGTGGAAGCGGCGCAAAAAGAAATTCTTACTATTGCCCGACGTATGGCTGACTCAGGTGAGATCTCGTTGGGCGGCAGTGGCGAAGCAATGGTTTAATAAAGACAATAGTTTAATAAAGACAATGGTTTAATAAAAGTAATGGTTTAATTTTTTGCCAAAAGATGATTTATAAACAAGCGTTTTGCATTACGACTGAGATGGTAAACAGATGACATCAAAATCAACACCCGGCCGTATACCTGCAGAAAGTGTAGGAGATGTTCGCGCATGGGTTATGCCACCGGTTACGGATAGCGGTCGGGTGCTTTCAAGTGCTGAAAAAGAAGCGCGTGAGAGTCGCGATAAATTGCTCAGGCAAGGTAAAGAAACGATTGAAAATGTTGAAATGTCGGTGCGCTCAAAACCTGGAATGAGCGCTAAACATATGCAAGATATTTTTGACTCTGTTGAGAAAGATGGTTTTGCGCAAGGTTTCAAAAATGGACAGCAACAGGGACAAGCAGAAGGCTATGAAGCCGGGCGTCAACAAGGCCTTATCGAAATGCGCGAGCAACTAGCGATTGAACAAGCGCGAATGCAAACCTTGATGCAGGCACTTTTACAACCCTTAACGGCGCAGGATGATGATCTTGAAAATATGCTGCTTGATGTTATTTGTTCACTCACACAAAGCGTGGTGCAGCGCGAGCTACTGTTAGATTCAAGCCAAATTTTAGCGTTAGTAAAAATCGCTGTAGCAGCGCTACCCGTGGGCAGCAAAAATATCCGCATTTGTGTCAATCCAGATGATTTGGCAATACTTGAAAGTTATGCCGAAGAACAGCAGCTCGACTGGAAATTTTTTGGTGATACGCAATTACAAATTGGTGGCTGTCGTATTGAAACGCCAGAAAGCCGTGTGGATTACTCAGTATCCTTGCGTTTAAAAACCGTGCTAGAACAGTTTTTAACGGGACAGTTGGCGAACGGGGATGAAGAGGGGGTTTAACGATGTTCGAACGCCAATCTCTAAGCTCTCGCCTTAAACGCTATGCTCCGCGTCATCTGGCTTATCTTGAACCCCTTGCCGAAGGACGCATTACGCGTTCAGTGGGTTTAACACTGGAAGCCGTTGGGCTTAATATTTCAGTCGGACATCAATGTGAAGTTATTAATAATGATGGCCGCCGCATTGAAGCTGAAGTCGTGGGATTTTCCGGCGAAAAAGTTTTTTTAATGCCGATCAAACGTGTAGAAGGCCTTCAGCCTGGTGCGCGAGTAGTACCTGTTTCTACGCATCAAGGTATGCGTATCGGACCGCAGTTGTTGGGCCGGGTGGTGAATGGAATTGGTCAGCCACTCGATAGCAAAGGCCCGCTAATCGGCGATGAATTTCTCGATTTTACGCCGCAAGAAATTAATCCCATGCAGCGCCATCCCATTAGCGAACCGCTGGATGTAGGTGTACGTGCTATCAATGCGCTGGTTACCGTAGGGCGCGGCCAACGTCTTGGTTTAATGGCGGGAAGCGGCGTTGGTAAAAGTGTATTGATGGGGATGATGACGAAATTTACGACTGCTGATGTTGTGGTGGTAGGGCTAGTGGGTGAACGTGGCCGAGAAGTAAAAGAGTTTATTGATCATATTCTCGGTGATGCAGGGTTGCGCCGTGCCGTGGTCGTGGCATCGCCAGCGGATGATGCACCTTTGATGCGTTTACGCTCGGCACAATTAGCCAGCCGTATCGCTGAATACTATCGCGATAAAGGCTTGAATGTATTGTTGTTAATGGATTCGCTAACTCGGTTTGCCCAGGCACAACGTGAAATCGCTTTGGCCATCGGTGAGCCTCCTGCGACCAAGGGTTATCCGCCTTCCGTTTTTTCTAAAATTCCACAGTTGGTCGAGCGTGCGGGTAATGCCGCAAAAGGTGAAGGTTCTATCACAGCGTTTTACACCGTACTGACTGAAGGGGATGATCTACAAGACCCTATTGCGGACGCCGCACGTGCCATTCTTGATGGACATATAGTGCTCTCGCGCAAATTGGCGGAAGAGGGTATTTATCCTGCTATAGATGTGGAAGCTTCTATCAGCCGCGTGATGCAAAACATAGTCTCTGATAACCATCTCAAGCTGATGCAGCGCTTCAAACAATTGCTCGCGCGTTATCAACAAAACCGTGATCTTATTGCCATCGGTGCCTATGCACCGGGGGCTGATCCGGAAACAGATATTGCTATTGAACGCTTCCCCTATTTGCGCGCATTTATTCAACAAGGCATTGCGCAGCCGGTGTTAATGCCAGAATCTATTGCTAATTTACAGGTCTTGCTCAAGCCACCTTCACCCAAGGCAGCTGGGCCTTTAGCAGCGCAACATCGGCAATAGCTATTTAGCAATTACTTAAGTATCAATAACAGCGATTTAAGCTGTTAGTATTGTGACCGTTAACATCAGGATTGACTCATGGTTGAATCGCGCGCCAAGCGTTTGCAAGTAGTGCTCATGTTAGCCGAGCGCAAAGAGCAAGAGGCCGGTCAGCAGCTGAGTCAGCAACGTGCATTGGTCGTCGCTGAAACGCAGCAGCTGCGCGAGTTGGACGACTATGCCAAGCAATATTTGCAAACTTATTCAGAGCGTAAAGTGGATGTGCGTCCGCATGAATTGATTGCCTACAGTGGGTTTATTCAGCGGTTGGGTGAGGCATGTAAAGAACAGCAAGCAAAACTTGAGCGTTTAAATGCAGTACTTGATAAACTGCAACAGCGATGGCGTGTAGCTCATCACAAATGTGATTCTATCAAGGAGTTGATTCTTCGTTTAGAGCACGACGAAAGCCTGTTATTAG
>JAYTSJ010000138.1:0-5220 GCA_043745725.1 Gammaproteobacteria bacterium | reverse complement strand
CTTAAGTACGCGCTCCGCTGCTTCGTTGATATTGATATCTACCGTTGAGAAAACTGAAGTTGCAGCTTTGTAAGCTTCTGCAGTGCGATGCATTTTCGGCGGTTTGCCAAACAAAATGGACATCGGCAAATCTACCGGCTTAGCATCAAAGTGCTTATCGTTTAATAACAAATGTTTTGCATCAGTCGCTTCGCCGACTACCGAATAAGGACAACGCTCGCGCTTACAAATTGCTTCAAAGCGCGGCAAATCTACCGGATTAATCGCCAAGACATAACGCTCTTGCGACTCATTACACCAAATCGCCAGCGGGCTCATGCTCGGCTCATCGTTAGGTACATTGCGCAGCTCAAACTTGCCGCCGCAACCGCCATCTTTCACTAGCTCAGGAAAGGCATTAGATAAACCGCCAGCACCCACATCGTGGATAAACGCTATAGGGTTCTTATCGCCCTGTTGCCAGCAGGCATCAATCACCTCCTGACAGCGGCGCTCCATTTCCGGATTTTGCCGCTGCACTGAAGCGAAATCCAAATCTTCGGAAGACGATCCCGAAGCCATAGATGAGGCTGCACCACCACCCAAACCAATTAACATTGCCGGGCCGCCAAGTACCACCAACTTGGCACCAGCACTAAAAGGCGGTTTCTGAACATGCTCTTGTTTAATGTTGCCGTAACCGCCAGCAAGCATAATAGGCTTGTGATAACCGCGGCGTTCACCGTCAAAATCTTCTTCAAAAGTGCGGAAGTAACCACAAATATTAGGGCGACCAAATTCATTATTAAACGCCGCACCACCGAGAGGACCCTCAATCATAATATCGAGTGCAGTCACAATACGACCTGGCTTGCCGTAACCTTCGTTTCCGTGACCAAGCTCCCAGGGCTGAATAAAATCAGGAATTTGTAGGTTAGAAACGCTAAAACCGGTCAACCCGACTTTAGGCTTGGAACCGCGACCTACTGCACCTTCATCGCGAATTTCGCCGCCAGCACCGGTACCTGCTCCAGAGAAAGGAGAAATTGCCGTGGGGTGATTGTGCGTTTCCACTTTCATCAGTAGGTGAATGGGCTCGGCGTTGTAACCGTAAGTTTTGCTGTCAGGGTCAGGATAGAAGCGCCCCGCCTCGTGACCAACAACAACTGCCGCATTATCGGAGTAGGCAGAAAGCACATCTTCACCACCCACTTCGTTGGTATTACGAATCATTTTAAATAGGCTGCGCTCTTGCTCAACACCACCAAGCGTCCAGGAGGCGTTAAAGATTTTGTGGCGACAGTGCTCAGAGTTAGCCTGCGCAAACATCATCAGTTCTACATCAACTGGATTACGACCAAGCACCTTAAAGCTCTCGACTAGATAATCAATTTCGTCATCCGCCAAAGCTAAACCCAAAGACTTGTTCGCACTAACCAGCGCCGAACGACCACCACCGAGAATATCGACACTGGTTTGCAATGCGGGTGCCTGAGTGGTGAAAATTTGCTCTGCAGCGGCAAGGCTATCGAACACAGTTTCTACCATGCGGTCATGTAAAAGACTGACAAGCATTGCGCGATCTGAGGTTGAGATAGTACCGGTCACATAATAAGCAACGCCTCGCTCAAGGCGACGAACTTGCTCAAGACCAGTGTTTTTGGCGATATCTGTTGCTTTAGATGCCCAAGGCGAAATGGTGCCCAATCGCGGAACCACTAAAAACAATTCGCCCTGGTAATCAACCCCGACTTCAGCTTTAGGGCCATAGGTTAAAAGTTGCTGCAAAATCTGCGCTTGCCCCGCACTTAAAGGCGCAGATACATTAACAAAGTGAACAAATTCGCAGACTACACCCGTTACACCAGGCAAAGTTTGCTGCAAGATTGAAAGGAGTTTTTGGGTACGAAAGCTAGAAAGAGCGGGTGCGCCACGCAGAATCAGCATAGTCAGTTAAGCCTCAGCATCGGGGGAATTTTTAAGGGCGTAATTGTACTTTATTTGCCATCACACGGGGGAGTTCAATTTAGGATATGAAGCGAATCAATAGCAGCTTCATAAATGAATAACATAAAAAACCCGCCCTGTTGTAACTCGAGAGCGGGTTTCAAGGTGATACTGGACGGTATCGGACTAACATATGGTACAAGGCCGGACTAGAAAAATGACACTAACACTATGTTTAACAACAGTTTTTTAAAATTCGATTTGATTGTGTAGCACCATATGTAGCACCACTTTTGAATGATACCCCCTAAAAATGCCTATTTCCCCTTACTTAGAGTGTTAGCTTTGGGCTGCCGGGGGTGTTGGACATTTCAAAAGCTTTAATCAAATTTACGGACTAACTTTTCATCAAATATTACGCCAGTCAATCCAAAGGACGTTATCACTTCCTTCAATCGATTACTGCAAAACAGATCCATACAACTTTGATAAGGCGTTTTAAAGATAAGCTTTTCTTGGTTTTCTGCTGCAAAAGCAAGAACCTTCACACCAACCTCTTCCCCTTGATGAAACTCTTTTTCACATTTTTGTTCATCCACCTCTGCAGTGGTTAGGCAATTGAATATGTAAAAGGTATCGCCCGAAATAGTAATGGGGAGTAACTCACCAAAGGGCTTCAGCGTTTCACCAATAAAACGATAGGCTTTTGGTGATAGCACCAAGGTCGCATCAACCCATTTACAAATATCGGGAATTGGTGCCGTTGATGAATCTTCAATATTTATAAAGTTCGTTGTTAATGGCGTCCACCACTTACCCATTGCAAGATTTTCAATACTGAAATCATGCGCGGTGTTGTAATCAATCTCTTCAGGAAAGGCATCTATGAAATCGCCCACCTCAAGATCAAGCTCTTGGAATTTAAAGCCATCATTTCTAATTGCATAAATTGTGTTCATCGACCATCCCAACTTTCATCTGGCGGTAAGGTGACTTGTTTTGGTTGGTTACCATCCTGAAGCATTTGCCCCAACAAACCTAGCTTGGCTCTGACCGCTTGTTCATTACGTCCAACTCTAATCGATTCATAAATCCATATTTCGTAGTTGTGGGTGTGATACGCCAAATGCCCTGAAGACTTGGGCATACTCCAATGCGGCGTGTCTGACTTTTTCCGTACTAACCAAGCGCCATTATCTGGATCATTTATTCTCAAGCCATAGCGGTGCATATGTAACCTGGCTCGGTTAGCTAATTTGGTTTTACCCTTACCCGGTATTATGTGATGAGCCGTGTGCTTACTACTGGGTTGTGGCCTACCATCTGCACGCATATATTTAGCAAGGTAATACGTAGGATGATGCTTTTCTAAGCCTAAACCTATTTGCTTTTCGTTCACCTCACTGCGCGTCCCGAGTGTTGCAGCACGCCCCGACGCCCGATAATTTTCTAGGTCAGTTTGAACGTCAACAATAATTTCAGCGAGGCGGCGCTCTTGTTCGAGGTGTTTCAACGCTTCTTGTTTCGCTTTGCGAGCCTCCGCAGAAGTTAATGTTTTATTATTTTTATAATATTCACTAACTTGTTTTGAATAGCGCTCAATAGCCGCTTCTAAGGGCGTCATCTCATGATACAGAGGGGTAAGTCTTTGTCCGTGTTCGTACTCCATTTTTTAGCCTTTTAAATTACGTTAATTAAAAATCGATTCTAACAAGGTTTTGGCAGACTTATTTGACGCGATACCCATTTCCGCCCAATCGGTTTACCATCCGACTAAAGCCTTGCGCGTACTTGTAGCGAAACTCCATTAATCGAATGACAAAATAAGCCGTTCGCCAAATATTCACACATAGACAAAATTGGTATTTTTGGTCACAGGTGGCTATTGCATGGGGTTGTTTTTGCAAAAGGAGGATTAGGGCTGTGGGTTACTCAGTTTTGAATAGCCAAGGCGTGTGCACAATCTTATGCAGACGCCTCAAAAGTGCTTTTAGTTAACGAACAACTTTTCGTTAGGCAAATTACAGCCCCCCAATTTGGGGTATGGATGTCAGCAAATTTGCGGGCACTTGCGAGTTTTTATAAGCGGAAGGTGAACCTGCAAAATTTCATCACACCAATTGAATATCAATGCGCTTTCCTAGTGCTTGTGCGGCACTTGCTAGCGTTGTGAGGGTTAGGCTGGTGTCATGAACATCTAGCAATCTATCAAGTGACGAACGACTGGTATGCATGAGTTTAGCCATACGGGTTTTTGATAAATTTTGTGTTTTCATAGATTCTTCAATCTGCCATGAGATAACACGCTTAACCGCCACAGCGGTAGCTTCATCCAGCGTGCCGTTATCTGCTAGAAAGTCTTCTAGGTCACTGCCGATATGCGGGTTGGTTAAAGTGTTCATTTATCAACGAGCCGTTTGAATTTGTAATTTTACACCCATAGCGTGCATAACTTTGAGAACAGTGGAAAAACTAGGATTGCCTTCACCCGATAACGCCTTGTACAGGCTCTCACGACCAAGGCCAGTATCTTTGGCGAGTTGTGTCATCCCGCGAGCGCGAGCAACTTCACCTAAGGCTTTGGCGATAAACGCGGCATCATCACCAGCTTCTGCAAAGCAAGCTTCAAGATAAAGCGCTATGTCTTCTTCAGTTTGTAAGTGCTCTGCACTATCCCACTTGGTGAGCTTTAAGGCTGCCATATTTAACCTTCCAATTGTTGCGCCTACTTTTCGCGTTATGTTAACTGATGTATATGATAACGGATGAAAGTTAAAAGACTGGCCAATAAAAAACCCGCCGAAGCGGGTTGGTTGCTCGTTTTAGGCGGCCTCTTTTTGCCAACCATGATCCGTTTCCCTGAATTGAAGCTTGGTTTCCGCGTATATTTTTTGATCCAGTTTTGCAATTTTTTCAACAAGAAGCATTATTGAACTCTTATCGACGACGCTTTCTTTGTAGAGTGCACGTAACAGTCGATCAGCTGCGCCATTGATTACATTAGCCTCACTTTCCCATTTTCTGACCGTCACACTTTTAACGTTTAGTATTTCAGCTAAAGCCTTTTGTGACAAATCCATTTCTTTACGTAAATATCTAACTTCATATGATGTTAAAGGGTTAGGGCTTTCTATAAGTGATAGCCCTATAGATTGATGAAGCCCTTTGACATTTTGAATGGAAACAACTTCCCCGTATTGCGTGCTCTCTACGATATACCCATTATTTAGGTACACGTTGGGCAGCCCGCACAATGTGTATTGGTACATGATCAGCCCTCCGATATGTGTAAAA
>JAYTSJ010000137.1:0-17702 GCA_043745725.1 Gammaproteobacteria bacterium | reverse complement strand
GGACAGTAGAAGGAGACGATACAGTTTACGCAGAGTTTATGGACTACATCTGAACGGGCCGCGCAAGCGGCCCTATTTATTTCTGCTACCAATATATTGCCCAAGTTTTTTCAACAACCTTCGTCAAACCATCTCATTCCACAACCACCCATAGTCAAGTCTGTACAATCGCACCATGCGCTCATACAATCAGCGCAACATATTCCCCATCACTCAATCATTTCGGAAACCAGCCATGATTACCCATGAGCCAAACCCATTTTATATCGCTAATACAGAACGTTACACAGGCATGAAATATCAGCGCTGCGGCAAAAGCGGCCTCCGTTTACCTCGATTATCACTTGGCTTATGGCAAAATTTCGGTGCAGTAGACTCGCAAGCTAATTCCCGCGCCATGCTGCGCTGTGCATTTGATTTAGGTATTACTCATTTCGATTTAGCCAACAATTACGGCCCCAATTTTGGCTCTGCCGAAAGCACTTTTGGTAATATTTTTAAGCAAGATTTTGCACGTTATCGCGATGAATTAATTATTGCTAGCAAAGCAGGTTGGGATATGTGGCCAGGCCCTTATGGCATAGGTGGCTCGCGCAAATATTTGGTAGCGAGTTGCGACCAAAGTTTAGAACGTACTGGTTTAGATTATTTTGATATTTTTTATCATCATTGCATGGATTCCGAAACACCGCTGGAAGAAACCATGCAAGCGCTGGATTATATTGTTCGCTCTGGTCGCGCGCTCTATGTAGGCATCTCAAGCTACACCCCGGAAAAAACCAAACAAGCCGTCGATATTTTAAAATCATTGGGCACACCATTATTAATTCATCAACCGCGCTACAACATGTTCGATCGCGGGATTGAAGACGGCTTAACTAATGTATTAAAACAAGAAGGTGTTGGCTCGATTGTATTCTCACCACTGGCACAAGGTGTACTCACCAATAAATATTTGAAAGGTATTCCAGAAGATTCGCGCGCAGCACGTGCCGAGCAAATTTATCTTGGCGATGGTGATATAACGCCTGAAAAAATTCGCAAGGTTCAAGCCCTCAATAGTATTGCAGAGTCACGCAATCAATCACTTGCACAAATGGCTATTGCCTGGACATTACACAATGATGCAGTAACAACCTGTTTAATCGGCGCAAGTCGCCCGGCGCAAATCGAAGATTCAGTTGCAGCATTAAATAATTTGGAATTTAGCGCAGCGGACATTGCAAAAATTGACGCTATTATTCGCTAATAACAGACTCATCTCAAAACACATGCAATATGTGTTTTGAGATGAGTATTTCAGGCTTCTACTGCAGACATAGAATTTATGATAAAAAATATCTCTAGCGACCCGGAAAAAATAAAAATTTTCATTTTTTCACTAATAGCCATAATAACTCTTTTAAATTCCTGTACGACACAGAAAACAATTGCTAATAATACTACACCTGCGTTCCCAAAAAATTACCACTGTATTCCATTTGCGAATACAGCCAATAAAGGAGCACCGCAAATCATTCCTGGTAGATTGCAAAACGAAAATTACGACACAATGAATATTTCCAATGCACAAAAAGCAGCAGGAGCAGAAGAAAATTTTTGTTATCACGACAATGATAACATCAACAATGGTAGCGGAACCTTCAATGGTACAGGCACCTACAATAAAGAATTTAGAATGCATGAAAGTGTTGATATATCTTATATAAAATTTAACAACCATGACGTTGCAGTGGACGATAGTTCCTATAACTTAGTAACGCCAGATTCAGATTCACTTTATATTGGCTGGATAGCGCCAGGCGAATGGATTAACTACACCGTTAATGTACAAGAGGCCGGCTATTACTCCCTAACAACTATGTACACGTCTAAATTTGGTGGACACATTTCATTTGATTGCAATGGTAAAGATATTACTGGCCCACTGGAACTCACCTCAACCTATATTGCTGCCGACCCTGTAGATTGGCGACAAGCACACCACTGGAATAAAGCTGTTCATCTTGGCAAATTTTATTTACCCGCAGGAAAACAATTACTCACTCTGCACATATTAGATCAACCGGTATTCAATTTTGATTATATGGATTTTATAAAAATAGAATAATGTTAATAGTTTCATTGGTTACGCATAAAATATTGCAACTCCCGTACATTCGCCTTACTCTCTCGTCATAGCGAATTAACTGTGAATTCATCTATGACCAAGAATGACTCCACGCCAGCAGAACCCATCACCATCGTCGGTGGTGGCACTAAAAAAATACTTTACACACTTAAAACTGTTGCGCGTATTGGTTTACTTAATTCTGCAAAAGCGTTGAATAGTAAAAACACTTGCAAGGCATGCGGCTTAGGCATGGGCGGGCAGCGTGGCGGCATGACGAATGAGCTGGATGAATTTCCCTCCGTGTGCAATAAAAGTATTCAGGCACAATCCACGGATATTCAAGCACCGATTCCACGTGAAATTTTTGCGCATACACTGCATGATTTTGCGCAGCTTTCAGCACATGAACTGGAACACCTTGGTCGTTTAAATACTCCGCTTTATAAGCCTGCCGCCAGCGACAAATACCAACCCATTGAATGGCAAGCGGCGATTGAATTAATGGCTGCGAAATTTTCAGCCACCACACCAAACCGTACATTTTTTTATACGTCAGGCCGCTCATCCAATGAAGCGGGTTTTGTACTGCAATTGTTAGCGCGCATGTACGGTACAAATAATGTAAACAACTGCTCTTATTATTGCCATCAAGCAACCGGCGTTGGTTTGCAGAATGTCTTAGGTTCAGGTACGTCGACAATTTCGCTAGAGGATTTAGGCAAAAGTGATTGCATTTTTGTGATAGGCGCGAACCCTTCATCCAACCACCCACGCTTTGTACATCAGCTAAAAAACTGCAGGGAACGCGGTGGACAAGTCATTGTCATTAACCCCGCGAAAGAACCCGGGTTAGTGCGCTTTGCCGTGCCCAAAAGTGCAAAATCAATGTTAAGTGGCGGCACCTGGATTGCATCTGAATATATTCAACCCAAAATTGGCAGCGACTTACTTTTATTAAAAGGCGTTGCTAAGGCCTTAATTGAAAGCAAACAAATTGATGAAAATTTTATTGCACAACATACCAACAATTTTGAATCTTATGCAGAAGATATTCGCAACACTGATTGGTTAATAATTACTGATTACACCGGTGTTGATGAAAAAACAATTCGTCACCTTGCCGATGCTTATGCAAAGGCTGAGCATGCAGTATTTGCGTGGGGCATGGGCATTACGCATCATTTAAATGGTGTGGAAAATGTTGAAGCCATTGCCAGCCTCGCCTTATTGCGCGGCATGATTGGCAAGCTCGCCACAGGATTATTACCATTGCGCGGTCACAGCAATGTGCAAGGCATTGGCACCGTGGGTGTAAAACCGGTGTTAGCAGAAGATGTATTTACACAAATTGAAAAAGTTTTTAGTGTGCAATTACCGCGAACGCAAGGTTTGGATACCCTCGCCTGCTTACAAGCAGCTTTTGATAAAAAAATAGACGCCGCATTGTTGATGGGTGGCAATTTATTTTCCGCCACACCTAACAGCACCTGGGCGCAAATCGCTCTGGACAATATTGGCTTTAAAGTATTTTTAACGACTACGCTAAATCGTGGCCATGTAACTGGAATGGAAACAAGTGAGGCATTAATTTTACCCGTAACAGCACGCGATGAAGAATGGCAAGCGACTACGCAAGAATCCATGTTCAATTATGTACGCTTAAGCGACGGCGGTATCACCCGTTTAGCCAATGTACAACCCGAAGTGAAAATTTTATGCGATTTCGCAAATAAATTATTGCCCAACTGCCCCGTTGCTTTTGCACAATTTAAACAGCATAACAATATTCGCGCCGCTATTGCCGCCACCATTCCTGGCATGAGCGAATTAAAAGATATAGACGTCACCAAACAAGAATTTACGATTCAAGATCGCTTACTGACCACACCCAACTTTAAAACCATCAATGGCAAAGCAACATTTTTTTCACACAAAAACTCTACGTCACTTATCAGTCAGGAATTTCCATTTTTGTTGGCGAGTATTCGCAGTGAAGGGCAATTCAATTCCATTATTTATGAAGAAAGCGACAGCTATCGCGGCACAGATACCCGATGGGCGATACTAATGAATAACGAGGATATTGCAGCGTTGAATATTCAAGCGGGCGATAACGTAAACATAAAATCCGCGCATGGAGAAATGCAAACAGTAAAAGCATTTAGTTTTAATTTACCGCGTGGCAATGTCATGGTCTATTATCCGGAAGCAAATGTATTGATAGGCACAGCTCACGATCCGCGCAGTAAAACACCCGCATTTAAATCGGTAGCTGTGGCAATCTCTGTAGGATAAAAATCAAACTGTAACGCTGATAGAAGGCTTGGCAGCTTGCCGGCGGTCTTTACTATCGCGAGTTTCCAACAAAGGATCGCGCACTTTTTTATCGCGGTCGCGACGATCACGGCGGTCACGTTGTTTTCTGCGTTCAGCATCTGGTGCGGGAGTCAAAGCAGTTTCTGTGGTTGGTTTAGAAACCGCCATATCTTGCGGCTGCACGGGCTCATTAGTGCCAATGGGCTTAATTGCCGTGGCGGGAAGAATGCGTGCAGGTGGGCGGATGTAGACCATGATAAAGCAAACCTTTGACATTAATGAATAGGAACTTCACTAATCTTATCGGCTGAGATGCCTATATCTTAATCACTTTTTCTGCAGTTTTGAACCACTTCAAACTTTCGTGTAGTTTTACAACATCGCCGACGATAATTAAGGTTGGCGCATGAACCTCATGTGCGGCAACCACCTCGGCAATGGTCGTCAAATCAGCAATCAATACCCGCTGGTCTTGAGTGGTGCCCTTCTCAATCAGGGCAACCGGAGTCGTGGGGGCACGACCATGTTGAATTAACGCATTACAAATGTCTTTTAAGCCGATCAGGCCCATGTAAAACACCAGGGTTTGGGTGGGATTAGCCAACTCAGGCCAATGCAGATTAGTATCATCTGACTTTAAATGACCCGTAACAAACCGCACTGACTGCGCGTAATCGCGATGGGTAAGTGGAATGCCGGCATAGGCAGCGCAGCCTGATGCAGCTGTGATACCGGGTACGACTTGAAAAGGAATATTATTCTGTGCAAGCAATTCAATCTCTTCACCGCCGCGACCAAAAATAAATGGATCGCCGCCTTTTAAACGCAATACACGCTTACCTTGTTTAGCTAAGTCGACCAACAACTGGTTAATATTTTCCTGCTGCATTGCATGTTCACTGCGGCGCTTACCTACGTAAATACGTTCAGCATCGCGGCGCACCAATTCCATTACGCCGTCAGAAACCAGGCGATCATAAAGTACTACATCCGCTTGCTGCATTAAACGCAATGCGCGCAGTGTTAATAACTCAGGATCACCGGGGCCGCCGCCGACCAAATACACTTCTCCCTGCGTAAGTGAATCATCATTCTTGTTAATTTCAATTTCGATAATTTTTTCCGCAGAGGCTTCCTGGCCATTTAGTACCAACTCTGCTGCCGGGCCTTGTAATATTTTTTCCCAAAACCGACGACGACTATCGCCATTATCAAACCGTGCCTTCACCCGCTCACGCCAATTTTTTGCGATGATTGCGAGCTTGCCATAATTCGCAGGAATCAATGTTTCCAGTTTTGCACGAATTAAACGCGCCAACACCGGCGCTTCACCACCACTGGAAATTGCAATCACTAAAGGCGAGCGATCAATAATCGCCGGCGTAATATAAGTACACAGAGCAGGGTTATCCACCACATTCACTGGCAAGAAACGCGCTTTTGCATCCAGTGATATTTTTTCATTGAGCGGCTCATTATCTGTAGCCGCAATCGCAATCACGCAATTTTCTAAATCACTAGTTTGATATTCCCGTGCAAATATTTCGCCATTATGCTCTGCAACTAATTCGCGCAACTCAGCAGAAATTTCTGGCGCAACCACGCGTAACACCGCACCAGCTTTAGACAACAAACGACCTTTACGTGTAGCTACATCGCCACCACCAACTAAAAGGCAAGTGCGTTTTTTTAAATCTAGAAAGACGGGGAAGTATTCCATAAAAGTTTACTAGGAGTCGGATTTATGCTTAAGGGTGAATGCCAAGCGCAAAAAAGTATGGTATGAAACTCTGCTCAACACTTTCGACTACCAATTCAAGAAAGAGGTTGTAGTTATTTTCTACGTGTGCCGCATCTAGTGCCTGGTAATATCGCAACCGCTGCTCAACAGAAATAACGACTGGAGGATAACCACTTTTCATCAACTCCAAATTCATAAGCAATCGCGAAGTACGGCCATTACCATCTACAAAGGGATGAATTCCCGCAAAGTTCACATGAACATAAGCCGCCTGTGCGACAGGGTGTAGATTTTTTTTATTGAAGCTTGCAATAAAATCAGCCATTTTTTCTGACACTTTTAAATGATCTGGTGGTGTATGTCGAGCGCCAGATATTACAACGTTAAGATTGCGATAAACTCCCGCATTAACAACATCAATATTTTTTAATACCAACTGGTGAATATTACGAATATCCCATTCTGTTAATGTCTCCTTTTTCTGTACTAATTCTTCAACAAAAATAATTGCGTCGCGATGGTTAATCGCTTCAAAATGTTCACGCAAACTTCTACCACCAATGGTGATACCTTCCAATACAACTTTGGTCTCCATTAGAGTTAGTGTATTACCTTCGATCGCATTGGAATTATAAGTCCAACGCAACACTAAATCCTCATGCAGATTTTTCAATACAGAGTCGGGCAAAGGACGATGAGCATCCAATTGTGCTTTAAGTTGATCTATTTTTTTAAACATTCAAAATTCTCAAAAAGCAGTCCACTCATAGTAATACTCACTTTTTCACCGGTAACAACGCATCCTGCCCACCCATATATGGCCTTAACACTTCAGGAATAGTTACGCTGCCATCATCTAACTGATAATTTTCTAACACGGCTAACAAGGTGCGGCCTATAGCCAAACCCGACCCATTAAGCGTATGCAACAATTCTGGCTTACCTGTTTCTGGATTACGATAACGCGCCATCATGCGGCGTGCCTGGAAATCGCGAAAACTGCTGCAAGAAGAAATTTCGCGGTATTTATTTTGTGATGGCACCCAAACTTCGATGTCGTAAGTTTTCGCGGAGGAGAAACCAATATCACCACCGCACAAAATAACTGTGCGATGCGGCAAGCCTAATTTTTGTAAAATAGCTTCAGCGTGGCCAACTAATTCTTCGAGGGCTTCATCTGACTCTTCGGGGCGCACAAATTGTACTAGCTCAACTTTTTCAAATTGATGTTGACGAATTAAGCCGCGAGTATCGCGACCGTAGCTGCCAGCTTCAGAGCGGAAGCAAGGAGAATGGCAAACCATTTTTATCGGCAATTGTGCATCTTCAACAATTTCGTTGCGATAAATGTTGGTAACAGGTACTTCGGCTGTCGGAATTAAATATAAACCGCGCTCGTCAGTAAGTTTAAATAGGTCTTCTTCAAATTTTGGCAGCTGCCCAGTACCATAAAGCGATTCTGCATTTACAACAAAGGGTACATTAACTTCTTCATAGCCATGCTCATTAATATGCGTATCCAACATAAATTGTGCAAGGGCACGATGCAAACGTGCAACGCCGCCGCGCAATACAGCAAAACGTGAGCTGGTTATTTTTGTGCCCGTATCAAAATCCAAACCACCAAAGCTCGCACCCAAATCGACATGATCAATAATAGGAAAATGAAAACTGCGCGGCATAGCCCAGCGACGAATTTCTACGTTGTCTTCTTCGCTTTTGCCCTCGGGTACATCATTTGCTGGAATATTGGGTATGCTACTTAAGAGCGTATCGAAAGCTTCCTGAACTTTAGTTAGTTCAACTTCTGCAGTTGCAAGTTCGTGTTTAATTTGTTCAACGGCTTGCATGAGCGGTGCAACATCTTCACCAGCCTGCTTTGCTTTACCGATATTTTTTGAGCGAGTATTGCGTTCATTTTGCAAATTCTCGGTTTTAATTTGAATTGATTTTCGCTCTTCTTCTAATATTTTTATACGAGCGATATCTAAAACATAACCGCGCTTGCTAAGTGCAGCAGCAACGGATTCGGGATTGGTGCGGATTAATTTAGAATCTAACATAGTAATATTTCGTGGTTAGTTAAGTTTAAAAAATTAAAAAAGTTTTTGCACAAATTGCATACCAACATAAGCCATCAATAAGCCAAGAATAACCGAGCTGGTTGCGTAGGCTATTGAGATCAGTACATGGCCTTCTTGCCACATTTGCAACATTTCAAGCGAGAATGCGGAGAAGGTTGTAAAGCCACCGAGAATACCGGTGATAAAAAAGAGCCGCCATTCGGCAGGCAATACCGCCTTGTCCACCAACAATACATAAGCTACGCCAATTAAAAATGAGCCCACAATATTGACAACAAAAGTACCAACAGGAAATCGATAATTTAATAACGGCGTTAAATAGCTCACTGATGCAAAACGTGCAACTGACCCGAGCGCGCCGCCGATGGCAATCATTAACCATTGCATAAAAATTTCCAAAAATTTATTTTTTATACCGCTGACGTTTACTTTGCTTATCCAACTCACGTAAATGCGCGAACTTTTCTTGTACTTTTATTTCCAGCCCGCGTTCAACTGGCTGGTAATAGCATTTTGTTGCCAGTTCTTCGGGTAAATAATTTTCACCAGCGGCATAGGCGCCAGGCTCATCATGGGCGTAGCGATATTCCACGCCATAATCCATCGATTTCATTAATTTCGTGGGTGCATTGCGTAAATGCATAGGTACATCATACGCCGGTTGCGCGCGCACATCCGCCATCACTTGATTGAAAGCATTATACACAGCATTACTTTTAGGCGCTGCTGAGAGATACACAACGGCCTGTGCGATGGCGAGTTCGCCCTCAGGGCTACCAAGACGTTCTTGCACATCCCACGCACTCAAACACAAGGGTAAGGCGCGTGGATCCGCATTGCCTATATCTTCGCTTGCCATACGGACTACGCGACGAGCGGTATAGAGTGGGTCACAGCCACCATCGAGCATACGTGCCAGCCAATAGAGCGCACCATCGGGCGATGAACCGCGGACCGATTTGTGCAGTGCCGAAATTTGTTCATAAAAAATATCGCCGCCTTTATCAAAACGGCGCACATCTGATGCCAAAACTTCGGCCAACACATCATGATTAATAACTTTGTAGTTACCCTGCTCATCGGCCCCAGTTTCTATTGATAAATCTGCCGCAATCTCAAGTAAATTAAGTGCTTTACGCGCATCACCGTCGGCGGCGTGAGCAAGTGTGGCAAGGCTATCCTCATCAATACGAATATCAAGTGCGCCCAACCCGCGTTCTTTATCATTAAGCGCTTGTTGTAATACTTGCTGCAATTGCTCAGGCAGCAAACCGCGCAACACATAAACACGGCAACGCGAAAGCAACGCGTTATTTAATTCAAATGATGGATTCTCAGTAGTTGCACCTATAAAAATAAAAGTGCCATCTTCTACGTAAGGTAAAAATGCATCTTGTTGCGATTTATTAAAGCGATGCACTTCATCCACAAATAAAATAGTTTTACGGCCGGAAACTCGCTCTTGTTGTGCAACAGCCACCGCTGCACGAATTTCTTTTACGCCGGATAAAACTGCAGAGAGTGATTCAAAACGGGCGTGTGCCTGCTCAGCAAATAATTTTGCCAGGGAGGTTTTACCCACACCGGGAGGCCCCCATAAAATCATGGAGTGCAAATGACCACGCACAATCGCTTCACGCAATGGTTTACCGATAGCAAGCAAATGCTCCTGGCCGATATAATCGTCCAGATTGCGCGGGCGCATACGTGCAGCTAAGGGTTGATACTTTAGTTGCTGCTGCCCTTCTTGCTTGGCAAATAAATCACTCATTGATTTTTAATAATATCCACGCCCGCAGGCGGCACAAAGTTAAATAGATTTTCGTCAACGGGTTGATTGCGTTTTTGATTGCTCAAAACAATTTGCGTAACCTGACCCAAGGTGTCCTGAATATTAAACTCACTTAGCATGCCATCCAAAAACACCAGCGTTAATTGCTGAAACAAACCTTCAGTTACTTTCGGCGTTAAGGTAAATTTTTCTGCTTTATTCGGTTGCTCACTGCGTTTGATAGAAAAATGTTTGCGTAAACTTTCCACATCTGCAGTCAATAACAGCGTAGGTGTTTTTTGTAAATCATCGCTAAACGGGCGCACATTAACAGTTTGTAAATCCGGGTCATAAAGCCAAATAGTTTTCTGATTGGAAATTAACAATTGTGGTGCAGGCGATTTTGTATCCCAGTAAAACTTACCGGGACGTTGCATAATAAAAGTACCTTTGCTTTCATCCTGCTTTTTACCTTTTTGATCAAACAAAGTTTGTGCAAAATCACCTTGCAAGCTAGCCATAGCATCAAGTTGTTTGCGCAGCTGTACAGCGGCCTGATCGTCAGCTGCGTCAGCACTCAAGGTAACAAGCAAAGAAAAAGATAAAATAAAACGATAAATAAACTTCATATAAGTTCCAAAAAAAATTACATAACACATAAAATAATACATTTTAACAATAGTGTTTTAATGTACCATTAGTTCATTACTGCACGCGTGTATTAAACTTGCTTCACGCTTGATCGCATATATCATTCCATTCATCTTCGTAACCAATTTTTGTTAGGTAACCGCCAACAATATTTAATAAACGCTCCATCCAAAACTGCAGACCAACCTCACCCAACACTTCAACGTGATTAACTTCGTCTTGCACCGAGGCATCTAACATTTCCCAATAAAATTTTGCAAGCGCAATAGCCTCATCTCGATCAGCAACATTTCGTTTAGCACTCAAAACTTCCTTGAGGTTCGAGGACATCAATTTATTTGCGTAGTACAGCGCAATTAATTTTGCTTTGGCATCGTTTCCACTAAAATCTAGCATGGCTCATCCCTCAAAGGTCATATCTTTTGCAACTGTCATTTTATAAGCAATTAGCTGCAAATTTCTCACTAATGTTTTTATATGCATTCTTTTCGTAACCGTCAGGAAATAGTGGCTTTTGTCTTTCACATCTTGAACAAATTGCATTCCGTCAGGTAAGTCCCGCCCTTCTAAAATCCACCACGCCACATTCGCTGGTCCTGGCTTATTCAAACCTTTAGCATGACGACTTAACATTTTTCGGGTATTTTTTAAATGTGATAACGTTTTTGAAAAAGAGAGCCCCATAGTTAAATCTGGTATTACCCACTCAAGATTGGTAGCTTTTTCAAAATTGTAATCACAAACCCTTACCCCTTCCACAAGCCTATATCGGCCTTGGGTACCTTCAATATAATTTGTTGGGCCATTAGGCGGCACGACAACTCTAAACATAACACCTAATTGGTTTCTTTTTAGCATCCCGATGCTCAACAATTATTTGATTAATAACAAGTTCAAGATCCTGAATAGTTTTAAATTGTTCAAAATATTTATTGTCCATTACATATTCCTAAAATTTTCTAACAACTCAGATCGTTTTTTAAATAATTCAACTATTACATTACTCTTCTGCACAATGATTGTTGTAGTGCATCGACGATACCAATGCGATTCTGTTCAACCTGATATTAACCTCCATTTGCTTATCAATTTACTGATAGAAATTAATGTCTGCCCCCCGGCGCCAATACTTCACGATTACCATTGTGCCCTGCAGACGAAACTACACCCGCTGCTTCCATGGTTTCTATCATCCGCGCCGCACGGTTGTAGCCGATGCGTAATTTACGCTGTACGGATGAGATGGACGCTTTACGAGTTTCGAGCACAAAGGCAACAGCTTCGTCGTAAAGAGCATCGCTTTCACCGTTATCGCCATCTTCGCCTTCGCTCGCCATGCCAGGCACAGGAATACTATTGTTGCTGTCGTCGGTAATGCCATCAATATAATTGGGGGCGCCACGTTTTTTCCAATCTGCAACGACGCGATGAACTTCGTGATCGTCTACGAAAGCGCCGTGGACACGCACCGGTAAGCTGGTGCCGGGAGGTAAATACAGCATATCGCCATGACCGAGTAATTGTTCAGCGCCGCCTTGATCAAGAATGGTTCGCGAGTCGATGCGAGAAGAAACCTGGAAGGCTATACGTGTAGGCACGTTGGCTTTAATCAAGCCGGTAATTACATCTACCGATGGACGCTGAGTCGCAAGGATTAAGTGAATTCCTGCAGCGCGCGCTTTTTGGGCGATACGGGAAATAAGTTGTTCTACTTTTTTCTTGTCGACAATCATCATCATGTCGGCAAACTCATCTATCACCACAACTATGTTGGGCAACACTTCCAGATTCGGTGCAACTGCAACCTCCAAACCAGGGTCAAAATTTTCTTCCGGCTTAAACAAAGGATCAACAATCGGAGTTCCAGCTTTAATTGCATCATCCACTTTGCGATTAAAACCCGCCAAATTACGCACGCCCATCGCTGACATAAGTTTATAGCGACGCTCCATTTCACCCACACACCAGCGCAGGCCATTGGCTGCGTCTTTCATATCCGTAATGACCGGTGTGAGCAAATGCGGAATACCTTCGTATACCGAAAGCTCCAGCATTTTCGGGTCAACCAAAATCAAGCGCACTTCTTTGGGCGTGGATTTGAACAGCAGGCTAAGAAGCATCACGTTAACGCCCACGGATTTACCTGAGCCGGTGGTTCCTGCAACCAACAAGTGCGGCATTTTGGCCAAATCAGCCACTATCGGCTCACCAGAGATATCGTGCCCTAGCGCCATAGTGAGCACTGACTTTGAGCTTTCGTAAACCTCGGAAGAGATAACTTCACTCAAACGTACAATCTCGCGATGCGCATTGGGAATCTCGATCCCCATGAAGGATTTCCCGGGAATAACTTCCACTACGCGCACAGACACTACCGCAAGTGAACGCGCCAAATCTTTAGCGAGGCCTGAAATGCGACTGGCTTTAATACCTGCAGCGGGCTGAATTTCAAAGCGGGTAACTACGGGGCCGGGCTGTACTGAAACGACTTCAATCTCAATACCGAAGTCTTTGAGCTTTAACTCCAACAGTTTAGACATAGCTTCCAAAGACTCTTTGGAATAACCCTTATCGCTACGCTTATCAGCAGGGTCGAGCAAGCTTAATGCGGGCAAGCTACCATCAGCTGGCTCTAGGGTTTCAAATAACGAAACTTGTTTTTCTTTTTCTGCGCGCGGACTAGGAGCCGGTTTCTTTTTGGGCGGCTCCGCAATAATAACTGGCGCCTGTCGTTTAGCTTCGACTTTGGCATGCTCTATTACGACCTCGCGACGGTGCTGTTGCGCATTCAACGCAAATTGTTGTTCTTTTTTCTCACGTTGATACTGAAGCCACTTTTCATTAGCCATAGCAATGCCTATCAGTGTCCAACGACCAATTTCATCCATTAATGCAAACCAGGACAAATCGGTAAAGATAGTCATGCCGAATAAAAATAAGGCGAGCAGCAATAAAGTGCCGCCAGTGTAGTTAAATGCATGCTCAGCTAAAGTTGCAATACCACCACCAAGCAAACCACCATTGGAGTAAGGCAATACAGTTTCGCCACCACTAAAGTGCATAGTAGTAAGCCCAGTACCCGCAACCATCACCAGGATAAGGCCAACTGCACGCAAACCAATCATTAACCAATCAAGATTTCTGTGATACGCGCGATCGCGGAATACTAAAACAATACGGTAGGCCAGCATGACAGGGAACAAATAGGCTAAATAACCAAAAAGCAAAAAGAAAACGTCTGCTAACCAAGCACCAAAACGACCACCCAAGTTGGCAATATGCGGATTCTCGCCTGTACTAGTCCAGCCACCATCAGCGGTGTCGTAGCTGAACATCGCCATTAATAAATAGATACACACGGCAACCAGGCCAATTAATGCGCCCTCTCGTACTATGTGACCACCGAGATTATTGGCAGATTCAGAAACAGGTGGTTTGCGGCTGGCGTTACTTCGTTTCAAAGGTTGAATCCTAGAGAGCTATTTTAAGAGATTAACGGATTTAACAAAATTGGGCTGATGTAAAACAACAGCTAACGTTAATTTGTTGTGCAGTATCTTATAATAAGTATTCAGCGTCACACAGTTTATTTGACCTCCTTGATCACAACTGCCTTATTGATGCATTGGTAGCGAATCTCAGCATACTCACTAGCCATAAATAAAACCTCAAAATACACAACACACGAACATAAAAAAAGACCTCGTTTAACGGAGGTCTTTTTTCTTACCAATACTTTTTACAAATATTTATTTCGCGCTTTTTACAGCAAACTTTTCTTTCTTTGTGTATTGAAAACACGCAAAACTCAATAGACCAAGCAATAATAAATCACTCCAGTTGATAGCACCGCCAGATTTTTTATGGGGCTTCGGATTTGTTCCTACCACCACCACTTCACCTACGCTTGATGCGCTTGCGCTGCTCAAAGTAACCACACTTGCAGCTACAGAGCTCGTGCCTGCAGAACTGACTGCGGCCATTGAACTTGCAGCTACTGAACTCACTGATGAGCCAGGAACTTCATTGCCACCCGAACCATTCGGCGCTATTGAACTTGCGGCTACTGAGCTCGGAGCTACTGAACTTGCAGGCACTGAGCTCGGGGCTACTGAACTTGCAGGTACTGAACTCGGCGCTATTGAACTTGCAGCGACAGAACTCGGTGCAACTGAACTTGCAGCAACTGAACTCGGTGCCACTGAACTTGCAGGTACTGAGCTCGGAGCTACTGAACTTGCAGGTACTGAGCTCGGTGCGACTGAACTTGCAGGCACTGAGCTCGGAGCTACTGAACTTGCAGGTACTGAACTCGGAGCTACTGAACTTGCAGGTACTGAGCTCGGTGCAACTGAACTTGCAGGCACTGAACTCGGAGCTACTGAACTTGCAGGTACTGAGCTCGGGGCTACTGAACTTGCAGGTACTGAACTCGGCGCTATTGAACTTGCAGGTACTGAACTCGGCGCTACTGAACTTGCAGGAACTGAACTTGGGGCTACTGAACTTGCAGATACTGAGCTCGGGGCTACAGAACTGCTTGATGAACTTGTCACACTGGAGATACGAAACCAATTAAAGCTCCAGCCACCAGCAGCAGTATTAATGCCAAACGCATGTGCGCCTTGCGTCAAGGTTACTGTTTGGGTAATGGTTATCCATGTTTGGTCACCATGAGTAGCAGGAACTGTAACAGTACCTAAATTAACGTATTGCGGTTGCCCACCATCAAGTTCTGCTATAAATGAACCCCCTGAAGTACTGGCAACTCGGTATTCAATTTGATAGACACCAGTAGCGGGAATAGTTAATTTATTCGTGTAGGCTACCCAAGTAGCCCTGCTGATAACAATATTGCTACCGCCACCCATATCTTGTGTGGGCACCACCGTTATACCACCGTTGTCAAAGGACTTATCTTCAGCTTCAACAACCAAACTGTATGCCACTGCCGAACTTGCAGTTGAACTGACTGAAGATGCGCTACTAACAGACGAAGAAGAGGAGCTATTAACCGCACCCATGGTGAACGATTGATGAGCTGAATCATAAGCGCCAGCGCCTACAGGTTTCACAGTAAAGAAAAAGTCTATGAATGTTCCGTCAATGATACTCATCAGGTCAAAGGTGTTGGTGTTGTCGCTGTTATGGATCATGCCTACATTTTCTTGATTACCGCCATTCAAGGTGTAGTGAATAACAGACCAGTCAGCGTCGGTAGAGTAGAAACGTACGCTAGAGGGCGATGTAATGGTATAGCCATTACCGGTAGGTGTAGAAGTAGCAACAGATGAAGAGCTAGCCACGATTACGGAGCTAGTAGCGCTAGAAGCCACACTACTAACAGCTATCGACGAACTAACACTGCTTCCAATTGAGGACGAACCACCCACTACTGAGGACGCTACACTACCAACGGATGATGATGAAGTTTCAGTGGCTAGGCAGGCTGCATCGGTACCGCAATCCCATACCACGTCGTCTATCCCAATTTGGAAGTTTGACGGCGCGCCATCACTTGCAAACATAAACAATTGCGTCATAGCTTGAAGAGCAATTGCTTGTCCGCGAATCTCAGAAACTGGAATACTCGCCTCACGCCATTCTCCATCGCGAACTAATCCGTATTTAGTTTGATTAGCAGGAAACTGAACCCAACTTTCATTGGTGTAATTGTCTTTAATGCCGATTTTAAAAGCGACATTTGCTGGAATTTTGATGTGAAACTTAAGTGTTCCTGTTGGCGCAAAGTTACTCATATCAATTAAGCTTCTTGGTGTCACGCTGCCACCAAACCAAGTGCCGGTAGTGTAGTTCCACGCCAGTACATTAGCACCCTCATAAGCAGGCATCGTACTAGCTGATAGACCATTCCACACCCAGATATCGCTATCAACACCCGGAATAAGATTTCTAGATAAAGAAGCGGCAGATCTATCCGTAAATATACCTAAAACACCGGTTTCCTTAGGGGTTTGGTTGCCCAACTTAACTTCGCCTAAGCCATTTAATTTGTAGACACGTACATAATCGATATACATTTTACTTGGCAAAGGCGCAGTTACTTGGCCGGCATTTGCCGCATCAGTGAAATTACCGCCAACCGCTAAGTTAAACAAAAAGTAGAAGGGCGCATTAAATTCAGAAGCTTCAGCAGTAATAGCGATAGGAGCCTTGTACATATCATGCTCAACACCGTTATCGATAACAGTGAAGCGAATTTGGCTATCTGTCCAATACATGCGATAGATTACAAAACGATTGACGAGTGGGATACTGGCTACATAAGAATTCTTGGTTTGCCACGCAGTAGATGCTGCGCAAGATTCATTGCCTGGAACACAAGCATTGGTATCATAAAAAATCGCGTTAGCAGCAGTATAGCTATTGGTATCTGAACCCAGTGGGTTCAGATAAGAGAGTTTGTGACCCATCTCCATAATGTCGAGCTCTCCTTTAGCTGGCCATATTTGAGTGGTGGTACCCAGCATCCAACCTGCTGGCCATAAGCCTGTACCCACCTGCGGAGTACTCATACGAAATTCAATCATGCCGTACTTGACTTGAAGCTTACCTTCAGTAGTAATTTTGCCTGAGGTGAAAGGCTTGCCGCCAGAATCTTCACGCTTCGCTTGAATCGCGAGTGCTTTGGTGCCAGGCTCAAATGGAACGTCGTCAATGCTGAGGTTGGCAGGCCGGTAAAATTCAAGCTCCTGATTGCCCCAACCACACAAACTTATGCCACAACCATCGTCATTAATAGAATTCCAAACAGTAGAATCCAGGGTATTAAAGTTTTCTTCGTAGAGCAACGGCCCGATAACCGGGTTTAACACATCTGCCATTACTGTTGCGCCGGAAAGCGCCAGAACACCAGCCATAATTGCTAATTTTGCTTTAAAAACAAAATTACTTTGTTTATTTGTACTCATCTCTTTAATACCCTGGAAGTTAATATTTTTATGTAGAAAGGATAAAGCAACAGCCACAAGTGACCCCATGGCTTATTTTTATATGCATCAAGAC
>JAYTSJ010000136.1:0-8623 GCA_043745725.1 Gammaproteobacteria bacterium | reverse complement strand
GGCGAAATGGGTTTTTACTACATATCTGAAAAATTCGAAGAGCTATATGGTATCGACACGGAAATCCTGATGCAGGACTGGACTCAAGTCCGTATCCATCCTGAAGACCGTGATGCTTTGATACTGTCTATACAAGCGGCAGTGAAGACCAAGAGCAAATGGGAATACGAAGGTCGTTTACTGTTAGAGGACGGTTCTATTCGCTGGCTAAGATACAGATCTACACCATCACTACTCTCGGACATCGAGATCGTCTATACCGGCGTGATACTGGATATTACTGAAGAAAAAACGAATGCCGAATTAAAACGCAGCCAGGAAGAAAAGATCCAGTTGCTGATTGAGAATGCCAACGATGCCTTCGTCGGCATGAATCAGCGGGGCATCATTACTGAGTGGAATAGACAGGCGGAAGCCACATTCGGCTGGACGGCAGGAGAAGCTGTAGGTCGTCCGATGGCAGAGCTGATGACCCTTCCCGCGTTAAGAACACATCTCGCGCAAGGCATGGAAACTTTTTTAGCGAACGGCATTGCACCAATCATTAATAAACGCGTGGAGGTATCTGCGCGGCATAAGAAGGGACATGACATAGTGGTGGAAATGATCATCGGCAAAATGACACTCGCCGGTGAGCATTATTTTCACGCTTTTTTACATGATATATCTGAGCGTAAGGACGCACAGAGGCAACTGGAGGAAAAACAACAATTGTTGGACGCCGTACTGGACGCCATTGACGTAGGCGTTGTTGCCTGTTCAAGCACTGGAGCCTTAACCCTGTTCAACCGAGCGGCTCGTGAACTTCACGGGCTGGATGTCGAACTGATGGAGAGCACTGAATGGGCGGAACACTACAGCCTTTACGCAGGAGACGGAAAAACACTCCTTGAACTTGATCAGGTGCCGCTGTTTCGAGCCCTGTCCGGCGACACTGTTCACAACGTAGAAATGGTGATCGCGCCAAAAGGAAAGCCGCCGAGATTTCTGCACGCTAGCGGCCGTCGGCTTGTCGGAGATAAGGGGGAAAGTTTAGGCGCTGTCGTCGCCATGAACGATGTTACTGATCTTAAAGACTCAGAAAAGCGTTTAGTAATTAACGAGCAACGCCTGCGTGCGGTGACTGAAAATGTCCCGGCAATGATCGGCCATGTTGACCAGAACGAGACGCTTCTCTTTTTGAATAGCGCAGCGGCAAGCTCGGTATTTCAAGGCGAAAATAAGGACTTGATTGGACAGTCTTTAGCGGACGCCTACGGCGATATGCGATATACACAAATGAAACCCTATGTAGACCGTGTACTTGCTGGCGAAAAAGTGATTTTTGAGCGCGATATTTTCATTAACGGAGAACGGCGGCATTACCACACGACCTATGTCCCAGACGTTGATGTATCGGGAGGCTCACGTGGGTTTTACGCTATGGCAATGGACATTACAGAGCGCAAGAGCAGCGAAGTGCTTCAAGCTGAAAGCGAGGAACGCTTAAGGACGGTTACAGATAACCTGCCGGTGTTGATCGCCTATATCGACCACAACGAAATCTACCGTTTTTGTAACGCGACTTACGAACAATGGTTTGGAGTGTCGCCGGCGATGATGATCGGAAAATCCGTGGAGCAAGTGCTTGGTAAAGACATATATGAGCTCGGCAAGGAGCAGCTAAAGCGCAATTTGATGGGAGAGCGAGTGCAGTTTGAAACCACAAGCATGATAAACAATCAGCTCCGTACTGTGGAAATTGTGGGAATTCCTGATATCAAGGAAGGACAAGTAAAGGGTATCTATGTCATGACGACGGACATCACTGATACGAAAAATCATGAAAAACAGTTACAACTACTTGCCCGCTCCGACGCATTAACCGGGCTGCCAAACCGCCGAAGTTATGAAGAAAAACTACAAGAGGCGGCGCTACGTGCAGCCAGGTCGGGGAAATTACTGACGCTGATGTTTCTTGACCTGGATCACTTCAAGCAAATCAATGACACACTCGGTCACGCGGGGGGTGATGAAGTGCTCAGGGAATTCGCAACTCGGTTACGTCTTTGCGTAAGAGCGACGGATACAGTATGTCGCTTGGCAGGCGATGAATTTACTATCATCCTTGAGGCCATTACCGATTCACAAGAAGCAAAATTGATTGCTGAAAAAGTGCTGCTATCCATTCAGCAGCCATTTCTTGTGCAAGGTGCTATTCAGGCTGTTTCTACCAGCATTGGCATTACCTGTATGAGCGCAGACAATATCGATTTAGCGAAGCTGGCCAAACAGGCTGATCAGGCGCTTTACCAAGCTAAAAAGGCAGGGCGTAATCAATTTCATATGATTGCCTTGAGCAGGCCATAGCTAGGCAGATTCGTTATTATTTCCCATTAACTGTTCGTAGGTGAGGGAGGGACCGCAATGGGGAAGGAAATTTCTATGCAAAAACAAACCCGCACATCAAAATAATACCGCCAAGTTGCATACTGCAGATAACCTGCATAACTTTTTAAAAAAGTCAGTGGCACCGACTGAACTGACGATGAACTCAATACTTTGCAATGAGATGTTGGCTTTACAATAAGTAGTCAGCCCTGAAAAATCTACAACGCATTGTTTTTCAGGGGCGACTAGTTAATTGCTGCGGAATTTTTTAGAGTGCTTGCTGCAAGTCAATGTTGTGCGGCATTTTTCTGCCAGGATATTTGACGGCTAATGATGGCGGGAAATGTTTCAAGAAGTACAAGTTAAATTGTTATTAGATCGGTGTCTTTATTGTGTTGTTGATGTGCATGCAAGGTTTTGCATACGTCTTCGAGTGATTGCGGAGGTGCAAAATAATAGCCTTGCATATGATCGCAGCCAGCTTCTTGCAGCCAGCTTTTTTGTTCAAATGTTTCCACTCCATCCGCTACAACAATTTTACCTAAATTATGTGCGAGGGTAATCATTGCGGCCACTAAACGACGATCACTGGTATTGCGTTGTAACTCAGCCATAAATCGAGATGATAATTTTACAGTGCTAATAGGTAAGCGCTGTAAATGTAAAAACGATGAGCTGCCAGTACCAAAATTATCCAGCGCGAAATTAATGCCGAAAAATGCCAATGGACGCATACACAAACTGACCAGATCAATATTTTCCATCATGGACGATTCGGTTAACTCTAGCTCTACATCGCCGGCTTGAATTTCCAATTCTTCAAATATTGCTGCTATTTCCTGCACTAATCTTTCATCTTTAAATTGGCGCATGGAAAGGTTAATAGACATGACTAGACCGCTGCCAAACTGCGCATGAATTCTTTTTAAATCTTCACAGGCCTGTCGAATTGCCCAGTAGCCAATCGCAGTAATTAATCCCGTATCTTCTGCTACCGTAATAAATTCACTGGCATTCAGTGCCCCGCTCTCAGGGTTGTCCCAGCGCAACAAAGATTCAAGGCCAATGATTTCATTGGTTTGCATATCCACACGAGGTTGATATTGTAAAAAAAATTGACCTTTTTTTAATGCCTTGCGTAAATTTGCTTCAAGTTTCAATTGCCGATGTACATTTTTATTCATTGCATCAGTAAAGAAACAAAAACTACTGCCTTCTTCTTGCTTGGCTTTATACATCGCCATATCGGCATTTTTAAGCAGGCTTTCTGCATCATGTCCCGCTTGCGGGTAAAGCGCGATGCCGATACTGCAACCTACGGACACCTCATAGCCATTAATTTCTGAGGGCTCAGAAATTAACTCAATAATTTTTTCAGCAATGTGTGCAACATCAGTATTATTTTCAATATGCGTTAACAATAAAGTAAATTCGTCACCACCAATACGTGCTACTGAATCACTGCGACGCAAGCACGCATTTAAACGCTCGGCACAAATGCGAATGATCACATCGCCTACATCATGGCCAAAATTATCATTCACTAATTTAAAACCATTTAAATCAATAAACATTAATGCAAACGACGTTTTATCGCGATTTGCCAAATGAATAACATGTTCCAGGCGATCGCGAAATAAAATGCGATTGGGGATATCAGTGAGCTGATCATAATGCGCTAAGCGTGCTAAATATTGTTCAGTTTGTTTGCGTTCAATGGCATAGCGCAATGTGCGTTCTAATAATTGGTGGCTAATTTGACCCTTAATGAGATAGTCGGCAGCGCCAGCGCGAATGACATCGCGATCTACCTCGATTTCCATTTCATCTGTCATGACTACAATCGGCGTGATATTAGCTTGGACTTTTGCCGCATTTAATAAATCGCGAACGCTCAGTTCACCCCAAAAAAAATCGAGCAGTGCCACATCAAACTCGTTAGACAAAATTTGCGGCAAGGCTGCATCAAGCTGGTTACACCAGATCAGCTCATAATCTACATGGCGAACTTGTGACAAAAGATCGGCAATCAACAGGTATTCACCGTATTCACGGTCAATAAATAAAATTTTTGTTGCTTTCTTCATACCTCTTAAATCCCTAACTTAAGTACTAGATATTTTCGGCATAACCGCTCTTTTTGGCGCCATGCTCTTTATTCGCCGACTTTACACCTTGCCTTGCTTATAATAAATGAGATTTAACTCTATATAGCAAACAAAGACACTTGGATTATTTTTAAAAGCTGTAGTTATAAAAACAACTGACATACAGGTCTGTTTGCGCTTGATACAATAGAATCCTCCTGAAAAAAGTATTTCGAGGCCTCGTGACAGAACTAAACGCCCGCCAAAAAGAAGCCGTTCTCTACATTGATGGGCCCTGTCTTGTACTTGCAGGGGCCGGCAGTGGAAAAACCAGTGTAATTACGCGCAAAATCGCCTATTTGATTCAAAAATGCGACATCCCGGCACGCCACATTGCCGCGCTCACCTTTACCAATAAAGCGGCGCGTGAAATGAAAGAGCGAGTCGGTAATTTAGTGCAAGGTAGTGCCGCTAAAGGGTTGACCGTTTCAACTTTTCATAACCTGGGTCTCAACATCATCCGCCGCGAATATAAAAGTCTGGGTTTCAAGCCAGGTTTTTCTATTTTTGATGCAGAAGATGCGCGTTCACTATTAAAAGAATTGATGATGAGAGACGGTGATCTGGATAAAGATCACTTAAATCTAGTACAGAATCAAATATCCAACTGGAAAAATGATTTAATTACCCCGAAAAAGGCGCTTGAATTAGCACAAACCGCTGACACTCAAAATCAGGCCGGGCAAACTATTGCGCTGGTTTATCAACAATACAATCAGGCCTTGCGCGCTTACAATGCTGTTGATTTTGACGATTTAATTTTGATACCGGTTGACCTTTTTCAGCAGCACAGTGAAATTTTAACGCGCTGGCAGCGTAAGATCCGTTATTTATTGGTTGATGAATATCAAGATACAAATTCCAGTCAATATTTGTTAGTGCAATTGCTAGTTGGTAATCGCGCCACGCTTACAGTGGTTGGCGATGATGACCAATCTATTTATGCGTGGCGTGGTGCGCGGCCAGAAAATTTAATTCAATTGAAGCAGGATTACCCGCAATTAAAAGTCATTAAGCTGGAACAAAATTATCGCTCAACAAGTCGCATTCTTCGTGTGGCAAACCATTTGATTGCCAACAACCCTCACGAATTTGATAAAGCCCTTTGGAGCGAGATGGGCTTGGGTGATCATATTCGTATAGTGCGCTGCGCGAATGAAGATGCAGAGGCAGAACGTGTCGCCACAGAAATTTTGACGCAGCGTATGCGCAAACAAAATAAATTTCGGGACTACGCTGTATTGTATCGCGGCAACCATCAATCGCGCTTGCTAGAAATGAAATTACAGCAGCACCAAATTCCCTACAAAATTAGTGGGGGCTCATCATTTTTCGCTAAAACTGAAATTAAAGATGTGATGGGATATTTACGTTTATTGGTGAATACCGATGATGACAATGCTTTTTTGCGCGTGATTAATACTCCACGTCGTCATATCGGCACCAGCACGCTTGAAGCGCTCGGTAGTTACGCCAGTCAACGCGAAATTAGCTTATTTTCAGCCATCGAAGAGGTTGGTTTAGGTAGTCACATCGCAGAAAAAAATCTGGATCGTTTGCTCCGCTTTTCGCATTGGTTAAAACAAGTTGCGTGCAATTGCGCAAATAATGATCCTGTGGCTGCAGTGCGCGAAATGATTGACGATATAGATTATGTTGGGTGGCTACATCAAAATTCGCCGAGTAGCAAAGCGGCTGAAAAGCGCATCGACAATGTTTTTTATTTAGTTGATTCGCTGCAAAAAAGTTTGAATAAAACGACTGATGATGACGAAGAGGGCGAGGCTCGAATTGAAGATGCCATTGCTAAATTAGTCTTGCGCGATTTACTTGAGCGGCAGGAAGAAGAAGATCTTAGTGATCAAGTACAGCTAATGACTTTGCACGCGTCCAAAGGTTTGGAGTTCCCACATGTGTTTATCGTCGGAATGGAAGAGGATTTGTTGCCACACCGCAATAGTATTGACGCTAATAATATTGAAGAAGAGCGTCGCCTTACTTATGTGGGTATTACGCGCGCGCAACGCACATTGACCATGACACTTGCAGGTAAGCGCAAACAATTTGGTGAATATGGTGAAACTACTCCCAGCCGTTTCCTGGATGAGTTACCAGCAGATGATGTAGAGCGTGAAGGTTTTGGTGTGGTAAGTCAGGAAAAAAATGTTGCCAAGGGCGAAGAAACTTTGGCGGGATTGTTAAACTTATTTGATTAATATTTTGTGTAGAAAAGCTACAATAAAAAAAGTGCAATAAAAAAGCCAGCGATTTTCGTCGCTGGCTTTTTTATTGACAAGAGTAAATTATTTTTTACTGCCATCTACCATGTATTTAACAGCTGCTTTAACTTCAGCATCGCTACACGCAGCGCAAGTGCCTTTGGCAGGCATGGCATTAAAGCCAGCAAGCGCATGAGCATAAAGAGTGTCTATCCCTTTTGCTGCACGTGGGGCCCAGTCGGCAGCGTTGCCGAATTTAGGTGCGTTCATTAGGCCTGGTGTGTGGCACATAGTGCATGATGCAGCAAAAACATCTTTGCCTGATTTAGCAGGAGCTGCAGCTGCAGCAGGCGCGCCTGCGCAAGCTTCACCTGCTTTACAGGTTTTGCCCACTGGTGCAATGCGTTCTTTTGTAGTATCAGCATCAGCTGTTTTAGTTTCGCTGAAAGCAACACCAGAAAGGGCTAACAAGCTAGCAACAGCCAGCATACTTAATAATTTCTTCATTGGGCTCACGTCTTTTTCCTCATGTTTATGATTTGCGCTTTAGGGGGGGCGCGACGGGGTCATTATAGCCAATAATTTATTAATATGTGCCATGTCTTTTGACTTTATGGAAAGTCTTTTAGTTTGCCAAAAGAAGGTTAAAGACTAATTAACGGCAAGGTTTTGTTCTATCTTGTCGCGATGTTATGCTGCGGCGAATAAAAATGTGGGGTTTCACAATATTATGGAATTTGCCAATGTTGCTTTTACTGCTTACTTTAGCGCGGCTATTGTTGCGGCACTACTGACTGCTATTTACGCTTACCAATATTTCCATCAGCAGCGCAGCTATGCGTTTACCTTTGCCGCGTTCCTGCATACCTTGTATTTGAGTGCCATCGTTCTATCTTATAGCGATACCTTTTCGTCACAATGGTTACCTTTTCTGGAGTGTTTGCATTACAACGGATGGGTATTGGCCATAGCTCTCTCGTTACTGCATCACAGCAATCAACAGCATTTACCCCGCAGTCTGCAGCTACTGTTTGGCTTGGGTTGGCCACTTACTCTGATAATGCTGCTGGTTACATTGTTCGCTAATGAAAAAGTGTTTTTACTCGCGCCTTGGTGCGCTCTGGCTTTAGCCGTGGTTAGTTTGGTGAGCGTTGAGCAACTTTATCGTTATGCGGCGGTAAATGATCGTCAAATCAAACTGCTTTGCATGAACTTGGGCATCATCTTTATCTATGATGTGTATCGCTATACCCATCTGCTTATTTTCCAGGAAGAGATTTATCCGTACCTCTGGCAGTCACGCGCGGCAGTTTCCATTGCCACTTGTTTATTTATGGCTCTGGGCGGATTGGTGCCTTTGCAGCAAGCGCCCAAAACGGCGAACTTCAATATCTCGCGCCCGATTGCTTTCTACACCACGTCACTGATTGGTATAGGTGTATTAATTACGCTCCTCTCTACAGTTGGATATTATATACAGCTGTATGGCGGTAATTGGGGAGCGGCGATTTATAGCTTTGCGCTGGTGGTGGCAGTGCTTTTGGTTGTAACCGTTTTTGTCTCTAACCATCTGCGTTTGCAACTTTCGGTATTTATCAATAAGCATCTGTTTCACCATAAATATGATTATCGTAGTGAATGGCTGCGCATTATCAATTATCTTGCGGAGCCGGCAGAGAGTAGTGAGGTCAATGAGCGTGCTTTTTTCGCGGTGGCCTCCACCACACATGCGCCGGGTGGTGCGATCTGGTTGCTCAAGCAAGGCTTTTACGAGCCGGTCTACCAGCTCAATCTATCGAGCTTGGTCGATTTACAGGAAGAGCCCGCTAACAGTCCATTTTGTCGTGAGTTGCTTGAATCGGAATGGGTTTACTTTCCCGACGGTAG
>JAYTSJ010000135.1:0-41850 GCA_043745725.1 Gammaproteobacteria bacterium | reverse complement strand
CACGAATAATCTTTAGGCGGGTACTCCTCCAAATCCTGTTCTGGCATGTCGCCCCAGTTGTCAGGCGGTAATGCGGGAATTCCTGCGGGAGTTTCAAGCTTGGGGTGTTCATTACTGAGTAGGTGGCGCAAATCAGTTAGCACGGGGTCTTCATTGGTTTCATCAGGGCTGACGAAAATACGGTGTGCGCGACAGTTCGCGCCTAGGGTGAGGCTGCTGGAGTAACGCACAATCGGCGCTGCTAAAACTAATCCAGTCAAAATAGGCATTAACCACCAGAAGAATATGGGGGCATAACTGAATGTCATGTAACCCCAGAGTAAAGCGACGATTGTCGTTCTCAAAGTGCGGGCAAAGCTTTCCCCCCATGATAATAAACGTCCTTCGCGGTCTTGGGCATCCCAATTTACCTTGAAGCCTAGTAGTACTGATACGACAAAGTAAGCGTGAAACGACATCATAATGGGGGCGATAAGCACTGCAAATGCAGTCTCAACTATTGTCCCGCGAAGTATCGCTTGCGTGCCGCCAAATTGTTCACGGCGGTGTGTAAGCGTAGCAATGATGCCCAAAAATTTGGGAAGTAACAGCAATGATGTTGTTAGCACAATCAAGGAGACAATTAGCCCCGTTTTGGCGATTGGCCAATCAGGAATAATGTGTAAGTAGGCCTGAGTGGCTTCGGGGAAATACACATTGCTATTCAATGCACGTACTACTGCATCGGCTGTGCTGAGCACTAACATCAACAACCAAATCAACGAAGAAATATAGGCAGTCGCACCGAGCAAAAAGTGCAGGCGATTGATGGGGTGCAGGCCGGCAGCATCGAGAATGCCCAGGTGCTGGATATTGCCTTGCACCCAGCGGCGGTCGCGAGTGGCATAGTCAATGATGTTGCAAGGAACTTCTTCGTAGCTACCTTCAAGGTCCGCGAGCAAAAACACATCCCAACCAGCACGGCGCAGCATCGCTGCTTCGACAAAATCGTGGCTGAGAATATCGCCGCCAAAAGGTGCGCTGCCAGGGATGGTAGGCAAGCCGCAGTGATCCATAAAAGCTTTGACGCGGATGATGGCGTTGTGGCCCCAATAGTTGGCGGCACTGGTTTGCCAAAAGCACAAGCCGGTTGCCAGCATGGGGCTATAAAGTACTGCTGCAAATTGCACGAAGCGACCAAAAAAAGTGGTTTGACGTACCGGTACGGGTACTGTTTGAATGAGGCCAGTGCGCGGATTAGCCTGCATGGCGCGCACCATTCGCAACAAGCAGTGGCCGCTCATAATACTGTCGGCATCCAGAACAATCATGGTTTCATAATTGTTGCCCCAGCGTTGGCAGAACTCGGCGATGTTACCTACTTTACGATGAATATTTTTTACGCGACGGCGATAAAATGTCTGCTTGCTTAAGTCACCCAAGCGTTCAGTAAGTTGTTGCCAGGCATTTAATTCGGCTTGAGCTACCGAGAGATTGGTAGTGTCGCTCAATACAAAAAAATCGAAATGCGTTATTTCGCCGGTTTTTTCGAGCGAGCGTAAGGTGGCTTCAAAGCCAGCGATTACACGGTGTGTGTCTTCGTTGTAGATGGGCATAACCACGGCAGTGCGGGTGGTTATGGGCATTGCATCGTTATAAATACTATCAATTGATTTTAACGAAAGTGGGTCAAGGCGCAGCATTTGCAGGATAAATCCGCATACGGCACTCCAAAATGCGGTGGTAATCCAACTAAAAGAAATAGCGAAAAGCACCAGGATAACGCCTTCAAGCACGGTTACTCCGTTGGCGCTAAGAATGTCATACATCATGTAAACGCCTGCAACTGCAGTCAGAATTGTCAGGACTGCATAGGTCAGGCGACGCCAAGACTCGCCTGGCAACCGGATTGAATTCTCCGGAAGCAGGCTGCGGTCTATAGGTTTAGCGTTGGATTTACTGGTTACGTGCTGCGGATTATTGAATGGCATCTGGGTACCAGACATAACTCCAAACCTCGGTTAAGCGCTTGTCGCGCAATTTCATGAAAAGACGCATATCAACGACGGTGTTGCCATCAGGTTCAACTTTGAATGAGGCGCGCCAGGTTTTGCCGTCGGGCAATTTGCTCACGCGTAAGTCAGTAATGTTGCCTGAGTTTTTTTGTAATTCTACTTCTGGTATTGCATCTGGTAGTAACTTGTCTAATTCGCCACCACGAAAATCAATTGCAAATTGACGTTTACTTTTCGGCGGAGGGTTGCCTTGCGCGGCTACTGCGCCCCAGCCGGTGCGGGTGCGGATAACTTTAGCAACAGTTTGCTCTGGTAAATCGGCGTCAAAACTGCGCAAGCGATAGCTGAATTCGCGGCTGTCGCCGGCTTTCATTGCTTGGTCTGGCACCCAATAAGCAACGATATTGTCGTTGGCTTCGCTATCAGACGGGATTTCAACCAGTTCAACCCGGCCTTTTCCCCAGCTATTTTCAGGTTTGATCCACAAACTTGGCCGACGTTCATATTTTGCTTCGGTATCTAAATAATTATTGAAATCACGATCGCGCTGCAACACGCCAAAACCGCGCGGGTTTATGTCACCCAGAGAGGAAACGTGCAGGCCGCGATGATTGGTGAGTGGGCGCCAAATCCATTCGCCGGATGAAGATTGCATCAACAACCCGTCTGAATCATGTACTTCAGGGCGGAAATCATCAAAGTGGCGCACACTGTTTTCACCAAACATATGCATACTTGTCAGTGGTGCTATACCTACTTTAAGTATGTCTTTGCGGGCAAAAAGACGCGCCTGGATTTTCATTTCAGTGGGCGATCCAGGGTAAATGTCAAAACGGTAAGCGCCAGTGACTGATGGGCTATCCAGTAAGGCGTACATCACCATGTGTTTTTCTGCGGGTGTAGGTTTCATCATCCAGAATTCGCGGAATACGGGAAACTCTTCGCCTTTGGGTTCTGCTGTATCTACTGCGAGGCCACGTGCGGATAAACCATAAGCTTGTCCGGGGCCAACAATGCGGAAGTAGGAAGAGCCTTGAAATACCGCAAATTCATCTTTGTACTGGTTATTGTTTAATGGGTAATGAATCCGAAAACCTGCAAAGCCTATGTCTTTAGGGGCAATGCCGGCCAAGGGTGCAGCTTTGGCGTCGTAGTTAAAAAATTCTTGTTTGAACTGTACTGTTGAATCGTCGCCGTTAGTTGCCATATGCAAAATGATGGGCTCTTTGTAAAGAAAGCCAGCATGGAATAATTGAATTTCAAATAGCGATTCATTGTGCCAAAGGGCGGCATCGGAGCGGAAGCGAATGGAGCGATATTGATCGTAATCCATTTTTGCCAAGGCTTCAGGAATGTGAGCAGTAACAGGTTTGAAATCATCCTGAGCCAGTAATTTGGCGCGGGAAGTGACAGCATCAAAAAGCGCCGGCTGAGAGGCTTCGCTGGCTGATGTTGGGACGATTGTGGGTTGAGCGCCTAAGGCACTGTTGATGCTGAACATGGCGGAGCACAATGCCATTAGGCAGCTTGCTGTCAGGATCATTGATTTAGTGCTTGTTATGACATGCATAACGCCATTAAATGGCTTACTCATTCGCTTTTCTCCGTCAGGATTGTTCACACCATGGGTTACAGGTTGGACAAAACACAAGGGGTGCTGGCTGAGGATAATGTGCTGGCTTGTGTTTTGCGCCTTGAAATTGTGCGTACCTTTGCAATACTCAATGTTTGCAACACTCAATTTAAGGCCGGCGCATTGTAAACTATACAGCGGCTAAATATAGCTGTAAAAATAATGCCTTGATAAATATTTTTATATGCTAGTGAGGACGCTATCGAGATAATACTGAAAGTGTTTCATTTTAAAAGAACGCACTGGTTTAATCAGCTGCTACACTTTGCTGATGTTTAGAGTTCTGGAAGTCTGGGACGAGCCCTCCTAATCTATGTTTAAATTCAGCCATTATGCCCGTGAAAACCCTATAGCATTTCGTTTGCTAGGGTTAACCCTTGTCAGTAGTTCGTTAATTACTATGTTGGCTATATTGCTACAGCTCTATGGAAGTTTTCACGATGATGTTACTGCCCTTGAAAAGCGCCTCGATCAAGTACGTATTAGCACTCTTGCCAGTATTACCAAAAGCTTATGGGGTTTCGATCAAGAGCAATTAAATATTCAAATTGGCAGTGTTTTGGATGTTCAGGATGTGGTGCAGGTACGCGTAGTCTGGCGCGATTGGAACAGTAACGAGCAAACTCTGGCCGCCAGTACTAATAAATTTTCGCAAGCTGAAATAGATGCGAAAAAAAGCCAATTTTTAGTAAAGGAATATCCGCTTACCTATAGCGATGCGAGCACTCCCGAACAGCGCCTGGGTACTCTCACGGTTACCGCGAGTCTTTCGAGTATTTATGATAAGTTGTGGGATCGTGCACTTTTTATTGCCATTGTTCAGTCTGCAAAAACTTTGTTGGTGTCACTCGTTATTTTATGGTTGGTGCATGTGCTATTAACTCGGCACATGGAGCTGATCGCCAATTACACGCGCAGCTTAAATTTAAAGAACTTCACCCAGCCGCTGCGACTTAAACGTGTAAAATCTGACCCTGCGCCAGATGAGTTGGATAATGTAGTTAATGCAATTAACCATATGCGTGAAACTGTACTGGAAGATATTGAACAGCGTGCAGTAATAGAGGTTGCTCTTTTAGTAGAGCAAGAAGAAAAGTTGGAAACGCTGCGACAAAAAAATGCGGCGGAAGATGCTAGTCGTGCCAAAAGTCAATTTTTGGCTACCATGAGTCATGAAATTCGCACGCCAATGAATGGTGTTATCGGCATGCTCGAAATGCTTCGCGATACGCCTCTCAATGAAGATCAAAAACATTACATCGATGTTATTCATCGGTCGGGCGAAGCATTGTTGGAAATTATTAATGACATTCTCGATTATTCCAAAATCGAAGCAGGGAAAATGCAGCTTGAATCTACTGTATTTACGCTGGAAGATTTGATCAAAGATTGTTTGCAATTGTTTGGCGCGGCCGCTAATAAACGCAATATCGAATTAGTGGGTGGGGTTAAGCCTAATACGCCGCTTGTATTAAAAGGAGACTCAACACGCCTGCGTCAAGTTATTATTAATCTGCTTGGTAATGCATTCAAGTTTACTGGCGAAGGTTTTGTGGCACTAGAGGTGGGGCTTGCGGCAGGCTCAACGAAAGAAAAACCAAAATTACGCTTCTCTATTCAAGATAGCGGCATTGGTATAGATTTAACATCGGGAATTAATTTGTTTGATTCGTTTAATCAGGCGGATGCATCAACAACTCGCAAATACGGCGGTACCGGTTTGGGTTTGGCAATTTGCAAAAGTTTAGCTGAATTGATGGGTGGTGAAATTGGTATTGATAGCGTAAAGGGAGGTGGCTCAACATTTTGGTTTACTGCAGAATTTTTACCAGCAGATACTATTGCAACTGAAACTGTATTGGAGCGAGAGTTAACTGCATCGCTGAAAAATAAAAAATTATTATTGGTTGGCGCCAATGCAAAAATGGCGGAATTTCTGGGTGAGTATTGTAAGTCGTGGCAAGTAGAATTAAATGTAGTTGCATCGGGTAAGGCGGCGATGACTGCTGTATTGCATGCATCACATAGCGGGAACGCATTTGATTTTGTAGGGGTGGATTCTACGCTGCCAGATATGAATGGCATTGATTTTGTTCGATTGATTAGAGGTAGTGGGGAAATTTCTACAACGCCACTATTTATTTTTTCATCAAGTAATGTGTTGCATGATCAGCAATTATTGCGCCGGTATGCTATCCGTTCATTTTTGCGTAAACCTGTATCCGGTAAGGCATTAAAGTATGAATTAACTGGATTGCTGGGATATGATTCTGCGGTGGTATTTGAGCATAAGCATGAGCTGCAAGCGCTTGATAAATTTTCGCATTTGCGGATGTTGGTCGCTGAGGACAATGCCGTGAATCGAATGGTAATCAAGGGGCTATTAGGTAAGTTAAATATTCATCCAGAATTGGTTGAAAATGGCAGGCTGGCGGTTGATACAGTACGCGCTGCAATTCAGCCCTACGATATTATTTTAATGGATTGTGAGATGCCAGAAATGGATGGCTTTGAGGCTACTCGTAGTATTCGCGAGTTTGAAAAAAGCCACGCGTTACCTGCTACGACTATAGTCGCATTAACGGCGCATGCTCTTCAGGAGCATCGCGATGCAGTATTTGCTTGTGGGATGGATTATTATTTATCGAAGCCAATTACATTGGATAAGTTGAACGACACGCTCGGGAATATTGTGGATAAAATAAAATGAGCTACGCTATTGGATCATCGTATTGTTTATTGTAGGCGGCTCCTATAAATGGATGGCCGCTATGGATACGATAGATTTTTTCTGCTTGCGAGGCATCCTCTCAATCCTTATGATGCAGTCTGTTTATTAAAGTCTAGGTTTGGAGTGTATAATGAGTAATGATGCAATTGTCCATGTAACTGATGCTAGCTTTGCGCAGGATGTGTTGAGCGCTAACATTCCTGTGTTGGTTGATTTTTGGGCGGCTTGGTGTGGCCCTTGTAAAATGATTGCCCCTATCCTTGACGATCTTGCCGAACAATATGCCGGTAAAGTGAAAATTGCCAAAGTAGATGTTGATGCCAACAAAGAAATACCGGGCAAGTTCAATATCCGTGGTATTCCTACTCTGCTCATTTTCAAAAATGGCCAGGTAGAGGCGACTAAAGTGGGGGCTTTGTCCAAGACGCAGTTAGTAGAGTTTATTAATAGCGCCTTATAATACAAAAAAAGAAAGGCTGCTTCATACAGCCTTTCTTTTTAATTTTTTAGTTTTTGCTTTTTTTTTTGCACTTGGCTGATTTTGTCGTTATACTCCAGTCATCTTGCTCGTCCACGATGAACTCCCCACATGGTTCTGTCTTTCGTTGGATGGCTTCAACCCCGCGTTGGTAGCTTTTAAATCCTGCAGTTGTTCGAACCTCATTCAGAATACCTTCAGTTGAGTTTTAAGCGTTAACAGTTAACCTGTTAGCTATAAATAATAGAAAACACACAACAGATTTCCAATAAACAATTCAGCCATCCGGCTTATTATCCGCAACAACCATCCACAAAGTCTTACTTATGAATCTAACCGACTTAAAAGCAAAATCAATTGAATCACTGATAGATATCGCGCGTGAAATGGGGCTGGAAAGCCTGGCACGCTCCCGCAAACAAGACATTATATTTAATATTCTCAAGCGCCACGCTAAGGGCGGAGAGGATATTTACGGCGATGGTGTGCTGGAAATATTGGTTGATGGCTTTGGTTTTCTGCGGTCTGCTGACAGTTCATATTTGGCTGGGCCTGATGATATTTATGTTTCACCAAGTCAAATTCGTCGCTTTAATTTGCGTACGGGTGACACTATATCAGGCAAGATTCGCCCACCAAAAGAAGGCGAGCGGTATTTTGCATTATTAAAAGTAAATGAAATTAATTTTGATAAGCCTGAAAGTTCTCGCAATAAAATTCTGTTTGAAAACCTCACTCCGCTGTTCCCGAATAAGCGCTTAGTGCTTGAAGCTGGCAATGGTTCTACGGAGGATCTTACTGGTCGCATTATCGATTTGATTGCGCCTATCGGTAAAGGCCAGCGCGGTCTGATTGTGGCACCGCCTAAAGCCGGTAAAACCATCATGATGCAGCATATTGCGCAAGCTATAGTGCGCAATAATCCCGAGTGTCATTTAATTGTTTTACTTATTGATGAGCGCCCGGAAGAAGTAACTGAAATGCAGCGTTCGGTACGTGGTGAGGTAGTGGCCTCTACATTTGATGAGCCGCCATCGCGTCATGTGCAGGTGGCTGAAATGGTTATCGAGCGCGCCAAGCGTTTAGTTGAGCATAAAAAAGATGTGATTATTTTGCTCGACTCGGTAACGCGTTTAGCGCGTGCTTACAACACTGTAATTCCTTCGTCAGGCAAAGTGTTAACGGGTGGTGTGGATGCGCATGCGCTGGAGCGCCCCAAACGTTTCTTTGGTGCTGCACGTAATATTGAGGAAGGCGGCAGCTTGAGTATTATTGCTACTGCTTTAGTTGATACCGGTTCAAAAATGGACGAAGTCATTTACGAAGAATTTAAAGGTACTGGTAATCTTGAGTTGCATCTGGATCGTAAAATTGCAGAGAAGCGTATTTATCCCGCGATTAACTTGCGTCGTTCTGGTACTCGTCGTGAAGAATTGCTGACGAAAGAAGATGAGCTGCAGCGCATTTGGATTTTGCGTCGTCTATTGAACGATATGGAAGATGTATCAGCGACAGAGTTTTTATTGGATAAGTTGAAAGATTACAAAACCAATGACGAATTTTTCCAATCCATGAAAAGAAAATAATTTGTCAGCCACCAGCTTCTAGTTGCCCGCTTTTGGTTGCTAGCCTTTCGGGGCTTGCAATTAGAGGCGGGTAACTAGAGATAGGCACATGAAATACAAAGATCTCCGCGATTTTATCGCACTCCTCGAAACGCGTGGCCAGCTAAAACGTATCACGCAAGAAGTTGATCCCTATCTTGAAATAACTGAAATCTGCGACCGCACTTTGCGTGCTGGTGGTCCTGCATTATTGTTTGAAAATCCCAAAGGTTATTCAATTCCTGTGCTCGGAAATTTATTTGGCACGCCTGAGCGCGTGGCATTAGGCATGGGGCAAGAATCAGTTGCGGCCTTGCGTGAGGTGGGTAAATTGCTCGCGTTTTTAAAAGAGCCTGAGCCACCTAAAGGTTTTAAAGACGCATGGGATAAGTTGCCGATTTTCAAGCAAGTATTGAATATGCAACCCAAGGTGCTAAGCAAGGCGCCGAGTCAAGAAATTGTGCTTGAGGGTGCTGCAGTCGATTTAGATAAGTTGCCGATTCAAACTTGTTGGCCGGGTGATGTTGGTCCATTAGTAACCTGGCCTTTGGTGGTTACACGTGGGCCACACAAAGAGCGACAAAATCTCGGCATCTATCGAATGCAAAAAATTGCAAAAAATCGCCTGATTATGCGCTGGCTTTCGCACCGAGGCGGCGCGTTGGATTTTCGCGAATTTCAATTGCAAAACCCCGGACAAAATTTCCCTGTTGCAGTTGCGCTCGGTGCTGACCCCGCCACTATTTTGGGTGCCGTTACTCCAGTTCCGGATACGCTTTCCGAATACGGTTTTGCTGGGTTATTGCGCGGTGATAAAACTGAAGTCGTGAAATGTATCGGCAATGATTTGCAGGTTCCTGCCTCAGCTGAATTTATTTTGGAAGGTTTTATTGCGCCGAATGATATGGCGCCTGAGGGGCCTTTTGGTGATCACACAGGTTATTACAATGAGGTGGATCATTTCCCGGTATTTACGGTTGAGCGAATTACTCACCGTCGCGATCCTATTTATCACAGCACCTACACTGGGCGTCCACCTGATGAGCCCGCTATTTTAGGTGTTGCGCTCAATGAAGTGTTTATACCAATTTTGCAAAAGCAATTTCCTGAAATTGTAGATTTTTATTTGCCACCTGAAGGCTGTTCGTATCGCATGGCGGTGGTCACCATAAAAAAACAGTATCCTGGTCATGCCAAGCGCGTGATGATGGGTGTATGGAGTTTCTTGCGGCAGTTTATGTACACTAAATTTGTCATAGTAACGGATGATGATGTGGATGCGCGTAACTGGGAAGATGTCATTTGGGCAATGACTACACGCATGGACCCAGTGCGCGATACGGTCATGATGGAAAACACACCCATCGACTATTTGGATTTTGCCTCACCGGTGTCAGGTTTGGGTTCTAAAATGGGTTTTGATGCAACCAATAAATGGCCGGGTGAAACTAATCGTGAATGGGGCGTACCTATTGCAATGGATGCAAGGGTAAAGGCCCGTGTGGACGAGATGTGGGAGTCGCTCGGTATTGATTTACTGATGACTAAAAATTGATACAAAAAAACTGAGCGTTGCTGCCACTTGTGTTGCTGATTGGTTGCAAGGGTGATACAAAAGTACTGTTCTTGATTTTTTCACAGCCGAATGTTTGATTCTTAAAGAGGAGAGTTTTATGAGTGTAGTTAAAGAGTTCAAAGATTTTGCTGTTAAAGGTAATGTGGTTGATATGGCGGTGGGTATTATTATCGGCGCTGCATTCAGCAAAATTGTCACATCTGCAGTCGCAGACATTGTTATGCCGCCCATTGGTTTGTTGGTTGGAGGGGTAGATTTTAGGGACTTGGCCTTTACTCTCAAATCTGCAGAGGGAGCTTCTCCTGCAGTCGTTATATCCTATGGAAAATTTATCCAAACAGTGCTCGACTTTACGATTGTCGCTTTTGCAATTTTTATGGTTATCAAAGTATTAAATAAAATTAAAGCGAAAGAAGTGCCGCCGGCTGTCCCAACAAATGAAGAGATACTGTTAACGCAGATTCGCGATTTGTTGCGCGATAAAAAATAGCTGTTCAGCCAATTTGTGCTAATACTTAAGTGCGCAGGATTTGTGTCGTTGGTTTATGAATTGGCGATCCTGCGTATTGCCTTACAAAATGTGCAGTACTTAACAGTTTTGTGTTATAGAAAAATTATCGGTGATGGGTGTGGTCAAAACCTGACGAGTCTGTGCTGGCTGGTTTCGCTTTTGTTGGATGGATAGAGTAGAATCTTGAGCTCTATAACCATAATAAAGTGGTTCAGTGCGGTAGATTGCCCATTCATTGAAACCTCTTGCGACTTCTGTGTAGGAATTGAATTAGTTTTATGTCAATTAATCGTGTATCAATAAGCCGTTTTGCCTTGCCGCAAACTAGCACTGAATGGGAGCAGCTCGTTACGCGGGCATTGACCTTGCTGGCAAAGGTACCTTTGAGTCGTTGGCAATTTTTGGTACGGTTATTGTTGATCACTAGTTTGAGTTTTAGTGTGGCCCGTCTTTTTTGGCTATTGCTTCCTAATCCATCTATTCCCCCTGCAGCCATTGCTATTTCTGTTGTTAGTCATGTTGCTAGTAATGGCCCGGCAGTTAATATCGAGCAATTCAAATCGCTGTCGGTGTTTGGAAAAGCAGATGCTCCTGCGGCCAAAACGGATGTGAATCCGGAAAGTCAGGCTACTGAATCTCATCTCAATTTGATGCTTATGGGCGTTATCGCCAGCAGTGATGACTCATTGGCGCGTGCCATCATTACCGCTGGTGATAAAACCGACGTGTATGCTATTGGCAATTCCCTACCGGTTGGTAACGGTGTGTCATTAGCGAAAATAATGAGTGATAGGGTAATTGTTAACAATAATGGCCAATTTGAGTCGCTGTTGTTATATCAAGATAATCCAGGTGCTAGCCCGATCTCTCAAGCTTATGCTCCACCTCCTGCAGCAGTGTCAGAGCGCCCCTGGCAGGCAAATAATTCTTTCCCAAATGGACCTTCAATGCATAGTCCATCTGCAGATAGAAATCCGAACTATGATTCTCCTGAGCGTGGCGGTGCCACTAACCCGGTCGTAGGAGAAGTGAGTCGGAATCTGTCTGACGTAGTCGCTATGAGTATTTATCGTGAAGGTGGGCAGGTGGTAGGCTACAAAATTCGCCCTGGGCGCGATGCTGAAAAGTTCAAAACATTGGGTCTGCAAACGGATGACATAGTGACGGCTGTTAATGGAATGCCATTGACTAACCCTGCAAAAATTATGGAAGTGTATAAGAATATGGGTAATACAACCTCTGCAAGCCTTGAAATTAAGAGAGGTGGTAGTGTTATGACAGTTGATGTGGTGCTCCAGTAAAGTGAGGTTGTGTGTGAAATTAAAATTGGTAAAGAGTGTTCTGGTGCTGGCTATATTAGCGGTGGGCTGCAATTTTGCGTCTACCGCATCTGCTCAAGCTGCGCCTGAGCAAACCTGGACGGTTAACTTTAAAGATACCGACATTGTCGATGTGGTTAAGTTTATAGGTGAAGTTACGGGCAAAACGATTATTGTTGACCCAAAAGTACGTGGCCCTATCAAAGTTATATCTAACAAACAGCTCAACAAAAAAGAATTGTATGAGTTGTTTTTGGCAGTTTTGGATGTTCATGGTTTTACAGCAGTTGAGAGCGATGGTGTGGTACGTGTTATCGCTAACCGTGATGCGCGCAATATGCCCATTCCAACAGAGCAAAACATCAAGGATAAAGATGATGGCTACATTACTCAGATTATTCAGCTCAATAATATTAGCGCCTCTAAGGTGCTTGCCGCACTGCGTCCACTAGTTCCCCAGTATGGTCACTTGTCTGCTTATGAGCCTAGTAATGCACTGATTATCAGCGATACTCGCGCCAACATTGCTCGCATCAATGAATTGATAGCGCAAATGGATAAAGCTGCGGTATTAGCGACGGATGTAGTTCAGCTGCACTACGCGCAGGCAACAGAAGTGGTTGCCATGATTAATCAATTGGAGAAGCCTGACCCAAATCGCGGTGCTACCACCTCGCCGCCCATTGTAGTGGCGGATAAGCGGATTAATGCCGTTATTGTCAGTGGCGATGAAATGTCGCGTTTGCGCATTAGAGGCGTGGTAGAAAGTTTGGATCGCCCTCAGGCCAGAAACGCTAATCTCAAGGTAATTTATCTCAGTTATGCCAAGGCTGCCGATGTAGCTAAAGTATTGTCCGGTATGCTGCAGTCGCAAAATCAAGGCAAAACAGGCGATGCGGCTGGTGGGCAAGCAAATGTACAAGCCGATGAAAGTACTAATTCAGTATTAATTACTGCCGATAGCGACACCATGCAATCGTTAAAAGCGGTTGTTGATAGTCTTGATATTCGTCGCGCCCAGGTACTGGTTGAGGCCATTATTGTGGAGGTTCAGAACTCCGATGGCAGCGAGTTGGGCGTGCAATGGATGTATGCTAGTCCCAAAAATGGTTTTGGTTCATCGACTGATGGCAAAGGCGGGATAGCTTCTCTTGGTGGGGCCGCAGCCGGTTTTCCTAACCCGGATGTGAAGCCTTATGATACAGCAGCTCACGATACGGCTTTAGCTGCGCTAGCTAAGGGTTTAGATACCTTGCAAGGGCAAACTTTTGGCATAGGTCGTATAGGCAAGACTGGAGACTTCCTGGGTTTGCTGCGTTTGTTACAAACGAAAAGTGGTACTAACGTTCTTTCGACGCCAAATTTGCTAACAACAGATAATACGAAAGCATCAATATCGGTTGGCCAAAAAATACCCTTTAAAACAGGCTCCTATTCCGGTAGTTCAGGTGGAGGTAGTGGAACTGGATCGTCTGGCAGTTCGTTTCAAAGCCCTTTTAATACGATCAATCGCGAATCTGTTGGGGTGAAGCTTGAAGTAACCCCGCATATCAACGAAGGTGACAGCTTAATGCTCGATGTTAAGCAAGAAGTTTCCGGGGTGTCGGATAAAAACAACCCAGATGGTCCTATCACAGATGAACGTAAAATTGACACGCAAATCCTCATTTCTGATGGTCAAACGGTAGTCTTGGGCGGTTTGATAAAAGATGACGTTCAAGTCGGGTCAACTCGCGTGCCCTTGCTGGGTAGTATTCCATTACTAGGCCGCCTATTTCGCACTGAAACTAGTACAAAACTTAAAACGAATTTGCTGGTATTTATTCGTGCAACCGTTATTCGCGATGACAAAACAATGGAAGGCGCTACGGCTGAAAAATACCAAGCTATAAGAGATGCTCAGATTAAATCGCGCCACAATGAAGGCTTTAAATCAATTCAAGTTTTACCTGAATGGAAAGACAGTCAGCTAAAAACGCCGCCTTCTGTGCTGCCCGCAGCAACCGTGGAGCCTACAATTCAGCCTGCCGTAGCTCCGGCTGCAGGTGAATAACAGTGATTGTTGAGAATGATGTTGCGCCCATGCTTTTCGATTTGGCTTCGGCTGAACCAGAATCCTTGCAGGCTGCAGACGCTGATGTTACAGCTAATGAGGCACAGTCGCCGCACATGTTGCGTTTGCCTTTTGCGTTTGCTTCAGCTCATGGAGTAATGCTCGAGGCAGTCGGCAGTCGTGTGGTGTTGTGTCGTCCAGGTATTACGCTGGATGTCTTGTTGGAGTTGCAGCGTTTTTTAGGCGACGACTTCACCTTCGAAGAAATGGCAGCAGAGGATTTTCAAAAACGCCTCACTAAGGAATATCAGGGTGGGGATGGCGCAGCTCAGCGTGCGGTTGATGATTTGGGCGCAGAGTTTGACCTGTCTTCTCTAGCGGATGATTTGGCGGAACGTACGGATTTACTTGCGGGTGACGATGACGCCCCCATCATTCGTTTGATCAACGCCGTTTTGTCTCAGGCTGTGCGTGAGGGTGCTTCGGATATCCATTTGGAACCCTATGAAGATCGAGTATCCGTGCGCTTCCGTATTGACGGTGTGCTCAGTGAAGTCCTTTCACCTAAGCCCGAATTGGCGCCGGTGTTGGTGTCGCGCTTAAAAGTTATGGCGCGTCTGGATATTGCTGAAAAACGTTTGCCGCAAGATGGTCGTATCACTGTACGTTTAGCAGGGCATGCGGTAGATATTCGGGTTTCAACAATTCCCTCCGCGTTTGGTGAGCGTATTGTGTTGCGTCTGCTGGATCAGTCTGCGGGTCAGCTCAAGTTAGAGCAGCTCGCTATGCCAGCAGCGGTACATGAAAAATTGAGCCGCGCACTGCTTAAGCCGCACGGTATTATTTTGGTTACAGGCCCAACAGGTTCAGGTAAAACAACCACCTTGTATGCTGGTTTAAGTCACATTAACACCCGTAGCCGCAACATTTTAACCATTGAAGATCCTGTCGAATATCTGCTTCCCGGCATCGGCCAAACCCAGGTAAATCCCAAAGTAGAGATGACGTTTGCTCGCGGATTGCGCGCTATTTTGCGTCAAGACCCGGATGTGGTGATGATTGGTGAGATTCGCGATGGTGAAACTGCTGAAATTGCCATTCAGGCAAGTTTGACTGGCCATTTGGTGTTGTCGACATTGCACACCAATACGGCGATCGGTGCGGTATTGCGCTTGAAAGATATGGGTGTAGAGCCATTTCTTCTGGCGTCTAGTCTTGAAGTGGTTATGGCGCAACGCCTTGTGCGTGTGCTGTGCGGTCAATGTAAAGAGTCCTATGAGCCGAACGAGTCTGAGCGCGACATGCTGAAGTTGCCAGCGGGCGTCGCTATTTTCCGCCCTATAGGCTGCAAACATTGTAACTATCAAGGTTATCGTGGACGCAAAGGTATCTATGAATTAATCGAAATTAATGAACGTTTGCGCCACCTTATTCATGAGCAAGCAGGCGAACAACAATTAATTGCTGAAGCACGTAAAAACAGTGCATCCATAAGTGATGATGGGCGCCAATGCGTATTGGATGGTATCACCAGCATGGAAGAAGTATTACGCGTGACAACGCAACTTTAACCGCACGCGGCTCTAATCGGCTTTACGAGTAATAGTTATGGGCGCATTCAGTTACAAAGCACTTAATGAAGCGGGTAAAACCGTTAAAGGTATTTTAGAGGGCGATTCTGAACGCCATGTGCGCAGCCAGTTGCGCGCTAAAAAACTTAAGCCACTAGAGGTTGAAAGTGCGGGTGCGGAAGTTGAAAAGGCTGGCGAGGAAAGCCTCAATCTAAGCGGTTGGCGGCAGCGTAGGGCAAGCCGTTTGAGCTCCCGCGATCTCAGTATTATTACCCGTCAGCTGGCATCATTGGTGCGATCTGGCTTACCGCTAGATGAAGCTTTACACGCTACCGCTAAACAAGCGCATAAACCCAATATCAAACGCATCATGCTGCATGTGCGGACCAAAGTGTTAGAAGGCTTTAGTCTGGCGCAGGCTTTGGGCGAGAATCCTATTGCATTCAACGAAATGTATCGCGCATTAGTGCGTGCTGGTGAAAGCTCCGGTTATCTTGGGCCGGTGCTAGAGCGACTGGCCGATTACACACAGAATAGTCAGATAGTTCAGCAACGCCTGAAGATGGCGATGATCTATCCTGTTGTATTGCTAGTCGTCAGCATGGGTGTGATCACAGGGCTTATGGCGTTTGTGGTACCTAAACTGGTGGGCGTATTTGCTCACAGCCATCATGAGTTACCGGTGTTAACAAAAGCGCTGGTTGCCGCCAGCAGTTTTGTCGTGAATTACGGTATTTATGTTCTTATTGCAATAGTTGCTTTGGTGATTAGTGTAAGGCGCATGTTGCGTCAAGAAGCATATAAACGCTCCTGGCATGCCTTGCAATTGCGTTTACCGGTGATTTCAGAATTGGTGCGGCAGATCAATTCCGCGCGTTTTGCGGCTACCCTAAGCTTACTGTCTGCCAGTGGTGTACCTCTGTTACAAGCCTTAACAATAGCTGGGCAGGTGATGTCTAATCGTCTGTTGCAGGAGTCTTGTGAGCAGGTAGTTAATGCTGTGCGTGAGGGTAGCAGCCTGTCACGTGCTATGGAAAATGCGGGAACCTTTCCGCCGTTGCTAGTCCAATTGGTGTCCAGCGGTGAAACCAATGGTACCTTGCCGCAACAGCTGGATAACGCGGCTAAAGATCAAGAACGTGAATTGGATATGGTGCTAGGAATGGCTATGGGTTTACTTGAGCCCTTCACTATTGTATTTATGGGAGCTTCGGTTTGCCTGATTGTGTTGGCAATATTGCAGCCGATTTTCCAAATGAGTTCACTTGTTTAATTGTATTTCTTTTTCAGGAGTTGTTATGCGTCAGTCAACAGTACGACACGGCCAAGTAGGTCAAAATCGTCAACGCGGTTTTAACTTGATCGAAATTATGGTGGTCGTTGTTATCATCGGTTTGCTTGCGAGTATTGTTGCACCTATGGTGAGCGATAAAGCGGATAAAGCTCGTATCCAAAAAGCAAAAGCAGACATGGAAGCTATTAAAACAGCACTCAAGCTCTATCAGTTGGATAACTTTAATTATCCAACCAGTGAGCAAGGTCTTACCGCATTAGTCAGTAAGCCCTCTCAGGCGCCGGTTCCGCGCAACTACAGTACTAATGGCTATATTGAGCAACTGCAGCAAGATCCGTGGGGTCGCGATTATCTTTATGCCAGTCCAGGTGAAGGTCACCCCTATGACATTTACACATTAGGAGCTGATGGTGTAAGCGGCGGTGAAGAACAAAACGCGGATATTAGTGTTTGGGAGCAGGCTCCAAAAGCGCAATAACTTGTTGGGTTAAGGGTGAAGCGATATCGTCATGAACACTATGCCTTACAAAGGCGCTAAGTCGCAGGGTTTCACCCTGATCGAAATTATTGCGGTAATTATTATTATCGGCCTTATGGCGGCTGTTATTGCGGTATCAATGGATAACAGGGTAGCTGCAAGTGCTACACGCAAAGAAGCGCAACTATTTATGCAGGCAATCGATTTTGTAAGCGAGCAGTCGGTGTTAAATGGTGAAATTATCGGGATGTTTGTAACGCAAAAAGAATTAGAAGACTCATTGGCAAAACAATGGTGCTATCACTGGCAGCGCTTCCGCGATAGCGCGTGGCAGGATTTACCAGAAGACACTCTTAGCGAACATTGTTTGCCTGAAAATATGCAGTGGGATATGTCCATTGAAGGGCATCTTTACGCGTATGAAGCTGAATTAGAAACGCAACCGCCGGCACTGGTGTGGTCACCAAGCGGCGAGGCAACACCGATCGAGATGAAATTTTTTGAGAGCGGCAGTCGCGTTTCCAATGGCATTAAACCTGAAGTGCAGCATATTGAAATAGAGATGATGGGCAATAGTCATTGGCTTGAGCAAGAGGAGGAAGATGAACGTAGTGAACCTAAGAAGCGCTAAATCTTTCAGCTCACGCTTATCTTTATCTGCTGGCTTCACCCTGGTAGAAGTGATGATTGCTTTGGTGATTGTGGCGACCGCATTGCCTTCTTTGGTCATACTGGTCATGGCTCAAGTAGATGGTGCTGCTCATGTTCGCGAAAAAACCTATGCCATGTGGATTGCTGAGAATGAGCTTACTCGGCTGACCATGCTCAATAATAACAAAAAAAATTTTCCTACCTTTAAATTACCTGAAAAAGATTCTGGCAGCGTTGCAATGATGGGCTTGCAATGGCAGTGGCAAATAGAAACCAGCAAGGAAGATGAAATTCCTGGTTTGGTGAAAATAAATGTCGGTGTTGCGCTTTTGGGCTTGGCGGAAGGAAGCGGCTATAACGGTGTTAAGGGTACAGCCAAGCTTGATAATCTCGCGAGCTTGACGGGGTATATGAGTGAGTAAGCCGTTGCGCCAACAAGGTTTTACGCTGATTGAGCTGCTTATCGCCATTGTCTTAACCGCGGTTATTTCAACGATGGCATATCAATCTTTAGAGAGTGCGAGTAACGGCGCAAAACGCACTCGTGAAGTTCTTCATGAAATCAACCAATTAGATAAGGCCTGGCAATTAATTGGTCAGGACATGCGCAATATATTGCCTGCCTCAACGGCTAACCCGGCGGGACCTAGCTTGACCGAAATGGTGTTTCAAGCGGCAAGTTTAACCACGAAAGGTAAAAATAGTTTCCAATTAATTATGCAGTTCACTCGACGTGGGTGGGTTAATCCCATGGGGCGTTTGCGCAGCGATTTGCAGTTGGTAAATTACCGTATAGCAGAGGGTAAACTTATTCGCGATTATCTTCCGCAGCGCAATAAACCGCTGCAGGATATGGATTTCGAGCGAGAGTCTTTGCATCAAACATTACTTGAAAATGTTACTGATATACAACTGCGATTTTTGTCCGATGGCTATGTGAAAAGTAATGGTAAAAGCGCCTTGGAAGGCGTGGACTATAGTAAAAATTGGGAACCCACTTGGCCGCCATTAAATCAAACAACCGGTGCTGGTAGCCCTCTTGCGTTAGAAATTACTATAGAAACCACTGAAGAAAATAAGGGGGCAAGTCGCAGTGTGCGTCTGTATGAATTACCCCAACTTTAATCTCCGAGGGGTGCCTGATAAAAGGGTGCCTAATAATATGGCAGCCCTTAACAAGGCGCGCGGTGCCGTACTGATTTTAGCGTTGTTGATTGTTGCGTTAGTGGCAGGGTTGGGTATTAAATTTGCGGGCGATTATCAGTTGGGTTTAGCGCGTGCCGAAGGTCGTTGGCACGGAGCCCAAGCGCGTGCTTATGGATATAGTGCCGAAGGTTTTGTGATCACTAATCTGTCCAAGGATAGTACGGATTATGATTCTCTTGATGAGCTCTGGGCAGAGCCGATTCCAATGGAGTTGGAAGGCGGCGGATTGTTGATTAGTCTTACGGATGCAAATAGCCAATTTAATTTAAATAATCTGGTAGATCCCTTGGTGCCAGGAAAGCCTTCAGGTGATCCAACACATTATTCAGCCAGCCAGCGTATGTTTATTCGCTTGTTGCAAACGTTTCCCGAGCTGGTGCAAGATCAATCAAAAGCGGTAGAGATACTGGAATCAATAATAGATTGGACTGATAGTGATAATACCCCCGCAGATAATGGTGCAGAAGACAGTTATTATTTGAGCTTGGCGGACCCGTACCAGCCGGCCAATGTACCCTTTCGCAGTGTTGAAGAATTGCGCATGGTGCGGGGTATAACGCCCGAGTTGATGCAAGCGTTGCGACCCTACATTACGGTGTTCCCGAAAAAACAGTTGTTAAACATTAATACAATGCAACCCATTTTGTACCGTTGCATTAACGTAAGCACTGACTTAACTCCTTTGCCTGAAGCTCAGGCTGCTGCGCTTATGCCTAAGGATAAGTCTTACAAACAAAAGGGTGATTTTGATAGCGCAGTATCCCGCGTGTTTGGGTCAGGTGTAGTGGCGGATGCAGATTTTGATATCAAAACGAATTTATTTTGGCTAACAACTCGGGTGGAAATTGGCGATCAGCGCCGTACAGCACGTAGTTTGTTAGAGCGCGGTCAGCCGCTGTTTACCGTGGCTCGGCGTGAAGAAGTGTATTGATGTGGTTATTCGCCGCGTAATGTAGCTCTGGATAAAAAGCGAAGTAAATTACTAAAAAATTAACTAGGGTATTGTGCTATGTCCCAACAACTTGTTCTTTCCATCAACAATACGGCGGATAATTTTCGTTGGTGTTGGCTACATGATGGGCAGCCGCAGGCATCTGCTTCCGGTAATTTGGAGGCGTTACGCGCTGCAGTTGGCGGTATTGCACTACAGGTTTGGTTGTTGCTGCCAGGCATTAAAGTAGTCACCCGTGAGTTGGAATACACCGAAAAAGAAAAGAAACATTTACGCAATTTATTGCCGTTCCAACTGGAGGATTCAGTTGTGGGTGATATTGACGAGCTACATTTTGCTATTGGCGATGCGGCGCAAGGTAAGGTGACGATTTCGTACGCTGATAAAAATTGGCTAACTGAAGTGTTTCAGCAATTCAGCAGTATTGGTTTGGAAATTAGCCGCTGCTGGTCTGCGCCCACTTTGTTGCCATTTGCAGTGCCATCTTCAGCCTTGGTTGCTAATGACAAAGAGGTAACTATTGCAGAGCTCGATGCTCCTGCCAAGGTTACCTGGATAGTGGCTTTGCAAGAAGGTGTAGTAAACCTGCGCTATGGTGAGCAACAAGGATTTACCTTGCCGAAGGGGCATTTTGCAATAGCCTTGGGGATGTTGTTGAGTGCTCAAGGGCTGACCGATAACCTACCTAATTTAGTACTTCGTGCTACCAACAAAGGCGAATTGAAAACGCTTTTTAGTTTGTTGCCTGCTAATTTGACTGCGCAAGTAAGCGCACAAATAGTCGTGGACGAATGGCTGCTGGATTTCAACGGCCGTGCTATAGATTTGTGTCAGGCGGAGTTTTCCCAACGTTTACCGATTGAGCGCTGGTTGAGGTTGTGGCGCAACATTGGCATTTTGGCTTTGGTAACCTTGGCGGTTTATGTCAGCGTATTGATGCTACATAGCTTCAAACTCGACCGGGAAAATCAACTTATTCATCAGCAAACAGAAGCGGTTTATCGTCGTATAGAGCCTCATGGTCCATCTGATGATCCAGAGAAAAAACTGCGCATTAAACTGGCGAATATGCAGCCAAAAGCCGAAACCGGCAGTGTAGTCAGTTTGTTGGCGGGAATCTTGCCGTTGATTGCAAACAGTCCTGATGTCACGGTGAAATCCATTTCCTACGCGGCAGATTCTGGGGAAATAAACATTAATGTGCAGGCGCACTCTTTCAATTCAATTGATACTTTACGCCAGACTATTGCCGGACAAAATTTTAATGCTGAATTGTTAAGTGCTAATGCGTCTGGTGAGATTAACACCGCGCGTTTGAAAATCAGCAAGCCACTGAACTAGCGAGCCGTTAAATTTAGGAATACCTATGAACCAGCTATTGAATACATTTTCACGTTTTAATCGTCACGAGCAAGTCATGCTTTTGGTGGGCACTATTACCATAATGCTTTGGCTAATATGGATGCTTTTGTTAGCACCCTTACAGCACAAGCGCGATCGTTTGCTGGCAACGAATATCGCTAGCGGCCAATCTTTTAGCCGTGTACAGCTACTTGCTCGCCAAGTGGAAAACCTTTCGCAGCAATCTGTGCAGGCAGGTGCCGGCAACGAAAATTTAAGCGGATTAATTAACAGCAGTTTAAGCGATAACGGCTTAAATATGAGTGGACTACAGCCTGGTGCAGGCGGTGAGATTCGCGTGCGAATTGATAAAGCAAGTTCAGAATCTTTGCTGCAATGGCTGTATGAGTTAGAGACAAAATATCATATTACTATTCGTGAATTATCTATCACTGCTTCGAACGAACCTGGTCAAGTGGCCGTGAGTGTTCGCTTGATCAAACCCTAATACAAGGTTGTCCTGTTCATGAAACAACAAAGTTTGTCATTGCCAACTATGGCATTTGGTGTGAGTAAAAAGTTTTGGATAAGTCTGGCTATCGTGTTTTGGCTGTACTTTGTTGCTATCAATATTCCGGCAGTTTGGGGGGCATACCTGATCACGCGCACGGGGGATGTTGGTCTAAGTGGTGTCTCTGGCACCATCTGGTCCGGGCGAGCAAGTCTGATCAGCGTGAAGGTTAAACAGGCGGATTACTCGCTTGGGCAATTAACCTGGTCCTTGGATACTTTTTCACTGTTCTTGCTCAAGCCTTGCGTCAATATTAAAACTGAAATGGATAATCAACAATTTGATGGCCGAATCTGCGTTGGTCGTAAAGGCTCGGTCACGGTTAACAATGCCAATATGAACTTTCCGGCTGAGCTTATTCAGTCGCAGCTACCTCTGGCAATTGATGGTCAATTTTCAGGGCATGTCGATAAATTAACGCTGGAGGCTAACCGCTTGGTCGATTTGCATGGCAAGTTGAGTTGGCTGGGCGCCAAGGTGTTTAACGGTACCAATTGGATGACGCTAGGCGGTTTTGGTGCGGAGATGGCTGATGATGGCAAAGCAGGAATGAGCGCGCATGTGTTTGATGTGGGCAGCCCAATGAAGACCGATGTAGTGTTGGCACTTTTAGCGCCGAGTGGTGGCTCGGTTAAAGGCACTATAGTAGTAAATGAGCTCTTTAATCGCGAGGCCAAAGCGAGTACTTGGCTGTCAATGTTTGCCACCCAGGGCGCGCCAGATGCGCAGGGTAATTTGCCATACACCGTCGATATGAATTTATAGGAAGCTGTAGTGAAAAAACTGCTAGGCACTGCTGCTTTGGTATTGATCAGTTTGCCTGCTGTGGCTGGCTGGCATGGCGATACCCAAAACATTATGGGTACTGTTGTTAATGTTAGTCTTTGGTTGGATGACGATATTAAGGCGGAGGAGGCGGTGGCTGCAGTCATGGCTGATATGCGCCGCATTGACGAGCAGTACAGCCCGTTTAAACCCACCAGTGAGTTATCTCGTGTAAATGACCTTGCGCCAAAAGCCAGCGCGGCACACCCCTTACCTATTTCGGCTGAATTAGTCAGCATTATTCAAAAAGCGGATCACTACAGTCGGTTAAGCAATGGTGCGTTTGATATCACTTTTGCCTCACTCGCGCGTTACTATGATTATCGCAAAGGACTAAAGCCTACAGACGCGCAATTCAAAGAGTTACTGCCACAAATCAATTACACCTTTATTCATCTGGATAGCAAAGCCAACACTGTTTATTTTGATCACCCCAAGGTTTATATAGATTTGGGCGGTATTGCTAAAGGCTTTGCGGTGGATCGTGGCGCTGAAATTTTGCAGAAATATGGAGTTGTTCATGCCAATATCAGCGCTGGGGGTGATAGCCGTGTCATGGGTGATAAATTTGGCAAGCCTTGGTTGGTGGGTATTAGAAACCCGCGTGCGCAAGATAAAAATGCCGTCGCTATTACACTGCCGCTGGAAAACTGCGCTATTTCTACCTCTGGTGACTACGAGCGTTTTTTTATCGATAAAGATGGTCAGCGTGTACATCACATCGTCAACCCGCGTACCGGAAAATCGCCGCATGGCATCATGAGTGTTAGCGTTATAGGCCCGCAAGGGTTTGATACTGATCCATTGACCAAAACTATTTTTATTATGGGCCCTGAAAAAGGCTTGGCATTAATCAACAGTTTGCCCGGTTTTGATGCGGTGGTGATTACAGAGGCCGGCAAGGTTTTATACAGTCAAGGTTTAACTCCTCCCTGAGTATTTATTTAGCGTCATTCATTTAAAATATACGAAAATAACATATACGTAGTCTATTCTCTCCTTAAGAGTCTTAAGATGTTTTACGTAGCCATAGCAAACGGCGCGAAAAATAAAGCAAACAAATTTTAAGGTATCCACCAAGTGTGCAGGCTGTCACACTTAATAATGTCATTGGCTTTTAAAATCGCATTCTAAAATTAATTCCAGATATAGCTAAATAAAATAAATTTGCGGAGATGTACATGTTTAATGCGCCAGTAAAATTAGCGTTGCTTGGGTTATTGTTTCTGCTTTGTGCCAATACTAGGGCCGAATCCGCAGATTTGCAGAAAGAATCACCAGTAGTTGCGGCTCCGAAAGAGTCTGTACAGCAGGCTCCTGTAACACCTCAAGTTGAAGCACTTAAAGAATCTGTGCTTACACTCAATCGTGATTTGCTTATCCTTGAAGAAGAATTGCTCTATCCGCCAAGCAATCAGGTGGCTGTTTATTTGTCGATGGATTTAGGGCAGTTTTTTAATCTCGACGCAGTCAAAGTAGAGATAGATAGCAAATTAGTGGCCAGCGAACTTTATACCGATAAACAAATAAATGCCTTATTTCGCGGTGGAGTACAGCGTTTATTTGTGGGTAATTTAAAAGCAGGCGAGCACGAGATTAGTGCATTTTTTACCGGGCGTGGGCCACAACAGGATTATAAGCGTGGCGCAAAATTAGTGGTTAGTAAAACCCAAAGCCCACTAGTTCTAGAACTCAAAATTGTAGATTCTTCAGTTCAGCTACAGCCCACCTTTGACATTAAAGAATGGAAAGCTGAATAAAGATGATGCGTCCTTTGGCGGAGTGGTTTGCGCGTAAATCAACATCATCCCCTGTGGTGATCGCTGCGCTATTGTGTAGTAGTTTAAGTTTCAGCACTCTTGCTGTAGCAGCAATGCTTGAATCAGCACCTAAAACATCGGTTGCAGACTTGCGTTATGGTGTTGCGCTGTATCATTACTATCAGCAAGATTATTTGCAGTCGCTAAGCGAATTAATGGTTGCCGATGCGCGCGATGGTATTCATGGTCATGGCGATAACCCCGAATTAATTGCAGGTGGTGTTAGTCTTGCATTTGGTATGCAAAATCATGCCGAAAAATTATTCAGCGAATTACTGCAAGACAATCCAGCGCATGGTATTCGTCGTCCACAAGCCGTGCGTGACGCTGCATGGTTTTATTTGGGTAAGTTACAGTATGCGCGTTCGGATTGGTCTGCTGCAGGGCTTAGTTTTGATCGAGTAAGCGATAAATTTAATCCTGACGTATTGTCCGAAATGCATGCGCTGCAGCTTAATCTACACATTAAAAATAATGACATTGCGCCTTACAGTATAAAAAAAATAAAAGCAGAAAAGCTTGCTAACTGGGAACCTTATGCACTTTACAATATGGGTGCAGCTAATGCCCGCAGCGGCAATATGAATGCAGCCCAAAAATTTTTTCGAGAGTTGGCAAATTCAACAACCGAAGCTGAAGGGTCTACGCGCAACGAGTTTCTGACCTTGCAAGATAAAACACATACCGCCATAGGTTATAGTCTGCTGCAAGAAAAAAATTATATTTGGGCTGTCGAAGAATTTCAAAAAGTACGTTTAGAGGGGCTTGAATCTAATCAAGCTTTGCTGGGTTATGGTTGGGCCGCTATAGCACAAGAAAAATATGCTGAGGCTATTCGGCCATGGCAATTGCTGCAAAAGCGCAGTTTACTTTACCCCGCCGCACAAGAAGCATTGTTAGCATTACCTTTTGCTTATGAAAAATTAAATGCCCCTGGTGATGCTCTGCACGAATACGAAAATGCTGAACAATTATTGGAAAAAGAAATAGATTTAGTGCGCGATATGCGCGAAACCTTAACTCGGGGAGAGTTGCTTACCTTAGTGGGTAGTAAGCCGGTATCCGTTAGTGAATTAAAAGCGTTAGAAGCGAAAAACGACCCAACAACATTAACAGCAGTTGTCACGGATGACGGTCAAAATTGGCTAAAAATTAACAGCACCAGCATTATTAAAACGCGTTCAATTTACTTGCGAGAGCTTTTTGCTGGCAATGAATTTCAAGTTGGCGTGTTGGATTTGCGCGATTTGTTAAAGCTACAAAAGCTGTTACAAAATTGGCAACCAAAATTAATCGCTTATTTGGAATTGTTGGAACAAAAACAAGCACTGCGTCAATTACAAGAGCTGCAACTTACTCAGCAATCATTTAGCAAAAAAGAAAGTGATTTACAGCAGCAGCGCGATGCTCTGTTTGCGAGAATAAATACCATTAAAGCTAACGATGATTATTTAGCACTTGCGGATGAGCCAACACGCAAAACCTATGGTGCGATTGAACGCTCGGAAGCAACCTTGCAAAGGATGACTGCCGACGGACAAGATATTTCAGAATATAAAGACCGCTTACATATAGTTCGCGGTTTGTTGTTATGGCGTGCTGCACAGAATTTTGTAGCGGGTTTGTGGGAAAATGAAAGGCTTGCGCAACAAATTGATTCGTCATTAGCGAAAGTAAAAGCCAGTCGTGAAAAAATTGAGTTAGTAACCGCAACGGGTGTAGATATGCAACCTATGGTTTTGCGTATTCAACAACAACAAGCGCAACTGCAAGATCAGTTAGCAAAGATCGATCTTGAAATTGCGGCACGCAGTGAACAACTGCGATTGCAAGTGGACAAGAGGCTGGAAGCTCACGAAAAACGCTTGAATCGTTACTTGGCGCAATCCCACCTTGCTGTTGCGCGTTTGTATGACACGGCATTAAGGAATCAGGCTCAATGAGATTAAACCAATTGCCTGAACTCAATAGTTGGCCTGTGCTTAGTCGGGGTATTTTTTTTAGCGGCGCACTGTTGATGAGCTGTTTATCGTTAAGTAGTTGTCATTTTTTTGGTAGTGATCAATCTGGAAAAACAATCGCCGATTTACCCAGTGCTACTTTACCGGATACAAAAAGTACAGTGGCGGTGGTGGATCGCGTTAAAATCGAAAACAGTTATCGTCAGGCATTAGCCTCTGCAGAAGATCCCGTTTTGCGTCAACAAATTATGACGCGTATTGCTGATTTTGAAATGGCTCGCAGTGAAGAGCAGCAACTGCAAGCCACAGATACGGCGCATTACTTTGATAAGCCAATCGCGATGTACCGCGAGCTTATAGATCTGCAAGAAAAGTCTGGCCAGCCAGTAAAAGGCGTTGAGGCTGACAGGTTGCGTTATAAATTAGCTAAAGCTTTATCGATGGATGGTCGCAATGATGAAGCCTCTACGGCATTGGATCGCTTAGCTGAGAGCGCGCCAACATCAGCCTTTATCGGCGAAACTCAATTTCGTCGCGCTGAAAAAGCCTTTGCGGATGGCGATTATGTTGCAGCTGAAAAACATTACAAAAGTGTGGCCGATGATATAAAAAATCCGTTGCAACAAAATGCACTTTATATGCAAGGTTGGGCCGAATTTAAACGCGCTGATTACGAACAAGCTCTGCAATCTTTCGCCAAAGTAATGGATCAGTTTTTGGTTGCTGCGAAAGAACCAACTCAAGTTGACGCGGCAATAAAAGGTTTAACCACTGCACAAAATAATATGATGACGGATACTTTGCATGTCATGAGCTTATCCTTTTCTTATGTCGAAGGTGCGCAATCCATTGTTGATTTAGAAAAAGCTACGGGCGATCGTGTTTATGAGTATTTACTTTATGAACAATTGGGCCAGCTATATTTAGAGCAAAAGCGCTTTAGCGATAGCGCAGAAACTTACAAAATTTTCGTTGCCCATAATCCGCAATCCGATTTTGCTCCGCAATTTTCTATCAAAATGATGAAGGTTTATGAGCAGGGTGATTTCCCCAGTTTAATTCTGCCAGCCAAGCAAGAGTATGCGCAGCACTACGGTATTAATAGCAATTTTTGGCAGCAGCGCAAGGGAGCAATAGGTGCAACTGCATTGGCATTTTTGCATCAATCACTAGAAGAATTAGCACAGTACGATCACGCACAAGCGCAAGAGTTAGCTGCCACTAATAAAGCTGAATCAATTGCATCCTATGGTCGTGCTGCAGCTTGGTATCGCGAATTTGTGAGCTCATTTCCAAAGGATCCAGAAGCTTCAAAAATGACATTCTTGCTGGCTGAATCCTTGAGTGAAGCGGGCGAGTACGCACAAGCTATTCCTGCTTACGAACAGGTAGCTTATGATTATAACGATAAAGTTTACGGCGCGGATGCGGGCTACTCCGCGTTATTGTTGGCACAACAACTTGTTAGCGGGCAAACATTAACTGCAACGCAAAAAAATGAATGGCAAGAACATAAAACGAATAATGCATTACGGTTTGCGCAAACCTACCCTGCCGATCCTCGTGCGGCCACAGTGCTTACGCAAGCAGCTCAGGAATTGTTAGAGCTGAAACATTTCGCCGAAGCGGCAACAGTGGCGGAAGAGGTTCTTAATTTGAAACCGCCCGCAGAAGCAAAATTACAATTTACTGCTTGGTTGGTTTTAGGTCACAGTAATTTTGATGCAAAAAATTACACCGAAGCTGAAACAGCTTATTGGCAAGTCTTAAAATTGTTACCTGGTTATTTACAAATAGCTGGCGAGCAAGCATCCACTGCTCCCACAACACAACAAATTCGCGAACGTATTGCCGCTAGTATTTATCAGCAAGCACAAACAGATTTAGCCGCAGGGCAAAAAGATCAAGCCATCGTGAAACTGTTGCGCATTGGCGATGTTGTGCCTGATTCCGATATCGCTATAAAAGCGCGTTACGATGCTGGCGTATATTTAATGGAGCAGGAAAAATGGGCAGATGCAGAAAAAGTTTATCTCGTATTTCGTCAGCAATATCCTAATCACGAACTTGCCGCGACTATTCCAGCAAAATTAGTTTTAATTTATCAGAATCAAAGTAAGTGGGCGTTGGCAGCGAATGAATTAGGTGTGATGGAACGCAGCAGTAATGACCCCAATGTAAAGCGCCAGTCTTTAGCGATGGGTGCAGAGCTGTATGAAAAATCCGGTAATAAAACCATGGCAATTGAACAGTATCAACGTTTTGCCAATGAATACCCGCACCCCATTACCGAAGCAATGGAGGCTGAGCTGCATTTGGCACAACTTTATGGCGAAAATAACGATACACAAAAACATCAGTACTGGTTGCAACGCATTGTGGAAAGTGAAGCGGGTGCAGGTGCGCAGCGCACGGCGCGTTCAACTTATTTGGCGGCTTCAGCCGCTAATGAATTAGCGGATGCGCCTTATAAAGAATTTACCAGTATCCCACTCACGTTACCCTTGAAGCAAAGTTTGCAGCGTAAACGTGTGGCGCTTGATAAGGCTTTGAAAGCGGAAGAGGGTGTACTCAACTACGGTGTAGCCGATTTCACTACGCAGGCTAGTTTTCGCATCGGCGAAATTTATGGGCAGTTAAGTCGCGATTTATTAAAGTCTGAACGTCCTCAGGATTTGGATGCTTTAGCGCTTGAGCAATACGATATTTTATTGGAAGAACAAGCCTATCCTTTTGAAGAAAAGGCTATTCAAATTCATCAAACTAATGCGCAGCGGAGTTGGAAGGGAACCTATGATCCCTGGGTTAAGCACAGCTTTGAAGAGTTAGCAAAATTATTGCCAGCGCGTTACAAAAAATCAGAATCAGTGGTGGAGGTGAGCAATGATATTCAATAATGCACTGCGCACTTTTTTATGCTGTCTGACAATTTTTACACTCTTGCTTTCTGTACTTTTAGTTGGCTGCTCATCTAATCCGGAAAAAGATGCAGCGGATGTTGAAAAAAAATCAGCGAGTAAAAAACAAGGCGATACTGAGTCGGGAAGTAAGGCCGTTGTATTATCGTCGGTGTTGCCCGCAGGCCCGGTAACCCCTAATCCCTATTTGCAAATGAAACCCAATGTCAGCTCGCAAGTAGAAAATAATTTTCACAGTGCGACTGCTGCAATGCAGCAAAAAAATTGGTCGCAAGCTGAAACTATTTTGCAATCATTGGCTGCCACGAATCCCAATTTGTCGGGCGTACATTTAAATTTAGGAATTGTTTATCGTGCAAAAAATGATACGGTAAAAGCTGCAGACGCGTTTAATCGCGCCATTACGGCTAACCCTAAAAATCTGGATGCCTATAATCAGTTGGCACTGTTAAAGCGTGAGTCCGGTGATTTTTCTGGTGCTGAACAGCTTTACCAAAAAGCGCTGGTTGTTTGGCCATTTCATCCTGAAAGCCATAAAAATATCGCTATTCTATATGAGCTTTATTTGGGTAAAGCAGAGCTGGCTTTGCCGCATTACCAGGCTTATCAGCAATTGCTGCCAGCACCGGACAAGCAAGTTGATAGTTGGGTAGCCGATTTACAGCGCAGGGTAACAGGTGGCAAAGATGCTGCGAAAAATGATCAAAAAGCTGAGACGAAATAAGATGAAAAATCGTATTTCCCGCGGGCAACTGTATTTTTCTGTTTTTGCGCTATGCTTAGCCAGCATGGTATGTGCGCAAAATCCTGAGGCTCCTGAAGCTATCCCGGTAGAACAGGCGCCCATTGAAGAAGCAGCCGCACAAAATAAAGTGCCTGCTGAGGATGCCCAAAAAAATACTTTACCTACAAACTCTTCAGTGACAAACGTTTCAGCTACAAACAAGGGCACAAAAAAAATGGTGCAAGATGCCACCATCAATTTGCAAACCACTGTAACGGGTAACCAGGAACAACCGCGGGTTCTTTATATATTGCCTTGGCAATCACCTGCGCCAGAAAACGTAGATTTTGAATCCTTTAGCAATGATCAGCGCGTAGTGTTTGGTCATGTAGAGCGTGAAGAATTGCGCCGTGAATTAGAAGCTGCGGGCGAAGAATAGTATTTTCAGAATGCGATACAACGTAAATTTTATTGATTAATAATTGTTAACGAGGGTAGTAACCATGACTATTGATACAACAGTTCGATTTTTTCAAGATGGCGGCATTTTTATGTTTCCGATTGCCGGCATCCTGATTGTGGGATTTTCCATTGTTGCGGAGCGCTTTATTTTTTTAGCGAACGCAAAAAAAGCGAATCGTGAAATGTTCGATCGCATTCTGCCCATGTTACAAAAGCGGGATTATCAGGGCGCATTAAATGTTGGGCGAACATCGGAGGCGCCGGTTGCGCGCATCATCAGTGCCGGATTATTGCGCATGGCGCAATCCAGTCGTCGCGAAGATATTGAGTCGGCTATGGAAGAGGGTGTTATGGAAGCTGTGCCACGGCTTGAGCGTCGCACCGGCTATTTAGCCACCCTTGCCAACGTGGCTACTTTACTCGGCTTGCTGGGAACTATTTCCGGTTTAAGTGCGGCCTTCAGTGCCGTTGCCAATGCGGATCCTTCCGAGAAAGCTGCGCTCTTGTCTGCAAGTATTGCGGTGGCGATGAATGCTACGGCATTTGGTTTGTTTACAGCAATTCCACTTTTATTAAGCCACTCGATGATTCAAAGTCGCACTATGCAAATTATTGACAGCCTCGAAATGGCAGGCGTGAAATGTTTGAATATTTTAACGAGCTCGCAAGATATGTTAGCGAAACAACACCGTGCTGAAGCTGGCTCTCCGAAGCAATAATATTGAGTCAACTTTAATGGTGAGCTTGAGGTAAAAAAATGCGCCGATTATCCAAACATCATGGTGAAGCAGCCGACGTAGACGTTACATCATTTATCAATTTGGTGGTGGTACTAGTGCCTGTTTTATTAATGGGCATGGTGCTCTCGCACATTACCGTGCTTGATATAAAGTTGCCTGACCTTCCTGCCAGTAACAGCGAACAGATAGATCCTCCAGCGCAGTTGGAGTTGATTGTTCGCGCTGATTATTTCGATATTAATTACCCCGCAGGTATTCGCTTGAAGCGTATCGAAAAAACAGCAAGCGGCAAATACGATTACGAAGTGCTGACGCGCTATTTACAAGAAATCAAACGTCAACTTAGCGATAAGGGTATTCAAAAACGTGACATCTATTTGCTCTCGGAAAAAAATACCGAATATCAAACTCTAGTCAGCGTGATGGACACTATGCGTTCCTATAAAGCTGTCGTAGGTACATCCGTTGTGAATGCTGAATTATTTCCTGAAGTATCGCTTGGCGATGCACCACCAGCAGATGAGCAAACGCAAGCTATTAATCCAGAAGGAGCCCAGCCATGAGGCAATCCGCGCGGGCAAAACGTATGGTCAGGCATCGTCTGCGGTTAAGCGCCGTACCCAAGCTTAATCTGGTGCCTTTAATTGACTGCTTTACACTCTTAATATTTTTCTTGATGATTAATTATTCGGCGAGTGTAGAAGTGTTACAGCCTGATAAATCATTAGTGCTGCCTACCTCCATATCAGAAACTTCACCCGGTGAAACTGTCGTCGTGATGATTAATTCCAATGACGTGATTGTGTCTGGAAATCGCGTGGGAAGTATCAGCGAAATGATGGCAAGCCCCTCCACTAAATTTGCTGCTCTGGAGGCAGAATTAAAATATTTGGCGAGTAAATCTGCCCCCTTAGCAGATGCAGAAAAAAAAGAAGGGCGCCCTATTACCATCATGGGTGACAAAACGATTCCTTACGAGCAATTGAAAAAAATTATGGCAAGCTGTGTGGCAGCGGACTATCGCAAAATTGCCATGGCCGTTATGCATGCCGAAGGCAAAACTCCAGTTAAAGCGGGAGGCTAAGATGGCTAGCTACGCTCTATCACCTATCGATTTGCCTTGGTCATTTAGTAATGACGACGAGCGTTTTAAAAAAATTCTTAAAGTTCTATTTATTATTTATTTATTGGTTGCCATTCCATTAACTTTCATCAAAATGCCGGAGCAATCCCGCGCTGAAAAAGAGCAGTTGCCACCGCAACTCGCACGAATGATGTTAGAAAAACAGGAGCTGCCACCACCGGTGCCTATTGAGCCACCCAAGGTTGAAGAGAAAAAACCTGAAGAGAAAAAGCCGGATGAGAAAAAGCCGGATGAGAAAAAACCGGAGGAGAAGAAAATAGTCGAGAAGCCGGTTGAAAAAGTGCCGACGAAAGTGACCGAGCAGCCAATCAAAGATAGCAGCAAGGTACGGGAAGCGGCTGTAACTCAAGCGCGCGAAAAAGCTGCCAATAGCGGCATCATGCAATTTAAAGATGACCTGATGGAAATGCGTGAAACTCTGCAAACTACCGCAGTTGAAACCGCAACTACAACAGTTTCTAATGGCGCTGGGCAAGCTACACAAATAGATCGCTCCATGATTAATAGTGGCGTTACCCGCGGTAGCGGCGGCATTAACGTAGGTGCCTATGCGAGCCACGGTACCGGTGGTATTGCTCTTGGCGGCCGCCAAACGACAAAGGTTACCAGTGGTTTAGCTGAAGCGAGTAAAAAAGCTGCAGCGGGATCAGGAAGTGGCGCTGGTGGCGGTAACAGCGACGGTGCTGGCGGTGCGGCGCGTAGCGAAGAAGAAGTGCGCAAAGTAATGGAGCAGCACAAAGGCGCTATCTTCAATATTTATAACCGTGCATTGCGTGAAAATGCTGCACTACAAGGTAAGGTGGTTGTAAAAATTGTGATTGATCCCAACGGCCAAGTTGTGGATGCGAGTATTGTGTCCAGTGAATTAAAAGATGCTGAGCTGGAAGCCAAATTGTTGCAGCGGATAAAATTAATTACTTTCTCATCCTCCAATGTTACGCGAACAACTTTGAATTACTCGTTCGATTTCTTGCCGCAGTAATATGGATTTCTGAAATAAAAAAGGCGAACCAAAAGGTTCGCTTTTTTTATAGAAGCTAATAATTAATACAGGGTGTTTTAAATGCGAGCTTTCCTGGACTTCTCATTTCGTCATATTATTTTTTTCGTTTTAATCACATGTATATTGAGTGCGCAATCTGCTGTGGCTGGCCCTGCGGTTATTGCTATGGTTGATCAGCAGTTATGGCATGAGCCGATTAGTACGAATGAAGGTTTTAATAAAGCCTCAAGGGCAGCGCAATTAATTTATGTGCGAAATTTAAAAGCCATGCAGTTGCAGTCTGATGACGAAATAATGTCATTTTCTAAAATTAAAAGTGTTAATCGTAATTCTGTTGATCAATGGATTTCCAAAGAGCTTAATTTTTCGTTTGGCAACTATGTGCAAGCTGCTAAAGATTGCGTGCAAACCGATTGGACTTGCGTACTTGATGTGAAGTCGCTCCAGCAGTTGCAGTTGGGCGCCGAGGCGTGGTTTTTAACTGTCCCGAAAAGCTATCAACCATGGCGTGAAAATATTGATAATTTCACTCGCGTTTATATTGCGGAGCAAATTCGCCTTGCAGCATTGTTTCCAAAAGTGTCTAGCGAAATAAATACGTTCAATAAATACGAATGGGACGGTAGTGTGCTGGCTGATAAGCAATTCTATTTAACGTTTGATGATGGCCCTACTGCACAAAATGGTTCGACTGATAAAACGTTAGCAATGCTAAAAGCACAGAAAAAATCAGGGGCTTTTTTTGTAGTCGGGGATAACTTACAAAAGCGGATCAATGCTACCGATAGTGCATCGACAAAATCACTTTATGCCAATCAATGTGTTGGGCTCCATGGCTGGAAGCATGTTTCCCATGCTGAGTGGGGCCAGTGGCAAGATTCCATTACAAAAACAAAAAATCTGGTGGCGAGTCTTATTGACGAAAATAATGTATTGCCTTTATTTCGCCCACCTTATGGATTGCGTACGGCAGATTCTGGTGATTTTATTCATGCCCAACAGTTAAAGGTGGCGCTGTGGAATATTGATTCGCAAGATTGGAATATGCCCATTACGGCAACGGCGGTGGTGAATAGAACACTCACATTAATGCTAATAAAACGACATGGCGTTGTTTTATTTCATGATGCCTATCCTAACGTTAAATCTGCGTTACCAATGATTTTACATAAATTAGGTGATGCGGTTGCTTGGAGTGATTGCCATTCATTAGCAACATTGTAGTGTTGTTATTAAAGCAGGCAGAAACATTAGCTAAACCGCTACGGATATTATTAAGGCATAGACTTCCACTGAGACCAGGTTTTATACTGCTGAATCATATTGATTTAAACAAATAACTTAAGGATGTTAGAAATGAAAAAAATGAATTCTATAAAGCTAGCTGTACTCTTCGCAACTGCAACTATTGTCTTTGCGCCTATAGCTTTTGCTGGTGATATCAATGTGCAAATTTTGAGTGCGATTGTAAAGGATCAGAAGATTAGCGACGCCAGTCTGACGCTGCAAAAAAATGGTGAGCAATCAGTAATTGCAACGACAAATGGGCAGGGTCAAGCGTCATTAAATACTACTTTTGCAGATTCTGCCGAAGCATTGCTTATTGTGAAAAAACCTGGCTATTCTAATCTGGTGGTGAAGTGTCCCTGTGCCGGTATGACTTATGCTGTGAGTCCGGTAATGGCGAATCTGGACGGTATGCGCATAGTGCTCAATTGGGGAGCCACTCCTGCAGATTTGGATTCACATATTGTGTATCCGGGCAACCACATTTATTTTTCACATATGCAAGGCGCTGACGCTCAGCTAGATGTCGATGATACAACGAGCTACGGCCCAGAAACTATTACATTACAGCGTAAACATGATGGTGAAAAATATGTTTACGCCGTGCATGATTATACTAATGGTGGTAATTCAACGTCCTCGATGCTTTCGAATAGTGGTGCAAAAGTGTTTGTGTATGTCGGCCAAACTTTAATTAAAACCTACTATGTCCCTACCAATAAAGTGGGAAATTTATGGACAATTTTTGCAGTGACCGAAGGTGGCGAATTTCAAGACTTTAACACCATTAAAAGTGTTGCTTCACACGATAGGTTGCAGACGGCAGAATTCCAGGGCGTTATTAATAATAGTTCGGTGCAAGTTGTTTCTTCAGGCACTGAAAGCCAAACAAGTGCAAAAGCATTAAATACGCAAGGCGAAACTGCATTTCATGCTAATAATTATGATGACGCAATTCGTTTATTTCAGGCTGCAATTGAGCTGAACGGCAATTATGGTCAGGCCTATAGCAATTTAGGTTTAACGTTTCAAAAAGCTGGTCGTGTTGCAGAGGCACTTTGGGCTAATCGTAAAGCTTTGGCGTTGGCCAGCGGACCTGGTGCACCTACAGTGCGTGCAAGTTCACACTATAACAACGGTAGAATTTACGAAACTGCTGAGCAATGGAGTGATGCCTTACGCGAATATAAATATGCTAAACAGGAAAAAGCTAATGCAGTATACGACACCGCAATTCAGCGCGTGATTGATAAGGGCGCGCAATAATGCACGCTGTTAAATCTTTTCCCGCAATTGTTTTTTTTGGTCTACTTGGCTGCCTTTTAGAATCATTTGCAGTGGCCGACCCAGTCGGCCCTGCTGTAGTGGCCACGGCAGATCGTCAGTTATGGGCGGAAGCCATTAATACCGATGAAGGTTTTGACAGTGCATCGCGTGCAGTGCAATTAATTTATGCACGCAATTTACATGCGATGCAATTGATGACTGATGATGAGGTAATGACAGCATTTAAAATAAAAAGTGTTAATCGCACTTCAGTTAATAAATGGATCAATAACGAACTTTCTTTAACCTTCAATAATTATCTCAATGGTTCAAAAAGTTGTGCTAAATCCAATTGGAGCTGCCTGTCTGATATTCATTCTCCGCAAGACTTGTTAGCACAGCTGGATACTGCAATAGTCAATGTTCCTATTAAATATTCGGCGTGGAGAGAAAACCTAGAAAGTTTTACTCATGCTTATATTGCTGAACAAATGCGTCTCGCTGCACTTTTTCCAAAAGTCACCAGTGAAATTGATATATTTAATGACGAGGAATGGACTGGCGCTAATCTTGGTGATAAGAAGTTTTATTTAACCTTCGATGATGGCCCTACTAAAGCAAATGGTTCAACGGATGAAACGCTAAATATGCTAAAGGAATATAAAAAATCTGCAACATTTTTTATATTAGGGGCCAATCTTCAAAATCGTATTAATTCAACAACTAGTGCGGACGCTAAAAAACTTTATGCATCGCAATGCGTCGCTTTGCACGGTTGGGAGCATCAGTCGCATGCTAAATGGGATCAGTGGCAAGAGTCTATAATCAATACTAATAAGGTGGTCTCTGAGGCTGCTGAAAAAAATAATCTGTTGCCTTTGTTTCGTCCACCTTATGGGCAGCGAAAAGAGGATAGCAATACTTTCTTTCAGGCGCAGCATTTAAAGGTAGCCTTATGGAATATTGATTCTCAAGATTGGAATAGCCATGTTGACGCAAATGCAGTGGTAAATAGAATTATTACTTTAATGTTAATAAAGCGGCACGGTGTAATTTTGTTTCATGATATTCACTCCAAAGCTAAAAATGCCTTACCGATTATTTTTAGTCAATTAGGTGATGCGGTTGTGTGGAGTGATTGCCATTCATTAGTTGCGTTGTAGTGTTGTTAATGAATGAGAGTGATCAAGCAGCGTGCCATCGAGCAGTGCCGATAAAAAATCACCCACAAAAAAACGCGACCATGCAAACTGCATGGTCGCGTTTTTTTTAAAATCCTCACCGCAATCACTCTTCGCTTTCTAGCAACTCGCGATAGTCATCTGCGCTTAGGGCTTCATCTAATTCATCCAGATCGTCAGGCTGAACGCGAAAGAACCAGCCGTCGTCGTAAGGTGAGCTGTTAACTGTTTCCGGGGACTCTTGCAGGGCTTCGTTGATTGCTACAACGGTACCGCTGACGAGGGTGTAAATATCGGAGGCGGCTTTAACAGATTCCACAACACCTGCTTCTTCACCGATGCTAACGGTGCTGCCTACTTCTGGCATTTCTACATAAACCACATCGCCTAGCGCATCCTGGGCGTGTTGCGTAATGCCGATGGTGACGGTGCCGTCTTCTTCAACGCGTGCCCACTCGTGGCTGCTGAGGTATTTAAGTTCTTTGCGAATTTCGCTCATGATATTTTTCCTTTAAGTCTCTATTAATAAATCTGTATTAAAAAACTTGCTTGCCGTTGCGTACAAAATTAGGTGCCACAACGTCAACTAAAACTTGCTTGCCGCGCATCTCTACAAAACAGTGGCTGCCGGTTAGGGCGCCAGTTGGTACTCGTGCCAGTGCTATAGAATAGCCCAAAGTAGGCGAAAAAGTCCCGCTGGTGATAACACCTTTTTCACTGTTGGCTTCGATTGTGACGAGCTGCTCGGCGCGCAATACGCCGCGTTCACGCAAAACCAAGCCTACAAGCTTTTGTTTTACGCCAGCCATTTTTTCGGCTTGAATAACATCGCGACCAATAAAATTTCGCTCGCTCGGTTGCCATGCAATAGTCCAGCCCATATTGGCAACAAGGGGGGAAATGCTGTCATCCATTTCGTGGCCGTACAGATTCATACCGGCTTCCAGGCGCAAGGTATCGCGTGAGCCAAGGCCGCAAGGTGCGACACCGGCCTCTGCAAGCGCATTCCAAAACGCTACCGCGTCACTGTTGGGTAACATGATTTCCAGGCCGTCTTCGCCTGTGTAACCGGTGCGGGCGATAAACCAGCTGTCATTCGCAAGGCCTTGAAATATCGCAAGGCTATCGATGAGTGCGGCGCGCGCTTTGCTCACCACTGCGTTGGTGCGGGCGATAGCCTCGGGGCCTTGGATAGCGATCATCGCGAGGTCTTCGCGTTCAATCAGTTCCACTTGAAAATCGGCGGCTACTTTGTTCATCCACGACAAATCTTTTTCGCGTGTGCCGCAGTTGACCACAGTTCTAAACCAACTGCCCATGTTGTATACGATAAGATCGTCAATCACCCCACCTTGTGGGTTCAACATGCCGCTATATAAGGCTTTGCCGAGCAGGGTTTCAGTTTTGCTGACGTCATTTGCCAATAAGTATTGCAAATAAACTTTTGCGTCTGCACCTTTCACATCCACTACAGTCATATGCGATACGTCGAACATACCGGATGATTGGCGTACTTTATGATGTTCTTCTATTTGCGAGCCGTAGTGCAAGGGCATATCCCAACCACCAAAGTCCACCAGTTTGCCGTTCATGGCCTGATGGGTACTGTAAAGCGCGGTTTTATTGCCCATGAGTTGGTCTCTATAGTTTTTGTGAGATAGGTTGTTGCTGAGAAAAAAGATTATTGCTTGAAAAGGGCGCTATTCTAGCGACCAGAAGCTGATAGCACCAGTTGAATTAACGCGAGCTATGATTATTTGGCGCCTTAATCTTTATTGTATTCGGGTTTTTGTTTCGCAAGAATTGTGCTTTACCAGTACACTCGCGGAATGTTGAATTGAGAGGTTTTTTGTGTGAGACGTGCATTAAAAATTGTTGGTTTTTTTATCGGGTTGTTTATTAGCTCGATCATTATTTTGGCCTTGTTGATTGATGCCAATATGTTCAAGCCGCGCATTGCCGCGCTTGCAAAAGACAAAGGTATTACGCTTGAAATGCGCGGTGATTTGCATTGGCAATTCTGGCCGAGTATAGGTTTGGCTGTGAACGATCTCTATATTGCCAGCAACAATGCTCCGACGCTGCCCATTGCACAAATACAAAAAGCCAGCTTTTTGATTGCAGTTATTCCTTTGCTGCGAGGTGATTTTCAAGTCAAGCATGTGCTGGTTGGTGGTGCGATAATTAATTTAATAGTCGATGAGCAAGGTAAGGGTAACTGGCAGGATTTACAAAAATCATTTGCAACTCAATCTGCTATTGATAAACCGCTTGTCGATAAATCTCCTAAAAATACTGATGGAAGCATCACGAGCAATAATTTATATTTAGTGATTGAAAAAATCAGCCTGCAGCACAGCGTAATTAATTATAGCGATCAAACAAAAAATCAACGATTAGCACTTACTGATATTGATTTCAATATTGATGGAATAAACACGCAGGGCAATCCTTTTACAGTAAACTTTTCAGGGTTGGCGCAGCTTGGTAAAATAAAAAACGCTGTTGCACCACTGACTATTAAAAGCAAGTTGCATGGCACTATGATGCTGAGGGATGATTTAAATTCGTTCACTGTTAGCGATGGTAATTTGCAGCTCGACATCGCTGATAAATCATCTGCCGCAGTGGCAATGAAATTTTCACTTGAGGTTGATGGGCTCAGCGATAACTTGCATTACCAGGGTGAGCTTAACTTGCCATCATTTAATGCTAAAAAATTGTTAAGCGCATTTGGCAGCCAGTTAAAAACTGCCAACGAAAAAGCGCTGGACGATGTCAGTATTGCCAGTAAATTTGATGGCAACAAAACACAGCTAGCGCTTAGTGCGCTACAAATAAAACTTGATAAAACGACGCTTAACGGTAGTGCTGCACTGACGGATTTCTCTGGCAGCGCCTTTACACTTAACGTGCAGGGTGATGAAATAAATGCAGATGATTATTTGGCTCCGGTTACGGTAGCAACGAATTCAGAAATAAACCGCTCTGATGCAAGTAGCCCTGAAACAAAAAAAATCGAAACAGAAGCAGCCGACACAAAAGCAGCTGAATCGAAAACATCAATAGCGGAAACAGAAAAAACAGCAATTGAAACTAATGCGCCTGCAGTGATTTCGAATGCTGCGGGCGATGATGTGCTTTTGCCACTTGAATTCCTGCGTACGCTGAATGCGGAAATTACCACAAGTTTTAATAAAGTTGTTTTTTCTGCGCTAACCCTGGAAAAGGTGCAGTTAGATGTAGAAGCAAAAAATGGTGTTGTTCAACAGCTGCTCAACGCTAATATTTATAGTGGCAGTATTCATGAATCCGCTATTGTCGATGCGCGCAACCCATCAGCACAAATGAAATTTGAGGCGATTTTGAAAAGTATCGAATTAGCTCCCTTACTAAAAGCAAAAAAAATGGATAAAGATTTGAATCTTTCGGGGGCTATTCATGCCAATGCCAGCGGTCAAGCCAGTGGGGTGTCGATGAAGCAAATGATGGAATCGCTTACCGGCACTGCAAATTTTTCGGGCGCCAAAATACGCTTGGCGCCTCTGAATATCGAACAGCAATTTTGTAAGTTGGTGAATGTGGTAAACAAAGTAGAAACGCCAGAAAAAGTGTGGGATGCGTATACCGAGTTACGTGAGTTATCTGGCAAAATAACCGTCGCTAAACGCATCGTCACCATAGAAACATTTAATGCGGGTGTTGAAAAATTATCGTTAAATGCTAGCGGAAAAGTGAATCTTGCCAATCAAGAATACGATTTCTTGTTGCCGCTGAAATTAATAAAAGATGCAGCGGCTACTGACGCGAGTGCCAGCGCACAAAGTTGCAGTGTTGGTAGCAATTTCTGGGTAGAGCGCGGCATGTCGTTGTTGCGCTGTAAGGGGGGATTTGCGAATATTAATCCCACTAAAGATTGTCGTCCTGATAAAAATGCGTTGACGGCGTTAGTTAAAGATTATGCAGAATATAAATTGCGTGAAAAGCACGGTGAAAAACTCGATGCTAAAAAAGCGGAATTAATAAAAAAATTGGATGATAAATTAGGTGGAGAAGGTAGCGCAGAAAAAGCCAAAGCATTGCTCAAAAACTTGTTTAAGAAACACAATGAATAATTTATTTTCAAAATCCGTTTTAAAGTGGTTTGATAAAAACGGTCGCAAACATTTGCCCTGGCAGCAAAATATCACGCCCTATCGCGTGTGGTTGTCTGAGATTATGTTGCAGCAAACTCAGGTCGCCACGGTCATTCCTTATTTTGAACGATTCACCGCACAATTCCCTGATGTGTACAGTCTTGCCGCTGCACCTATTGACCAGGTTTTGCATTTGTGGACCGGTTTGGGTTACTACGCACGCGCGCGGAATTTGCATCGCTGCGCGCAAGCCGTTGTCGAACATCATGGTGGTGAATTTCCTGCGACAGTTGAATCCTTAAGTGAATTAACCGGTATTGGTCGCTCTACCGCCGGTGCAATTGTCAGTATTGCCTTTCAGCAACGCGCGGCAATTTTGGATGGCAATGTCAAACGAGTTCTGGCGCGCTATAGCGCTAT
>JAYTSJ010000134.1:0-7662 GCA_043745725.1 Gammaproteobacteria bacterium | reverse complement strand
TCACCAAAGTGCACAGCGCGATAAGCAACTGCAGCGGTAGCAACATTAACGCAAATTGCCCCAATGTCGGCGGAGTGATGGCCATTCGGAATTTCACGACCCGTTAAAATTTGAATTAATTGTTTGGCGCCGCCTGATGGATATTTAGTGGGGATGCTAGCAATTTCTATCTCTGCATCTTGTGCAGATTTTTTTCCTGAATAATTTTGTACTGCGCGTTGCAGGGCAGCAATAGCTTCAGGTTTATTGTCTTCAACACCAATGACCAAACGTTTTGGGTGGTGCAGAATGTAGCTTAATAAAAATGTGCCTGCGATAATCTCATCAGCACGCACTTGCATCAGCATGTCATCAGCCGTGATGTAAGGTTCGCATTCGGCGCCATTAATCACTAGCGTATCAATCATTAAATTTGATTTAGTATGGAGTTTTACCGCAGTGGGAAAGCCAGCGCCACCTAAGCCTACAACACCTGCGTTGCGAATTTTTTCGAGTAATACTAGTCCATCCAACGCCAAATAATCTTCACAGTGCTCAAGTGCAATCCATTCATGTTTTCCATCAGTATCAATTACAATTACATCGCCACTCATTCCGGATGGATGTGGTAAAGCATGTTGCGTGATCGCGCTGACAATACCTGAACTTGAGGCATGAACGTTTGCGCTAAAAGTACCGTCTGCTGCCGCAATTAATTGCCCTGCTAAAACGGGCTCACCTGGGTTAACGACTGGTTTTGCCGGTGCGCCAATATGTTGGTTCAATGGAATAAATAGTTGTGGTGGAAGTGGCAATTGCCCGAGTGGCAATTGCATAGATTGTTGTTTGTTTTCGTGCGGGTGAATACCGCCGGGCATTTCCCATAATTTAATAATGTTGCTCATGTTTGTCATATTGCTACGCTGCCTCAGAAGACAAATCTTGTCTATCACTAGCAATTAATTGCAGTGGTGCGGGCATATTCCACGTCCAGTTTTTGATTGAACTGTCCACCGGAATCATGTCGATACAATCCACCGGGCAGGGTTCAACACACAAATCACAACCGGTACATTCGTCGGCAATCACGGTATGCATTTGTTTAGCGGCGCCGAGGATCGCATCTACTGGGCAAGCCTGAATACATTTAGTGCAACCAATACATTCTGCTTCGCGGATAAACGCAACTTTTTTCACTTCAGATTCAGTACCGTGTTCAGCATCGAGTGCAGGTGCTTCCACATCCAACAAATCTGCCAACGCATTAATCGTGCTTTGACCTCCGGGTGGGCACTTGTTAATGGCATCACCATCTACAATTGCTTGCGCATAGGGACGACAGCCGGGGTAGCCGCATTGGCCACATTGCGTTTGCGGTAAAATGGTGTCGATCTGATCAACAATTGGATTGCCTTCAACTTTGAAACGCACTGCGGCAAAGCCGAGAATCGCGCCGAAGAGGAGTGATAAACCCACCAACGCGATTAAGGCGGCGAGGAAGGGATATTGGGAAATTAGTTCGAACATAAGTTAAGAAAATTCAAATAGCTAAATTTAAGTGATAGAAATTAAAGTGATAAAAGTTAAAGTATTAGAAATTAGGTTACATCTAAAATGTAGCAAGTCCTGTAAAACCCATAAACGCCAACGACATTAAACCCGCGGTAATCATACCTATGGCTGCACCTTTAAACGGTAATGGCACATCTGCTGCGGCCAAGCGTTCACGCATCGCAGAGAATAAAATTAACACCATTGCAAACCCCACTGCGCCACCAAAACCGTACATGGTAGATTCAAAGAAATTGTGAGTTTTCTGTGTATTCAATAACGCTACTCCGAGCACTGCGCAGTTCACGGTGATCAAGGGTAAAAACACGCCGAGTACGCGATACAATAATGGGCTGGTTTTTTCCATAAACATTTTTACGAATTGCACTACGGCAGCAATCACTAAAATAAAAGCGATAGTGCGCAAATACTCCAGGCCCAGCGGTGCGAGAATCCAGTGGTCAACGAGATAAGTGCAAACGGAAGCAAGCGTCATCACGAAAGTCGTGGCGCCGCCCATGCCAATAGCGCTCTCAAGTTTGTTCGAAACCCCCATGAAGGGGCATAAACCCAAAAACTGCACCAACACAAAATTATTTACAAAAATTGTGCTGAGCAAAATCATAAAAAATTCGTTGAAGTGCATAGTCTTACCTTTTCATCGCATCACTTTTTTACATCACTCGCTGCCCTGGTTTGGCGCCAGCATGCGGTTCTAACAAATAAATTTCTTTGTCGCCTGGGCCTGCGGCTAGCACCATGCCTTCACTCATGCCAAATTTCATTTTGCGCGGTTTGAGATTGGCGACCATGATGGTTAGTTTGCCGATTAAATCTTTTGGATCGTAAGCGCTTTTAATGCCAGAGAAAACATTGCGGGTTTCACCACCTAAATCTAACGTTAAACGCAATAATTTATCTGACCCTTCTACATGTTCCGCATTAGCAATTAACGCAACACGCAAATCTACTTTAGCAAAATCATTAAAATCTATTTCGGCGGCTATAGGTTCCATTGCAGATTTTATTTGAGTTTCAATTGTTTTTGGCACTGTTGCAGCAAGGGCTTCTTTACTGGCTTCCGTCATGGCATCTACCTTGTCTTTTTCCACGCGAGTTAGTAGCGGTTTGAATTCATTAATCTTGTTACCGCTGCGAAAAGTGATTGGTGCATGCCAGCTCAGGGTTTCACCTAAAAAGGCTTCTGCATCAGCTGTCAGGCTTGGTACTACGGGTTTTAAATAAGTGAGAATCGCGCGGAACATATTAATGCCCTGTGTACAAACGGCTTGAGTTTGCGCTTCGCTGCCGGCTTGTTTTGCTAGCTTCCACGGCTCTTGTATAGCGATGTATTCGTTGGCAGCATCTGCCAGTGCCATGATTTCGCGCATGGCTTTACTGTAGTCGCGAGCTTCGTAAAGTGCCGCGATGATTTCGCCAGCATCTACACATTTTTGCCACAAAGCGACGTCAGCAATTTCAGTGGCGAGCAAGCCGCCAGCATTGTTAATAAATTTAGCCGTGCGACTGGCGATGTTTACAACTTTGCCGACTAGATCGCTGTTCACTCGCTGAATAAAATCTTCCAGGTTAAGGTCAATGTCGTCCACATTGCTGGTGAGTTTGGCGGCAAAGTAATAGCGTAAATATTCAGGGTTTAAATGATCTAAATAAGTTCGCGCATTAATAAAAGTACCGCGTGATTTGCTCATTTTTGTGCCATTAACGGTTAAAAAACCGTGCACGCAAACTTTAGTGGGCGTGCGTAACTTGGCTGAGTGCAACATTGCCGGCCAAAACAGGGCGTGGAAGTTGACTATGTCTTTACCGATAAAATGGTAAACCTCAGCGGTGGAATCTGGCTTCCAGTATTCTTGCCAATCGCCCCCCGTTTTATCCAGTAAGTTTTTAAGGCTGGCGATATAGCCTATGGGCGCATCCAGCCACACGTAAAAATACTTACCGGGTTGGCCGGGAATTTCAAAGCCAAAGTAGGGCGCATCGCGCGAAATATCCCATTCTTGTAAACCACCATCCAGCCATTCAGCCATTTTGTTAGCGACTTCATCTTGCAGGTGGCCAGCACGGGTCCAGCCTTTTAAAAAATCACTGAAAGCAGGCAATGTAAAAAAGAAATGTTGTGAATCTTTAGCGATGGGTGTTGCGCCAGAAATTTCCGACTTGGGATTGAGCAAATCCATAGGCGAATAAGTAGCGCCGCATTTCTCGCAGTTATCGCCGTATTGGTCTTCGCTTTTGCATTTGGGGCAAGTGCCTTTGATGTACCGGTCGGCCAGGAACAATTGTTTTTCAGGGTCGTAAGCTTGGGTAATACTGCGCGTGGCTATGTGCTTATTGGCCACTAAACGCTCATAAATCATGTTCGATAATTCGCGATTTTCTTCGCTATGAGTCGAGTGATAATTATCGAAGGCAATATTAAACGCTGCAAAATCCTGCTCATGCTCCGCTTTTACATTGGCTATTTGTTGCTCAGGGCTGAGACCCAATTGCTCAGCTTTTAACATAATGGCTGTGCCGTGGGCATCATCTGCACAAACATAAACACAATCTGCACCGCGCAGTTTTTGAAAACGCACCCAAATATCGGTTTGAATATATTCTACCAAATGGCCTAAATGGATGGAGCCATTGGCATAGGGCAATGCGCTGGTAACGAGTATTTTGCGAGCTGGATTTTGGCGAGCTTGAGTCATGAGTTTTTACAGATTCCACTGGTGGCCACAGTGAGCCTTAACGAAGATTTAGTGTGTATTAAAAAGGCGCGCACTATAGCATTTTATAGGGAGATTCGTCAGCCCTCAAAGGGCCGAAGGCTTGAGACGGATATTTGGTGGCTTTTTTCTACTGCGTCATTACGGACGTTAATCATGTAGCTTTAAGCGCACCTGCTTTTTGTTGGTGCACTTGTCGTAATAAATACCTGAAAAAGCCGCAATTTGTTGGCACACATTTCGCTCCACTTAATTGACCAAATAATAAGTTGTTAGGGTGTGCGAATGTCTAAACCGGTTTTTTTTGATGAGATGTTGTCTGCTGCGAAAAAAAATCGCTCTCACTATGAGCACTATGGACACTGGTTAGATGCTTTACCCGGCGACAGGTTAGCGCGAAAAAAAGCGGAGGCTGATTTAACCTTCCATCGTATGGGTATTACCTTTGCAGTTTATGGTGAAGAAGAAGGTACCGAACGCTTAATTCCGTTTGATTTATTGCCGCGTATTATTCCCGCGAATGAATGGAGTGTGTTGGAGAAGGGGTTGGCGCAACGCGTGCGTGCATTAAATTTATTTCTTCACGATATTTATCATTCACAAGAAATTTTGCGCGCAGGTTTAGTGCCTGCTGATCAAGTACTGCGTAACGCACAATATCGCCCGGAAATGCAAGGTATTGATGTTCCCAATCAAATTTATGCGCACATTGCCGGTATTGATATGGTGCGTGCGGGTGAAGGTGAATTTTATGTATTAGAAGATAATTTACGGGTGCCCTCTGGCGTGTCTTACATGCTTGAAAATCGCAAAATGATGATGCGTTTATTTCCGGAATTATTTTCCAAACATGCTGTTGCACCAGTTGAACATTATCCGGATATGTTGCTGGACAATTTGCAGTTATGCGCGCCGCAAGGCGTCGATAATCCTACGGTAGTTGTGCTGACGCCTGGCAGTTTTAATTCAGCTTATTTTGAACATGCTTTTTTAGCACAACAAATGGGTGTTGAATTAGTGGAAGGCCGCGATTTATTTGTCCGCGATGAATCAGTATTTATGCGTACCACGCAAGGGCCAAAACGTGTTGATGTTATTTATCGTCGCCTTGATGATGATTTTTTAGATCCGCTCGCATTTCGGCAGGATTCAATGCTCGGTGTTGCCGGTTTGTTATCCGTCTATCGCGCTGGTCGCGTCACGCTCGCGAATGCAATTGGCACCGGTGTTGCGGATGACAAATCCATTTACCCTTACGTACCGGAAATGATTCGTTTTTACTTAGGTGAAAAACCTATTTTAAATAATGTACCAACTCATCTTTGTCGCAAGCCGGAAGAGCTGGCCTATGTGTTGGATAATTTAAGTAAATTAGTTGTGAAAGAAACTCACGGTGCCGGTGGTTACGGCATGCTCGTGGGGCCGGCGGCGACCAAAGCTGAGATTGAAGAATTTCGCGTGCATTTAAAAGCAAACCCAGCGAAATATATTGCACAACCTACTTTAGCATTATCGACTTGCCCGATATTTGTCGACTCCGGCATTGCGCCACGGCATATAGATTTACGGCCTTTTGTTTTATCGGGTAAAGAAATTCGCATGGTGCCGGGTGGCTTAACTCGCGTGGCATTGCGTGAAGGCTCGCTCGTAGTTAATTCATCGCAAGGTGGTGGTACAAAAGATACTTGGGTTCTCGAGAGGTAAATAATTATGTTATCACGTACTGCAGATCATTTATTTTGGTTAGCTCGTTACATAGAGCGAGCGGAAAACCTGGCGCGGCTGCTCGACATAACCTGGCAAACCTCGCTAGTGCCACAAACCGTGGAAAGTGCCGCGCGCAATTGGCAAGCTGCACTTTTATGTCATGATCAATTGCCATCCTATGTGCAAGCTTATCATGAGGTTACGGCAGAAAAAGTATTAGCGTTTATGGTGTTTGATCCGAATAATCCATCGTCTATTTTTTCGTGCTTGAAAAGTGCGCGCGAAAACGCGCACGCAGTGCGCGGAACTCTCACGCAAGAAATGTGGGAAACGATCAATACAACCTGGTTAGAAATGTTAAAAATTAGTAAACATAATTTGCGTGAGGAAGAATTAACAGAATTTTTCGAATGGGTAAAAACCCGTTCGTCACTGTCTCGTGGAGTTACCTTTGGCACCATGTTGCACGATGAAGCATTTTATTTTATTCGCTTGGGAACTTACATAGAGCGGGCAGATAGTACGGCACGTTTATTGGATGTGAAATATTACATGATTTCGGAGGGCGAAGCGCCCGGCACATCTGCTGATTATTATCAGTGGGGTGCACTGTTGCGTTCAGTGTCGGCATTTGAAATTTATCGTCGCGGTTATCGCGGTTCTGTTTCACCCAGTCGCGTGGCAGATCTATTAATTACCCGCGCAGATATGCCGCGTTCGCTCAATGCTTGCATTATCGAAGTGGAATCCATGTTAGAAAAATTGGCTAATCGTAATTCGAAAGAAACACAACGTTTGGCGGGGCTATTAAGTGCGCAATTACGTTACGCTGATATCGAAGAAATATTAGCCGAAGGTTTGCATCCTTATTTAGAGAAATTTCAAGAGCGTGTTTATGATTTAGGTATGCGCATAAGTCATGATTTTTTATTACCCATGCGTGCGGCTTAATTTATTGTATTGAAAGAAACGGTAACTAATTTTTTCCAGGTTAGTAAACGGAGTTAAACATTATGCTACTCAATATTCATCACGAAACGCTTTATCGTTATTCTTCACCGGTGGACTACACCATTCAGCATTTGCGTTTAACACCGCGCTATGAAACGCAACAACAAGCGTTCAATTGGAAAATAGATACGCCGGGCACTTATCAACGGCATAAAGATGCTTACGGCAATGTCGGTCATATTCTTGTGCTTGATCAACCGCATGATGAAATTCGTATTACGGTGACGGGGCAAGTGCAAATAGCGCGTGAAAATGCACATTTACCTTCAGATGGCGGTGAGGTTCCTTTGCTGGCTTTTTTACAACCTACACGCCTTACCACTGCTAATAATGCAATGCTTGAGTTGGCGAGTTCGGTCTACCATCCACGTTTAGGTAAATCTAAAGTGGGTTCGATCGATGCGATGTTTGCGCTCATTAATCAGATACAGAAAGCAATAAAATATTTGCCTGGTACTAGCCACGTATTTAGTACCGCCACTGAAGTTTTGGCAGTGGGTGCGGGTGTTTGTCAAGATCATGCGCATGTGTTTATTGCGTGCTGTCGTGCGCTGGATTTACCAGCACGTTATGTTAGTGGTTATATTTACCCGGGCGATACCGATCACGCTTCTAGTCATGCGTGGGCAGATATTTGGCTGGATGGTTTGGGTTGGGTGAGCTTTGATGTCACTAATGC
>JAYTSJ010000133.1:0-7068 GCA_043745725.1 Gammaproteobacteria bacterium | reverse complement strand
TCAACATTCATGGTGCGTTTAGCCATCCATTTAGAAATGAAGAGAGAAATAAACGATCCCGCAAAACCAAATATTGCACAATATATTAATAAGCTTTGTAGGTTCATTTGACCATGGCTGATAAACCTGTTTACGCCCAAAACATTAACAACAATACTGAGCACCAACATAATGGCGATGTTGGTTAACAAAAATAGAATAATGCGTTGCACGATAATTTCTCCTAAAAATGAACATAGCAGTGAGTACAGCTTAGCCGTAATCTTACAGCTTAAGCCTATATAGGTTCGTTTTGGTGAAATTCAATGATTGTGTTGATTGGTGACAAAGAAAAAGAAATAAAAAAGGCCACTCAATGAGGTGGCCTGGGTTGTGTGGTCTCTGCTACAAAGTAGCTCTTAATAGTTCTTAGTAGCTCTTAGTAGTTCTTAGTAGTTAAGCTTTGGTAAGGAGCTGGTTGTTCAATTGATTGATTTTTTCTGCCATCTCTTCAATTAGCCTCATACAAATTTGGGGCTGATAGTCAATTAAATCCACAAATTCTTCTTTTCGTACGGCCAGCACCATGCAGTCGCTAGTTGCAATAACAGAGGCAATCCGCAGTTGGCGAGTAAATACTGCAAGCGCTCCGAAAATTTCACCTGTGTGGATATCACCTACCTTTTTTCCATCACAAACTGCATCGGCATTGCCTTCCAGCAAGGTGTAAACTCTGTCGGCTGTATCGCCTTGTTGGATGATAGTATCGCCAGCGTTAAAGTGCAGAAAGCCCGCATGGGGGCGGAATTCGGTACGCAGCTCTTGTGCTAATGCTTGCTGATAAAAACTAAAGGTGCAGGTTAGGTAATAGGCCCAATTTTTTTGTAATTTAGTATTGGCATTAACATGAACAATCAGTTCATCGCGTTGGTATGGAAGCAGAACTACGGCGCTATTACAGCTAAATACTCCTTCATTCAGGTTGAGCGCGCGCGCGAGACCAATTAAATCCCCCTCATCAAACACGGTTACTATTTTGTTGCGCACGCTATGAAAGACTTGGCCTTCTGCAAGGCGAAATAGTTTTGTGGTGGGTTGATCAGCAAAAATATCAGAGCTTGCATTGAATTCTAGTGGTGGTGCGCAGGGTAAAATATTTTCAAGCAGTACGTCGGTCAAGCCTCGGCATTTAATTGCGAGATCAATAATATGGTCAGATTGTTTGGTCAATAAATGCATATATCCTCGCCAAGCAACACTTATTTGCAAAGTGTAACTGGGTGTCCCCCAAAAATATGTGTCTTAACGTGCAGAGTAGCGCCTATGCAATGGCTTGTTCTTGATCGTTACTGTAACCATGTTCTGCTGCGTTAACTAACTCTAGTTTCATGTCTGGAGAAAGATCATTCCAATGGATATTCAGTAATGCTCCCTGCAAGGCATAGAGCATGACCTTAGAAACGTTAATATCGCGCGCTATTATTCGACGGTAGGCTTCAACGGCACCAACATTACTCAGATCTGCATAGGTATTTATGCCGACGGCATGAAGAATATTGACAGAAGCCATACCAAGATTTTTTAACTGAAGTAATTCACTATGATGGGTTTGCATGAAATTCCCGCTTTGAACTAAGTTATGATTATTGTTCCTGTTGCGATAAAATGTCCATTTATAGCAGTAGACCATATTACTCTGTAAATTATTAGGCGCAATTAAAATGTTTACTAGTAGATCAAATAGATCAAAATATCCATAAAAATGGCGCAAATATTAACATTCGCTATTTATATCTGGTTATTGATAAGTTTTTGGAGGAGTTAGATGACTGAACCTGTTGTTCAAGTAATTACGCCAGAATTGTTATTGGGAGTAGTAGGGACAGGGTTAATTTCAGTGTCAGATTTTAACTGTGTGTTGCACCCGCGTGCGGTAGCGCCATTGCAGGAGTTGGCTGCAGCTGCGAAGGCGTCAGGATTTAACTTGCAGGTGGCGAGCAGTTATCGAGATTTTGCACGACAATTGCTAATTTGGAACAACAAAGCGAATGGCTTGCGCCCCGTATTAGATGCAAATGGTGAACTTGTAGATGTTACGTTACTTAATGACAAAGAAAAAATCTTCGCTATTTTGCGTTGGTCTGCTTTGCCAGGAGCATCGCGCCATCATTGGGGTACTGATCTTGATGTGTATGATACATCGCGTATGGATGCAAATTATGCTTTGCAACTTACGCTTGCAGAAACACAAGGAGACGGGCCGTTTGCAGCGTTTCATTATTGGTTAAACGCAGAATTAATGAATTGCTCGCGCGGTTTTTTTCGTCCCTTTTGTGATGGAGTTGGCGCAGTAGCCGCTGAGCCATGGCACTTGAGTTATGCTCCGGTTGCGAATGTGTACGCGGCGCAAATGAGTGAAGCTATAGTTCGTGCGCAAATCCAGATTTCTGACATCGCATTAAAAGAAACTCTGTTGGAAAACCTGAGTGAAATTTATCAGCGTTTTATTCAGCCTTATTGTGAAAAAGGAAAGTGTATTGAGTAATCATCAAGTATTACCACCTGTAAAGAAACGTGCCATTGTTAGCTGGATGTTTTTTGATTGGGCCGCACAACCATTTTTTACGGTAGTGATTACTTTTATTTTTGGCCCCTATTTCGTATCACGTTTAGTTAATGATCCTGCGGCTGGACAAGCAGCGTGGGGTTATACCATCACTATTTCCGGATTTATTATTGCGTTATTATCGCCAGTACTAGGTGCTATTGCTGATGTATCTGGAGCACGCAAAAAATGGATTGGTTTTTTTGCTATTATTCAAATTACAGCACTTGGTTTGCTATGGTTTGCCGCGCCTGGTTCGGCGCTGTGGTTGCCCATGTTGCTAATTGTTTTGGCAACAATCGCTGCTGAATTTTCCATAGTGTTTAATGATTCCATGATGCCGCGTTTAGTGGATAAGGCTGACGTGGGGCGTGTTTCAAATATGGCATGGGGTTTGGGCTATGTCGGCGGTTTGATTGCACTATTTGCAGTTTTATTATTGTTGGCTGCTAGCCCAACTACAGGTAAAACTTTAATCGGTTTAAAACCATGGTTTGGATTAAATCCAATGCTGGGTGAAGATGCGCGCATTGCCGGGCCATTTTCTGCACTTTGGTATTTTATTTTTGTTATCCCTATGTTTGTCTTCACGCCGGATACGAGTAAAGACGTGTCTCTGAAGTATGCAATTACCACTGGATTAGCTGAATTAAAAAGTACATTGGGTGAATTAAAAACACGCACGTCTATGTTACGTTTTTTAATTGCGCGAATGATTTATCAAGACGGCGTTAACGGTTTGTTGGCGTTGGGTGGAACTTTCGCAGCGGGTATGTTTGGCTGGCAAACAGTCGAAATGGGTATCTATGGAATTTCATTATTAATTGTTGCGATTGTAGGTTGTTATTTTGCAGGCAAAATGGATAACCATATGGGTTCCAAAAAAGTCGTGAGCATCAGCCTCGTATGTTTGATTATTGCTACTTTGGGGATTATTTCAACGGGCCCTGGTTATACTTTATTTGGGCTGTTGCCTTTATCAATGGCTGATTCTGGTGGTTTATTTGGCACTGCCGCCGAAAAAGCTTATATCGTTTTCGGTTTATTAATTGGTTTGGTATTTGGTCCGGCACAGGCATCGTCGCGTTCTTATTTGGCGCGTAGTGTTGATGTTGAAGAAGCCGGTCGATTTTTTGGCATCTATGCTTTATCAGGTCGCGCAACCTCATTTTTCGCGCCCATGTCAGTTGCGAGTATCACGTTATTCACTCATTCGGCGCGTATTGGTATGAGCGCATTAATTGTATTTTTGGTAGTGGGTTTTTTAATTTTATTGGCAACACCTTATCCCGCTATTAATAGAAATGCTGATTAATAGAAAAACAGGTTAATAAAAATCCAATTGTGAATAAAAATTTTTCGAAAGAGTCTTACATTATATGTTAGTAATTTTTGATTGTGACGGCGTCTTGGTGGACAGCGAAGTATTGTCGGCTCAAGTGTTTGCAGAATGTTTAAGTGAAAAGTACGGTATTCATGTGAACGCGCACTATTCTTTGGAGGCGTATCGCGGAAAATCAGTTGCTGATTGCATTAGTATGATTACTGATGAGTTAACGGAAAAATTACATTGGCAAAATTTAAGCGAGGAAGAACGTCAACAAAAAGGTAAAGATTTTTGGCGATATGTGCAATTGCAAACTATGGTTGCATGTGAACACCGGTTAGACTCGGTTGTTGGTGTTGAAACAGTATTGCAAACGCTACAAAAACAAAAAATTCCATTTTGTGTTGCATCAAATGGAAGGCATGAAAAAATGGCACTTACTTTAGTTAAAACTAATTTATTGCATTATGTAAAGGGTAATGTCTTTAGTTTTGAAGATGTGACGCGCGGGAAGCCTGCGCCTGATTTGTTTTTACATGCGGCAAAAACTATGGGCATTGCCGCCGAGCAAACAATAGTGGTAGAAGATTCACTTACTGGTATTATTGCAGCACGTGCTGCTAATATGCGTGCGTTAGCTTACTGCCCGCCCAATGAAAATGGTCGCGAAAATTTTTTGTTGCCAGAAATGATAAAAATGGATGTGGAATATTTTTATCATATGAATGAGTTAATCCCTTTAATACTTAATAAAACCAATGGTGTTTAAAGCAAATAGCCTTTATGAATAATTCACAGACTATAGATGTATGGGAAATCATTCGTGCTGAAGCAGCGCAAGCTAGTATTACTGAACCCATATTAGCAAGCTTTTATCATGCGACTATTTTAAATCATGATACGTTTTCGGCGGCTATTAGTTTTCACTTGGCCAATAAATTAGATAGCCAGGCAATGCCCGCGTTAATGATTCGCGAAATTCTTATTGCCGCCATGTCTGCTGATGCCTCTATTGAAGTTGCCATGCGTGCGGATATTAGTGCGCATCGTGAACGCGATCCTGCATGCAATACGTATAGTATGCCGTTATTATTTTTTAAGGGTTATCAAGCATTGCAGTCGCATCGTATTGCGCACTGGTTATGGCTACAAGGTCGCGAATGTCTTGCATTGTTTTTACAAAATCAAATCTCACAACAATTTGATGTGGATATTCACCCGGGTGCGCGTATCGGCAAAGGTATAATGATCGATCATGCCACGGGTGTGGTAATGGGTGAGACGGTAATTATAGAAGACAATGTTTCGCTTCTGCATGGCGTTACTCTTGGTGGTAGTGGCTGTAATAAAGGTCAACGTCACCCGATTGTTCGCAGTGGCGTATTAATTGGTGTCGGTGCTAAAATTCTCGGGCATGTTGATATAGGCGAAGGTGCGAAAATTGGCGCGGGAAGTGTGGTTTTAGAATCTGTTGTGGCGCACACTACTGTAGCTGGTGTGCCCGCAAAAGTTATTGGTCATCCTATTGTTGCGGAGCCAGCATTCAATATGGATCATCAATTGTTGGATGACTAAACTGAAAGCTGGATATTTTATTAAGATATTTGTGCTATTGGTTCGCCTTGGCTGCCATCCTGCAACCAGGATAAAACAGCCTTGCGGCTGCGTAACATATTTTCATAAATTTCAATCACTACCTGGTTAGGTGTGGATTGTTTTTGCATGAGTGAAATACGACTTTGTAAGAAATCTATATCTTGTTCGACTTTGGTTTGTACATTAGCCACTTCAGCGAGGTGGCCATCAACAACAATCTTGCGTTGATACATGCTATTCATTGTGGCGATGTCCTTTACGAAAAATACGGTGTCTCAAGAGACAAGTTCTCAGAGAACTGATTTCAAGTATGGAGGTTCATTGATCAATTGCCATTGTGGAATGAGATTATTTTGTTCCATCCAATATTTTTTATATCGCTAAAATATACGATCTGAATACTTGATCTACGCTCACGTTCTGCCTACTGCTATGCTTTCACCAACATAGAAAGAGATAAATGCCATGAGTGAACAACAATACGACATTATTTTTCGTGGTGATATTGTTCTTGGTCAGCAATTAGCGGATGTGAAATTGCGGTTACAACAACTATTCAAAGCCGATGCTGCAAAAATTGATTCATTGTTTAGTGGCAGACCTGTTCCACTTAAGCGCAGTTTAGATTTGAGTAGCGCGCAAAAATATCGAGATGCCCTTATTAATGCTGGCGCTCAAGTTGAGTTGGTCGCCAGTGTTAATGCTGCTGTAGTGGCGCCAGTAATAAATAAGCCAGTGGCAACTGCTGCTTCAACTGCAATCCCTCCTGCAACCAATAAAACCCCTGAACAGCAGGCTCCGCAGACGCAAACCATTGGCAATTGGAGCCTGGCACCTGTTGGTACCTATTTATTGCCGGTAACGGATAAGCCTGCAGTTGTGCAAAGTAATATTGACACTAGTGCAATTAGTTTGCGCCCGGAAGGTGGTAATTTATTAGATGTGAGTGAACAAGCGCCAGCAATTACTGCGCCGGTAATAGTGCCTGATTTTAGGCTTGCAGAAGTCGGTGCAGATTTAGTTCGTGCCGAAGAAAAAGTTGCTTTACCTCTAGTAGAGATTGACGTTGGTGATTGGGATATTGCTGAGTTGGGTGCCGATATGATTGATGCTGACGAAAAAGAAATTTCCCTTTCTCCTGTTATTCATATTCTTGATGTTAGCTTAGCCCCTGCGGGTGCAGATTTAGGGCAAATTAAGCCACAAGTGAAACCATTAACACCGGATATTAGTGGGTTGCGTTTGGTAGATTAATGAGCAGTGCCCGCTAATATCCGGTGTTCATGGTTTTAGTTAGCAGATTTCTATTGGATGATGAGTCTGATTTATGCCGTTTGATACTTAGATGATTTTGAGATGTGGATCTATACTCAAGACAGTATGTTGCAAGGAGTATGTTATGCGTAACTATATTCGACACCCCACTTCCATACCTATAAATGTATTATCGGGCGAGCGTATTATTGGTGATACGAAAGCGCAAAATTTAAGCTCAGGCGGGTTAAGCTTTTTGACTAGTAAACCTGTCAAAGTTGGCGAATTAATTGATTTTGAAATTCCG
>JAYTSJ010000132.1:0-17352 GCA_043745725.1 Gammaproteobacteria bacterium | reverse complement strand
GCCACCACCCATGGGATCAGTTGCATAACTATCGAGAAGATAGCCAATAGCAGATCCGTGTTTTGGATTTTTATAGTCTGCTCTCAATACTTCAATTTTATTCATTATTTAATTTATCAGATTTTCGCAATAGAATATAAGTCGCTCCACTTGCACCGTGCCGTGGCTGTGCCGAATGAAAAGCCAACACATTATCGAACTGGGGCAACCAATGCGCGATGCAACTTTTCAATTGTGCGGGCTGCTCGCGGCCTTCGCTTTTTCCGTGAGCAATTAACGCGCAGCGAATACCGTAAGTCATGCAGTCTTTAATAAATTGAAATACCGCCGCACGTGCTTGCTCGACAGTCATATGATGCAAATCCAACCGTGCATCAATTTGATATTTCCCTAAGCGCAAATTTCGATACACACCCAGCTGTACACCATCGCGCTTGAATTCTAAAATGGCCAGTGGGGCCAACGGTTCTATATATTCACCAGAAAGAAAATTTTTATCTTTTGCCAACTCTGCAATTGCTACCTGACGACGTTTTTCCGTATTGGTTTTATCTTGATGTGCTGACGCCAAGGTAACCTTAGGGTCAACCTTAATCGGTTTTACGTTTTGCATTTGCTGCAAGAACAAATTGTCGTCTGGTGTTTTATTGGCCATAGCGTTAGCGCATTACCATAGTTTTAAAGGATAGCTTTAAAGGAATGTTTTAAGGGAACGGTTTTACGTTAAACGTCGATTGTGAAGGATTTAGCGAAGAGGAACAATGAATAGCAACAATGAATAGAAACAATATAGCGATAGTGTTGCCCAGCCCCAGAGTACAAACTTGTTCACAGTGGTATCATGCCTTCCTTTATGAATCCATCTACATCTCCTCTAGTCAAGTGATGATTTTATGTCCGCAACCCAACAAATTCTGCGCATCGCTACGCGTAAAAGTCTACTTGCCCTATGGCAGGCAAAATACGTTAAAGCCGAATTGCTCAAACATTACCCACAACTCAGCATTGAGTTAGTGCCGCTCACCAGCAAGGGCGATAAAATTCTCGACGTACCCTTAGCAAAAGTAGGCGGCAAGGGCTTGTTTGTGAAAGAGTTGGAGCAGGCTTTGTTGGCAAATGAAGCGGATATCGCGGTGCATTCGATGAAAGATGTGCCAATGGATTTCCCTGCAGGGCTTGGGCTTGCCGTGATCTGCCCACGTGAAGACGCGCGCGATGCGTTTGTCTCTAATCGTTTTGCCAGCCTGGATGATTTACCAAAAGGTAGTTTGGTGGGAACTTCCAGTTTACGCCGCCAATGTCAGCTGCTTGAGCTGCGACCTGATTTAAACATTAAATTTTTACGTGGAAATGTGCAGACGCGCTTACAAAAACTCGATGCTGGCGAGTACGATGCCATTATCCTCGCCGCCGCTGGTTTGATTCGTTTGGGTTTGAGTGCGCGTATCAGTTCGCATCTTAGTGTCGAGCAATCCTTACCTGCCGGTGGCCAGGGCGCAGTAGGGATTGAATGTCGCCTTGCTGATGCCGCTACTCGCGCACTATTAATGCCGCTGCATCACACACTAACAGCGCAACAAGTTATTGCTGAGCGCGCAATGAATAAACATTTGCAAGGGGGCTGTCAGGTGCCTATCGCCTGCTACGCCATTCATAGCGAGGGTGGTTTATGGCTGCGCGGTTTAGTCGGCTCAATTGATGGTACACAAATGCTGCGCAATGATATTCGCGGCGGCGTGGATGATGGCGAGGCAATGGGCATAACCTTGGCAAACACACTATTGGCCGCAGGTGCCGATAAAATTTTGGCCGAGGTCTATCAAGCAGCTGAATAGCAGTAGTGAAGCAGCAATAAAATAGTCATGAGCGTGAAAAAATAGTGGCTGATTTACAAGACTTACACATAGTAGTGACTCGTCCGCTTGCGCAAGCTGAACCTTGGGCAAAGCGCCTGATTAACTTAGGCGCAAATGTTTCACTAATACCACTACTGGATATTGTGCCCGTGCAAAATGATGCGCAAGTACAAGCCATAAAAAATCATATTCTGGATTTTGATTTATACCGTAAAGTTATTTTCGTAAGCCAAAATGCCGTCAGCTATGGCTTTGAATGGCTGGAAAATTATTGGCCACAATTGCCAAGCGATGTAAGTTTTTTTGCTGTTGGCGAAACCACTGCAACCTTAATGCAAGCACGCGGAGTTTCTGTAACCGATTTAGCGCAAACACAGTATGGCGCTATGACCAGCGAAACACTGTTGCAGTCACCCGCGTTACAACAGGTTGCAGGCGAAAAAATATTGATTATGCGCGGCCTTGGTGGCCGCACACATTTAGGTGAAGCACTCACAGCGCGCGGCGCAAAAGTAAATTACTGCGAGCTTTATGAACGACATGTGCCTGTTGCTGCAGTAACGCAATTTGCACAAATATTAAAAACCAATGCTTTGGCAACCGATATTTTAGAAAGCGAAGTTTTGGAAATCGATGCTTTGAAAACTGAAGCACCGCCGATTATCGTAACGCTTCATAGCGGCGAATCGCTCGAAAATTTAATTGCAATATTGAAACAACTAATACCTAACAACCCGATAAAAATGCAACAACTGATATTATTAGTGCCAAGTGAACGCGTAGCCGAACAAGCTATAGATGCCGGGTTTAGCACCATTTTCACCGCCGACAATGCAACAGAAGCAAGCATGTTGCAACGGCTGCTGGATATAAAAGCGTCGCTGGAAAAATCAATTTAACTAGAAAGGTCATGTATTGTGAGTGAAAATAATCATTCAATAACGGTCAATGAAACCGCAGCCACTGCACCCGCAGCAATTGTGAAAAATATTACACCAGCGAAATCACGCGTTGGCTTATGGCTCGCTATTATTATTTTGTTAACACTGGCCGGCGCTTGCACTATGTTGCTATGGCAGCAACATAAGGTTCTCATCAATGCCCAGACGGCATTAGCCGCAGAGAGAGACGAGAGCGAAACGCAACGCAAAGTGTTGGCCGCAAAATTGGAAAATGATTTCGCCAACCAGGAACAACAATTTCAGAGCGATTTAACCGAGCTGGCGCAACGCCAGGAAAGCACTGCCGTACGCGTACAGGCGTTAAGTAATATTAGTCGCGACGATTGGAAGCTCACTGAAGTAAGCTATTTATTGCGCATGGCAAATCAGCGTATTTTACTAGAACATGAAACCGCAAATGCTCTGGCCTTAGCTGAATCAGCTAACAGTGTATTATCTGAATTAGACAGCGCTGATTTATTTTCCGCGCGAAAAAAATTAACCGAAGAAATTCAAGCATTAAAAATGGTTAGCAAAGTTGATCGCGAAGGTATTTATTTACAATTGCTCGCACTCACCCAGCAAATAGATAACCTGCCATTAATTGAACCGCTGATTGCAGAAGACGAAGAAGCACTGGATAGCTCGGACGAACCAATCGTCACTACTGTTTGGGGGAAAATAACTAACTTTGGCAAACAAACTTTACATAAATTAGGCCGCTATGTGCGAGTGCGCGATCAAGGTCGTCGCGTCGATGCCATTCTACCGCCCGAAGATCAAATGTATTTAAAACAAAATTTACGTTTAATGTTAGAACAAGCGCAAACTGGATTGTTACGCGAAGAACAACTGGTTTATCAAGCAAGTTTAGATAAAGCGCAAAACTGGATTCGCGATTATTACCCGCTGAATGAGCAAGCCGAAATAGTGCTGAATGATTTGGATCAGCTCAAGAAAAATATTGTGCAACAAGCATTACCCGATTTTTCTGATTCAGCAGCACTCATGAAGGATTACATTGCGCAAAAAGATAAATTGGCAATAGCGCGCCACGGGGTGCATTAAATGAAAAAGCTAATTATTTTCGTTATTGTATTTATTTTGTTAGCGCTCTGGGGGTTTGGTGTAATCCTGCCAGACGCCGGTTATGTGCTGGTAGTCTTAGGCCAAAAAACAGTAGAGACCAGCTTATGGTTTGCCTGCTTTGCCGCATTAACAATTTGTTTTGTATGGTGGCTAATCGCACAGTTTATTTATGCTAGCTGGTCATTGGCACAACGTATTACAGATTTTTTTGTATTCGGCAGCAGCGAGCGCGCAAGCAGAAGAGCGGCGAGTGGTTTAATCGACTTTTTGTCGGGTGACTGGCTGCAAGCGCGCAAAAAATTATTGCGCACTGCCACTAAAGTTGAATCGCCCCTGGTGAATTATTTGGCTGCAGCACGCTGCAGTTATGAGCTGGGTGATCGCGAAGAGGCACTCAGTATTCTCGCTAACGCACAAAAAAAATATGCCCACTTTTACGTGGCGATTGGTTTAGTGCAAGTCAAAATGGAATTGTCGGATGGACGTCAGGATCAAGCGAAACATATTCTGTTAGCACTACAACAAAAAGCACCCAAGAATGCCGTAGTGATTAATAACTTGCGCTTAATATATGAAGCCCGTCAGGATTGGATGGCACTGAATGAAATTCTTCCGCAAGCAAAAAAACACAAACTATGCACGCTTAATGACACGCTGGAAATGGAAGCTTCCGTGCTGGTAGGCCAATTACAGCTGGCGAATGAAGCTGCCGCACGCGAAATCCCGGCCGAACGTTTTACTTTATTACGCAAAGCCTGGGGTAAGGTTCCCAGCTATCAACAAAAAAATCCTCGCGTTGTCGCGGCTTATGTACACGCACTACTTGAAGATCTACATGATCAGGAAGCTGAAATTTTGTTACGCAAAACCATTGGCGTAATTTGGGATGATAGTCTGGTAAATCTCTACGGGGTTTTACGCGTAAGTGATCTCGCGCAATGCATTCGCATCGCCGAAGACTGGTTAATATACCAACCACAAAACCCCATTCTATTGCGCACTCTCGGGCGTTTGCATTTACGCAATCAAAGCTGGAGTTCCGCACGTGAATATTTTCAGCGCAGCTTAACCGTACAAAAAAATCCCGAGACCTATGCTGAGCTTGCGCGCCTACTCAATAGCTTGGGCGAAACGCAAAAAAGTGTAGAAACTTATCAAGCAGCTTTGTTGTTAAGTAGCGAAGCCTTGCCAGATTTGCCGCAGCCGGCTAGAACGTATTGATTGACCTTAAATGTATTTATTAACCTTAAATGTAAGGCGTGGAATTCATCGCAAATCACGCCTTTAGTTTTTCTGGCAGTTCATTTTATTGTTCTGACCACGCATTGACTCATGCCATCATTTTCCCATAAAACACATGCAACCATAGCAATCTGTACATTTAGCCAGTAAAATTCCTCTTTTCCTTATTCTTACTTAAGCGTGAACTCTAATGGATGTGTCTTATCTCCTTGATGGCCTCAATACTGCGCAACGCGATGCGGTTTCCGCACCGGCGGGTAGCCAACTTATTTTAGCGGGTGCAGGCAGCGGGAAAACCCGTGTGCTGGTACATCGCATGGCCTGGTTAATTCAAGTCGAGCAAATGTCGCCCTATTCAATTATGGCAGTAACATTTACTAACAAGGCTGCGCGCGAAATGCGCAGCCGTTTGGATGAATTGTTCAGCGCAACCAATCAACCCATTAATTCACGAGCCATGTGGGTCGGCACATTTCATGGCATTGCCCATCGCCTACTCAAAGCCCACTGGCAAGATGCAAACTTGCCGCAAAATTTTCAAATTTTGGATAGCGATGATCAATTGCGTTTAATTAAACGCGTATACCAGGCGTTAAATATTGACGATGAAAAATGGCCGCACAAACAGGCCCAGTATTATATTAACGGTCAAAAAGATGAAGGTTTGCGCCCGCAACATATTCAGGAAACTGCGGACCCTTATGTGCGCACCATGCTGCAAATTTACCGCGCTTACGAAGCCGATTGCCAGCGAGGCGGCATGGTGGATTTTGCCGAAATTTTATTGCGTGCGCACGAGCTCTGGCTGCATAAACCGCACATTTTAGAACATTATCGCAACCGCTTTCCGTTTGTATTAGTCGATGAGTTTCAAGACACCAACAGCGTGCAATATGCCTGGTTACGCATGCTCGCCGGTAAAGAATCTTTTGTAACTGCGGTGGGCGACGACGATCAGTCTATTTATGGTTGGCGCGGTGCAAAAATTGAAAACATCCAGCGCTTCACGCAAGATTTTTCCAATGTGCAAACTGTACGCCTCGAGCAAAACTACCGCTCCACTGGCAATATTTTAAAAGCGGCCAATGGCGTAATAGTGAATAATAATGGTCGCTTGGGTAAAAAATTGTGGACAGAAGATGCTGCAGGCGAATTGATTTCACTCTACGCCGCTTACAACGAACAAGACGAAGCGCGGTTTATTGTGGAGCGTATTCAAGAGTGGGTGCGCAAAGGCAATAGCAATAATTCCTGCGCAATTTTATATCGCTCGAATGCGCAATCGCGGGTGCTTGAAGAAGCTTTGTTGCGCGAAGGTATGGCCTACCGTATTTATGGTGGCCAACGCTTTTATGATCGCATTGAAATTAAAAATGCAATTGCCTACATGCGTTTGATTAGCAACCGTCACGATGACGCCGGATTTGAGCGCGTCATTAATACACCTACCCGTGGCGTTGGCGGTAAAACAGTTGATGACATTCGTTTATTTGCGCGCGAACAAGGTTGCTCATTGTGGCATGCCGCTGAACAAATGTTAGCGAACCGCGTGTTTAGCCCGCGCGCAGGCAATGCGGTACAAAGTTTTTTAAATATTGTCGTGCAATTAACTCGCGACAGTGAAAACCAGGCGCTCGATTTTATTGCACAACAAGTGCTGGAACAAACTGGCTTGCTGGTTTTCCATCAAAATGAAAAAGGCGAAAAGGGCCAGGCGCGCGGAGAAAACCTGCAGGAATTAATTACTGCTTGCCGGGCGTTTGATCCTGATACGAGTAACACCGAAAGCGAAATAGAAGGCGACGAAGACTTATCGCCCCTGCAACAATTTTTAGATACGGCTGCACTTGATGCAGGTGAAACCCAAGCGGATGAGTTCGAAGATGCGGTGCAATTAATGACGCTCCATTCCGCCAAAGGTTTGGAATTTCCTTTGGTTTTTATGGCAGGTACAGAGGAAGGTTTGTTTCCACATAAAATGTCTGGCGACGACCCTGAGCGATTAGAAGAAGAGCGCCGCTTATGTTATGTAGGCATTACCCGTGCGATGCAAAAATTATTTATCACTTATGCTGAAACACGCCGTTTATACGGCAATGAAACTTATAACAATGTCTCGCGCTTCGTAAAAGAAATTCCTTCAGACTGCATTCAAGAAGTGCGGCTGAAGGCTGCTGTGACTCGGCCAGTTAGTTTTCATCGCAAACCTAACGCGCAAATACTACGCAAAGGCATGAGTGATGTGGGCGAGGATACGGGCTTCAATCTAGGCCAACGCGTACAACACACCGTTTTTGGCGAAGGAGTGATTGTTCATTTTGAAGGCCAGGGCCCCACCGCCCGAGTGCAAATAAATTTCAAACAAGTAGGCAGTAAGTGGCTAGTTATGCAGTATGCAAAACTGGAAGCCATTTAATAAAAGAAAAATTAAAAAATATTATTAACGTAAAGATTATTTTTATCCACCAGAGATTATTTTATTTAACAGGTATTATTTTTATTTAAAAGGTAAATGTAATGTCAGAAAAATTCACTGAGCTATCGCAATCGCATATAGAATTTATTCAACAACAGCATATGTTTTTTGTGGGAACTGCTGGAGCAGAAGGTCTGGTAAATGTTTCACCAAAAGGCATGGATAGCTTTAGAGTTATTAATTCAAAACAAATCACCTGGTTAAATCTCACTGGAAGTGGCAATGAAACTGCCGCTCATGTGAATGAAAACCAACGCATGACCATTATGTTTTGCTCTTTTGAAAAGCAACCATTAATTTTACGTTTATATGGCAATGCTGAAGTTATTCACCCAAGAGATGCGCGCTGGAATGAATTGATTACCTTGTTCCCCGAGTACACAGGTGCGCGCCAATTATTTGATCTTAAACTCAGTATGGTACAAACATCTTGCGGCTATGCAGTACCCTTTTATGAATTAAAAGGCGAGCGGCTAACCTTGGATAAATGGGCAGATAATCGCGGACGCGAAAGCATAGAACAATATTGGGTAGAAAAAAATACACGCAGCTTAAGCGGTAAAGATACGGGAATATTAAAAAATAAGTGACCACCTCATAGGTTTCTGACTTTCGAAATATAAATCACTTATGGCATTGAAAACGCAGCTTACTTATGGCTTTCGAGATGTAGATTACTTATGGCTATTGACACGAAATCACCTAGCTGAGCGGGACTCCACACCAGCAATTAAGTTCCAACTTTCAACGCCACGAAGATGCGATTAGTGTCGTCACTATCAACTACTCTCATGTAGGTGATAGATATTAAAACTTACACGAAAACTGACAAACAAGAGTTGCAATCAATTTTTTGCGCGCTATTATAAAGAGAGACTATGGTACTTAAAGCAGCTTTCCTTTTAAGGTAGCTTTCTGTTTAAATAAGTTGTAGTCTGGAATGGCTGTAATACATATTTTAAACCGTGGAGAAATATCATGAGTAAAGCCCAAGACAGTAAAAAAGAAACCAAAAAGCCTGCTGCAAAAACCATGAAAGAAAAACACGATGCAAAAAAAGTCAAAAAAGCAGAAAAATCCCGTCAAGAATAGTGATGGAATTTGCTAAGATCATGGTAACAATGACCTTTGGTAGATTTTAGCCAAAGGTCATTCTCCCCCATTCCCATTTGTTCTCCTTATCTTCCCCCATAGCTCGTCAACCATTCCTTCCTACATCAAACTTAGTGCGCGCTCATTGGTTTGAACTAACATCGTTTGCAGTTGAAATCATGGCTGTTATGCCTGAGCACGAAGCTAATCTAAGAAGAGAAAAGAAAAGCAATTAAACACTTTGGTGCCGCATAAATCATTAATTTTTTTAATAAAAAAATGGAGGCTAAGCCTCCATTTTATTTTCTACATTTTTTATACTTACGCCTTAACTCTTACACAATCCACAAAGTAGCCTTTTTTACCATCCACTTCGCGTTTTACCAAACCATGCACATCAGTTTCAAAACCAGGAAACTTTTCATTAAAATCGCGTGCGAATTTTAAATAATCAACGATGGTTTTATTGAAACGTTCACCAGGAATTAATAATGGAATACCTGGCGGATAAGGCGTTAACAAAATTGAAGTGATGCGGCCTTCAAGCTCGTCGATAGGTACGCGGTCAATTTCACGGTGCGCCATCATTGCAAAAGCATCCGAAGGTTTCATCGCCGGCTGCATATCAGACAAATACATTTCTGTCGTTAACCGCGCGACGCCATAAGCTTTGTAAGTTTCATGAATTTGCTGACATAAATCGCGCAAACCTAAACGCTCGTAGCGTGGATTCGCGGCGGCAAATTCTGGAAGGATGCGCCACATTGGTTGGTTTTTATCGTAGTCGTCTTTGAACTGCTGCAGCGCTGTCAGCAAGGTATTCCAGCGGCCTTTAGTGATGCCAATGGTAAACATAATAAAGAATGAATAGAGGCCACATTTTTCAATAATGACGCCATTTTCTGCGAGATATTTAGTCACTATAGAAGCGGGAATACCGGTTTCGCTGAATTTACCTTCCACCGATAAACCGGGGTTGATAATGGTAGCTTTAATAGGGTCGAGCATATTGAAACCCGTGGCCAATTTACCAAAGCCGTGCCAGTTGTCTTCACTGCGCAATACCCAATCATCGCGCTCGCCAATGCCATTTTCAGAAAACTCTTCTGGCCCCCAAACCTGGAACCACCAATCTTGACCCCATTCGGCGTCTACTTTTTTCATGGAACGGCGGAAATCGAGCGCTTCTAAAATAGATTCTTCAACCAGAGCAGTACCGCCAGGCGCTTCCATCATGGCCGCAGCTACATCGCAGGAAGCGATAATAGAATATTGCGGCGAGGTAGACGTATGCATCAAATAGGCTTCATTAAAAGCATCTTGATCCAACTTCACAGTTTCAGATTCGCGCACCAAAATTTGCGAGGCCTGCGACAAACCAGCGAGCAATTTATGTGTCGATTGTGTGGAAAAAATCATCGACTCTTTAGCGCGCGGGCGATCTTTACCGATGGCATGCATGTCTTTGTAAAAATCATGGAAGGTCGCGTGCGGCAGCCAGGCTTCGTCAAAATGCAGAGTGTCAATTTTACCATCAAGCATTTCTCTTAAGGTTTCGACGTTGTAAATCACACCATCATAAGTCGACTGTGTAATCGTCAAAATGCGCGGCTTTTTATTGACTGCAACGCGCGCAAAAGGATTTGCTTCAATTTTTCGCGCAATACTTTCAGGAGTGAATTCTTCTAACGGAATTGGCCCGATAATACCAAGATGATTGCGTGTAGGCATCAAAAATACCGGAATCGCGCCGCACATAATGATCGAATGCAAAATTGATTTATGGCAGTTACGATCAACCACAACAATATCACCCGGCGCTACCGTTGAGTGCCACACCATCTTGTTGGAAGTTGAAGTACCGTTAGTCACAAAGTAACAGTGATCGGCGTTAAAAATACGCGCGGCATTGCGTTCCGATGCAGCGATAGGGCCAGTGTGATCAAGCAATTGACCAAGCTCTTCAACTGCGTTGCAAACATCTGCACGCAACATATTTTCACCAAAAAATTGATGAAACATTTGCCCGATAGGCGATTTCAAAAATGCCACGCCGCCGGAGTGACCAGGGCAGTGCCAAGAGTAAGAGCCATCGTTTGCGTAATGCACCAATGCGCGAAAAAATGGTGGTGCCAAGCCATCCAAATAAGATTTTGCTTCACGAATAATATGGCGCGCCACAAATTCTGGCGTGTCTTCAAACATATGAATGAAGCCATGTAGTTCACGCAAAATATCGTTAGGGATATGGCGCGAGGTACGCGTTTCACCGTAAAGATAAATCGGAATGTCGGCGTTTTTGTAGCGAATTTCTTCCACAAAAGCACGTAATGATTTTAGCGCGTGATCCGTTTCTTCGAGTGAGCCGGCACCAAATTCCTCATCGTCTATCGACAAAATAAACGCCGATGCGCGCGATTGTTGCTGCGCAAATTGCGATAAATCGCCATAGCTGGTAACGCCTAGCACCTCCATCCCCTCTTTTTCCATTGCATCTGCCAGCGCACGTATGCCAAGACCAGAGGTGTTTTCTGAGCGGAAATCTTCGTCGATGATGACAATGGGAAAACGGAATTTCATAGAGGTCTCCAAATAGAGTTAAACCAGTGAATAGCCAGAATTGTAGCTTTTTTTAAGACCGCCATTTTGGAAAACAATCCCTAACGGCGGCAATCTACAGACACTGGAAAATTGTGAAGTGGATTTTCGCAGATATGAGCGGAGTGTGGGGAAAAAACAAGACCATAATTGCACATGGGGCAAAATTAATTTCCGTAAACTCACCTTTCATAAAGAAGTAACAATAATTACCGCAGTATTAAGCCTAGCTTTCGCAATCTCAACCTTAACAGGGACATATTCTCAAGTAGAAATTAAACACCTCGCCGCAAGCAGCGAGGTATATTTTTGTTCCAAAAATCTATTTCATGGCAAGCCACGGGGAATTTTACCCTCGCTTGCGATTAAATTTCAGCGTAAAACAATGCTGCCAGAAACTCCATAGCTATTTTTGATTGATATTTTATTGACCCTACCGCGTCTTTCCGCGACTCTCTCGACCCTATACGCAAAGCATTTGTGCAGAACAATTTATTGACTTAAGCGTCAATTGTCCGAGGTGATCGATGAATCATAATGAACCAATAAATTCTGACTTTCTACTGCGTAGGCAGTTGATATTAGGTGCCGCTGCAGCTGCCGCAGTACTACCGTTCGCCGGATTGTCGTCCTGTTCAAAGAAGGAAGAAGGTAAAATCCAGCTATTACAAGTCGGCGGTTTGCCAGTAACTTGCAACCTTACCCTTCCGGTGGCTTGCACCGCGAAAGCCGCTAGTAATTTGGCGGGCACAGGCGATAAACGTTTTGAATATCAATACAGCAAATACAGTGGTTGGCCAGAGATTAAAGAATCTTTGATGACTGGCCGTATTCAAGCCGCCTATATGCTCGCGCCCTTAGTAATGGATCTGGCAGATAAAAAAGTACCGCTTAAAATTGTGTCCCTCGGCCACCGCTCTGGCGCAGTGATTATGGTGCGCACTGATTCTGCCTACCAAAGCTTTAGCGAACTTAAAGGTAAGCGTATTGCGATTCCCAGCCGTTTTGCGGTGGACTTTTTGTTCCTGCGGAAAATGTTGGCGAAAGAAAATATGACGCCAAAAGATATTGAAATTGTTGAGATGCCGCCGCCCGATATGCCCGCCGCACTTTACGCCAACGCAGTAGATGCCTATTGCACCGGAGAACCGTTTGGTGCCGCCGCTCAACGTGCTGGCTATGCGCGCCCACTGCGGATGACCCGCGATGAATGGCGCAATTACATTTGCTGTGTGCTTACCGTGCGCGAAGAGTTAATTCATGACAACCCCGCTATGGTGCAGGACTTGGTCAATCATGTGATGGGTGCTGGCGCCTGGCTGGATATGGAACAGGGCAACCGCGATAAGGCGGTGGCAATTGCAGCCAAGCGCGAGTTTTTCAATCAAGATCCAAACATTCTCAAGTTTGTAATGGAAACTCCCACCGACCGAGTGACTTACGGCGATTTGCGAATGATCAGAACTGAGTTTGAAGATTTAATGCAGCTTTCGATGGAGGCCGGCACACTCAAGCGCCCAGTTGCCTATGAAAATTACATCAATGAAAGTTTTGTCAAAAATGCCAAACCGACCACCATTACCCTGTGATTTAGCCCGTGCCTGAGATATGCCCTGTGCCATTCCTTGAGAGAGTAGAGAAGCCAAACGTGAAGCGACTATTTTTCCTGTTAGTGCCGTTTTTACTATGGATGATTCCGGTCAATGCGGCAGCAAACGAAGCGCTTAAATCAGGCGTTTTTGAGCCACCACGACTCGCACCGGACTTCACGCTGCAAAGCTCTAATGGCGGTGAATTTAAGCTTAGCCAGGCGCGCGGTAAAGTGGTTGTATTGGGTTTTGGCTTTACTCATTGCACAGCAGTCTGCCCTATCACACTCGCCAACCTGGCGCAGGCACGCAAAAAGTTAGGCGCATTAGCCGATGATGTGCAAGTCGTTTACGTCACCGTCGACCCTGAGCATGACAATCCGGCGCGCCTGCACGAGTATCTCGCCTTTTTTGATCCAACGTTTATTGGTGTCACTGGAACAGACACACAGTTATCGTTAGTACGGCAGGAGTATGGAATAGTCGCTGGCAAAGTTACCGGTAAAACTGGCGAGCCTGAGGTGCATCATTCGTCTTATATATATTTGATCGATCGTGCAGGGCTGCTGCGCGCACTGGTTCCCTTCGGCAAAAACCCTGACGATATAGTTCACGATGTCAAAATTCTGCTGCAAACAAATGTTGCTGCAACTAAGGCGAGATAAGCAGATTTATGATGTGGATTCGCCGTCATTGGCTGTTATTGTTACTGCTCAATCTGGTGTTTGATGCCGTTATTTTAATGGCTCTAGTACCCATACGCATCGACTCACGCGAAGAAGTTTTTGAAATCCCAACCGGTACCTGGGCGCGACGGATGGCGGGCGAAAAAATCGAAATTCTACCCCAAGCGGTATATCTCGCACTTGGCGTCAGAGACGTATTAGTGCTGCGCAATCTCGATACAGTGCCGCAGATTTTTGGCCCCACCCTGATTATGCCCGATCAAAGTTTTAAACTTCCTTTCGAATTGGCATCCGATTACCAGTTTGCCTGTACCGCGCATCTAAGCGGGCAAATGACGGTCGTAGTTGACCCTGAACCAAAGCTAGGCTGGTGGCGATTAGTATGGCGAGTAAAAACGCTAACGCGGCGCCTAACAACAATAAAAATAGGCGAAATGAAAATAGCCACGCCAAATAACTAAAAAAATACACCAGAAAACCCCGTAAGTGCTCCACAATTAAAAGGTATACATGTGCTAAAACTCAAACAGACGCTGCCCCCGCTGGCAGTATTAGGATTATTAATTGCCGTCTGGTGGCTAGTGGTCGTCAAAACCGAATCTGCTATTTTCCCAACGCCTCTGCAAGTGGTTATCGGCACGCTAGAGCTGGTAAAAGACGGCTCTTTATGGGAGCACATAGGCTCATCACTGATGCGTGTTGGCGCCGGCTTTTTGTTAGCGGTTGTCGTTGCCATTCCACTTGGGCTATGGATGGGGCGCGTTGAAGGCGCATACATAACCCTCAACCCTATTTTCCAAATACTGCGCCCTATTTCCCCCATCGCCTGGATTCCGCTGGCAATTTTGTGGTTTGGCGTGGGCAACGCTTCGCCCATTTTTCTCATCTTTATCGCCTCGGTTTTTCCGATGATTGTGCAGACCGCTGCTGGCGTGCACACCATTGAACAGCGCTACCTCAGGGCAGCCGAGAACTTTGGTGTTTCGCGCTATAAACTCTTTACCCAAGTCATCATTCCGGCGGTTTTACCAGAGATGATCGTCGGCATGCGCATTTCGCTCGGCGTTGCCTGGCTCGTAGTCGTTGCCGCCGAAATGATCGCTCTGCGCTCTGGCTTGGGCTATTTAATTATGGATTCACGCAATGCCGGCAACCGCTATGACCTCGTCATCGCCGGCATGATTATCATCGGGATCATTGGACTGTTATTGGACGGCTTGATGCGACTTCTGGAAGGGCTTAAATCAGTAAGGTGGCGTTATGGTCGATAAGATTATTATCAAAGATATCAAAAAAAGTTTTGCCTCTGGCAAAGAAACTCTCGCAGTGGTTGGCGGACTTAGCCTAACCGTTGGCGAAGGCGAGTTTGTCGCTATAGTCGGGCCATCGGGCTGCGGCAAATCAACGCTGATGAAAATCATTGCCGGCTTCGAACTCCCCGATTCAGGCCATGTTGCAGTTGATGGTGTAGTGCGCAAAGGTCCCAACGCCAACGGTATAGTCATTTCACAACACGGCTCAGTATTTCCCTGGCTGAACGTGCAGCAAAATTTAATGTTCGGCCTCAACGGCAACGAGCACGGCGACAAAGCCGCACTCGCTGATCACTATGCAGCGATGGTCGGGCTGAAAGGCTTCGAGCAAAATTATCCCCATGAACTTTCGGGCGGCATGTTGAAGCGTGTGGAAATTGCGCGCGCATTAGTGGTGAAGCCAGAAATTTTGTACATGGATGAACCCTTCTCCGCATTGGATGCATTAATGAATTTACGCATGCGTACAGAGTTGTTGCGTATTTTGGAGGAAGAGCGCCACACAGTATTGCTCATTACACATGATGTTGAAGAAGCCATCCATTTGGCCGATCGGATTATTGTACTTTCACCGCGCCCAGCCAGTATTCAGGCTGTGTTTGAAGTTCCGTTCAAACATCCACGCAAATTATCAACTCCCGAAGCACAAACTTTGAAGGATGATATTTTGCGCGAGCTTGGCATTTAATCTGTTGGAATTTAATCCGCAGAAATTTAATCTTGTTGAAGCGCCGTTTACTTTTGTATTTACATCGGACCAAACAGCAAAAATTATTTTAGCGAGCCCACAAGTTTAGATTTAAATATGTGAGAGCCACAGCGGTCAGAGTTAACGGCGCGCGGTTTGGTAGAAATTGTTGATTCGCATCTGCGCCCAACTGCGATGGGGCGCAGATTTTTGAATCGAGTGCTGGAAGCTTACGCGACAGCTTGAGTTAGTTGGCAAATAAAAACTTTATTACGGAAGAATCCATTTAATATTATCCAGTTGAACATGCACACCGCGTTGATCATCCCATGCAGGATGAAATACAAAAGGATCGGTTAATTGCTTTGGGTTAAATCCGAAATTAACAAAAGGTGCTACTGGCAATGTAATAGTATGCCATTGTCCATCATCCGCAACTGTTGGCACTGGCCCCTGATCACCACAAGGTTGGCCACACCAGGCTTGGTAAGTGAAACCAGTAGTGTTTCGGCCATAAGACAATACTTTAATATCGAAGCTAATGTATCCCCCTGCAATGAATGCGCTGGCATCTTTCGCTGCTGAGCTTTCAATATATACCAGTCCATTTTGGTTGGCCGTGTCACTCCAAAGCAAGTCGAGAATTTTGCCGCGACCTTCCGCACTATCATCAATAATATTTGCTTGCGTGTGTTTTGAATTAGTTATGTCATCATAAATTTGTAAGCCGCTTGTCCAGATTGGGTCGACGCTATCCACAAAAATGTTGAATGTTGAGTTGAGTGTTTTGCCGGTAATGACGGGTGCAAATTCGCAATTTGTATTTATATTTGCGCTTACACAATTAAAGCCAATATTGTTTAATTTAATATGTGCTTTGCCTCCTTCAGCTTGAATAACAAAGGGACTAATCACTGAGCCATAGCGAACAGAACCAGCTGCATTTTTATTGGGCAACAAATTTACAAAGGGGATCGATATTGTTTGCCATGCCCCAACTTTTACATCTTTAAGTGAATAATAACTCGCATTGTTTCCGCCGCTATCCAATTTAACATTCAATATTGTTGCTTCATCAATACTATCCACATAAAGATCAAATTTAATTTCGCCTAGTACAGACATGGAACCTAAATTAAGCGCTGGTTCCAGCCCGAAAATATTGCTTGGCATTAGCCAGCTTAACCAAGCTTGTTGTGACGCGCTATTAAATTGCAAGTCCCACAGCGTATGGCCGCCATCAACGAGTGCTGCATTGGAGATGACATCGCTATCAGATTTTGTGCTTGTCTTTACGATCGCCGATACTTCATTGGCGATAATGGTTAAATCTTTTGCACCATCCACAAAAAGAGGAAACGATTTTTGTGGTGTTTCAGTGAATGGCTTAATATTTTTATTCACATTCGTAGCGCAACCTTTTCCTGTCACAGGATCAAGACTGCAGTTGTAAACGCGCACATAATCTATTGCCATTTCCTGTGGGAAGCTTGTCGTTTCAGAAAGGCTACTAATGGCAACATTTAAAATAAGGAAAAAATTTTGATCAAATGGTTCGGCTCCAGCGCTGAATTTTTTGTCACCTTGCGGACCGTACAAGGTAAACCAGCCATCCTGGGTTTGGGTCGCGTAATGAATATTATCAAAATACCAACGCATTTCACCTGCTTCCCATTCAAGGGTGTAAACATGGTAGTTATCCCAAATATTGGTTGTAGGTGTGTAGGCTTTCCCGCTAGCGGCGCGCGTACCGGGCAAGGTTTCACCATAAACTAGAGTGCC
>JAYTSJ010000131.1:0-5693 GCA_043745725.1 Gammaproteobacteria bacterium | reverse complement strand
TGAAAGTGATAACTTCGCACATGTCATTATCACTACACACCAAAGGTTGTGGAGAGATATTTTCAGAAACCCTCATGGCGCTGGAAAGCTGACCGAATTAATTGAACTACAACGATGGTCATTAGCTAAGGGCATATCGAATTACAAAACAAAACTTGCTGTTAAAGAAATTGCTGATTCAATTGCAGCTATGCCATTCGATAGACAGTCAGTGGCATCAAAGTCTGGGATTTTACTTGAATCTATTTTTGACTTTATTGCCTTGCAATATAGATGCAGAGTGCCAAGAACGATTGATAACAGTTACACACTGGGGGAGCTGCTTGATGGGACTTCTACCCTTTTTAAAACACTTGAAACTCAAAAGCCAGTAATTGATGCAGCTACTGGTAATCCAGTGAATCCTGTGCACCATATAAATAGCAAGTTAACCGATTTAATTAACGATTTAAAGCAATCAGCATTCGTGAGGAATCAGGTTGGGGCCCATTACAATATTAGTGGCACTTCAATATCTGACGTTGATGTAGAAGAGTTCGCAAACTTAAGTGTAAAACTGGCTAACGCTTTAAGTTGCTTAATCTGTGGTCAAATCCCATCCAAAAAAACGGCAACGCATTATCAATGCAGTTGCAAAACAAACGAAATGCGAATGACACCGCTACAGGCTTAATGGATACTAAATGGCAAAACAAAAACTAGAACTCACTTGGATTGGTAAAGATGTGCGGCCTAAGTTGGAGCCGCGTATTTTGTTGGAGGATCCATCTAAAAGTTATCATGCCAAGCACCGAGTGAGTGAAAACGATATTTTTGATAATCGTTTGATTTTTGGCGATAACTTGCTGGCGTTAAAGGCCTTGGAGCAAGAGTTTTTGGGCAAGGTAAAATGTGTATTTATCGATCCGCCTTATAACACAGGTAGTGCCTTTACCCATTATGACGATGGGGTGGAGCATTCTATTTGGTTGACACTGATGCGCGACCGTTTAGAGATTATTCGTCGTTTGCTGTCTGATGATGGTTCGCTGTGGATAACGATTGATGATAATGAGGCACATTATTTGAAAGTGCTTTGTGATGAGATTTTTGGGCGTACAAATTTTGTTGCTGATGTTATATGGGAAAAGGCAGATAGTCCAAGATCAGATGCAAAGTATTTTTCAACTAGACATGATCATGTTTTAGTCTGGGCAAAAAACTTAGATCTAGCAACAATTAACAGACTTAAACAGGCTGAAATTCCATCGCATTACAATAAAACAGATAGCACTGGGCGAATTTACTATTTAAAGCCTCTTAGAGCTATGGGGGCAGATGGGCATAGGGAAAAAAGACCTTCAATGTATTATCCGATTTCTGCTCCTGATGGGTCTGATGTTTTTCCTAAAAATCCCGATGGAACAGATAGCAGGTGGCAATGGGGCGCAGAAAAAGTTAAGAGCGAAAGTGAAAGAATCGATTTCGTAAAAACTAAAAATGGCTGGAGCGTCTACTTTAGAATTTATTTTGAAGATACAGACGGCAGTCCTCCTGAAACAATATGGTCACATACTGACGTAGGTTCAAATAGAACATCAAAAAAAGAAATCAAAGACTTATTTGGCTCAGATGTATTTGACACTCCAAAACCCGAGGCGCTTTTATCTAGAATATTGGATATTGCGACTAAATCTAACGACTTAATTCTAGACTCCTTCGCTGGCTCAGGCACCACTGGTGCAGTCGCCCATAAAATGGGTCGCCGCTGGATTATGATTGAGTTAGGCGAACATTGCCACACGCACATAATCCCCCGCCTGCAAAAAGTGATAGCTGGTGAAGACCAAGGTGGGGTTAGCAAAGCCGTTAATTGGCAAGGGGGTGGAGGCTTCCGCTATTACTCACTGGCACCAAGCCTGTTGCAGCAAGACAAATGGGGGCAATGGGTGATTAATAAAGATTACAACCCCGATATGCTGGCTGCCGCCATTTGCAAGCTTGAAGGCTTTAGCTTTGCACCGAGTACTGAACATTATTGGCAACATGGCTTTAGCACTGAGAGTGATTTTATTTATGTGACCACGCAAACGCTGACATCCGAACAGTTGCAGGCCTTGAGCGATGAAGTTGGGCATGCACGCACGTTGTTAGTATGTTGCGCAGCGTTTAGGGGTGATGAATCACGTTACTCTAACTTGACCATTAAAAAAATCCCAAAAATGGTGTTAAGTAAATGCGAATGGGGCCATGACGATTACAGCTTAAACGTGGAGAATTTGCCTCAAGCTCCAAAGCCTGCACCTGAACTTGGTCAAACCACATTGTTTGATGATAACAATGGAGGTGCAGCATGAGTTTAAATACTGCACGTAGCATTGCTGGCCGCTTAAGTTTGCGCGAACCACAGTGGGAAAGTTTGCAAAAGCTGGTTGAAGCCATTGGTAACGTACCTGCTTTGCGTGATCACAAAGCACGTTCATCTGAAGAACTCGCTGCCATGATTGAGGCGCTTAAAGGGCAATTTGCAACCTTGAGTGACTTTGAGCGTGATTTCCCCTCATTTTGTTTTGCCTTGGCCACTGGTGTAGGTAAAACACGTTTGATGGGTGCGTTTATTAGCTACTTACATGCAGCTTATGGCTACAAGCACTTTTTTGTATTAGCCCCAAACTTAACGATTTATAACAAGCTAATTAGTGACTTTACGCCCAACACGCCCAAGTATGTATTTAAGGGCATTGCTGAATTTGCGGTGACGCCCCCTGAGGTGATTACGGGTGATAACTATGAGCAACGTGGCACCAAAAGCTTGCTGGGTGGCATTGAGATTAATATTTTCAATATCTCAAAAATCAACTCAGAAGTGCGCGGTGGTAAATCGCCACGTATTAAGCGGCTTTCTGAGTATTTAGGGCAAAGTTATTTTGAGTATTTGGCTTTGCTGCCAGATTTGATTTTGCTCATGGATGAGTCACATCGCTATCGTGCCAGTGCAGGTATCAAAGCGTTGAACGATTTAAAACCGCTGATGGGTTTAGAACTTACAGCCACGCCTTTTATTGAAGGTCCAGGTAAGCCGATCCCGTTCAAGAACGTGGTGATGGATTACCCGCTAGCTCGCGCGATTGAAGATGGCTTTGTGAAAGAGCCTGCCGTGGTAACCCAGCAAAACTTTAACCCTGCCGACCACAGTGCTGAACAACTTGAGCGCATTAAGCTGATGGATGGCGTGCGTGTGCATGAGGAAACTAAAGTGCATTTGCTGACGTATTCACAACAAAAAGGTGAAAAGCTGGTAAAGCCATTTATGCTGGTGATTGCGCGCGATACTACACATGCCAGCCAGCTAATGGCATTAATGCAATCTCAAGAGTTTTTTGCAGGGCGTTATGCAGGCAAAGTGATTCAGGTAGATAGTGGCACAACGAGTGGCGCTGAGGGCGATGCGGTGATTGAAAAGCTACTGGCTGTTGAAAGTTACGATGAGCCTACCGAGATTGTTATTCATGTAAATATGCTAAAAGAGGGTTGGGATGTTACCAACCTTTATACGATTGTGCCGTTACGTGCAGCAAATGCACGCACGCTGATTGAACAATCCATTGGCCGTGGTTTGCGCTTACCTTATGGACGCAAAACGGGCGATGAGGCGGTAGACAGATTAAACATCATTGCGCATGACCGTTTTCAAGAAGTGATTGATGAAGCTGGACGGGGTGATTCTCCTATCCGCATGAAAGTGTTAGAGCTTACACCAGAAGGCACTACCGCCGAAAAACCGAAAACAGTCATTGTGACTTCTACTGTAGATACGTTGTTGGGAATTAGTAACCAACAAACTGCTAATCTTTCCTCAACATCAGGGGTTTATCAACCAACTAATCCAACCACGCCTATATTTAATGTAGAGCAATCAAAAGTGGCCTATGCCACCATGAACGTCATTCAAGCGTTAAGCCGTCAACAAAACTTTTTGCCTAATAGTGCGGCATTGAGTCAAGTGGCTGTGCAGGCGGAAATTGTTAAGCAAGTTGAAGCCATTGTGACGCAGCAGCAGATGGAATTAATTGCCAGTGCTGGACCATCTATCGCGGAAATAGTGAAGCAAACCGTTGATTTAGTTGCTAAGCATACCATTGATATTCCCCGTATTTTGGTAAAGCCTAAAGGCGCAGTGAATAATGGGTTTAAGGCATTTAACCTCGATGTATCTAAAATGAACTATCAACCATCAGATCAGCAGTTGGTCAGTCGCGCATTGCAATCTGGGCAAGAAGTGACTTACGGTCGAGCCTCTAACGTGTTGGAACCTCGATTAGAAAACTACATCGTGCGAGAGCTGATCAATTACGATGACGTTTCTTATGATGATCATGCAGATTTAATTAACGATTTAGCGACACAAACAGTGCAACATTTTAAGTCGTATCTAGCCAATGAAGAAAACTTGCACAGTGTATTGAGTAATTATGCAAAACCGATTACGGAAAATATACACTCACAAATGTTAGCGCATTATTACGAGAATGCTACTGAGGTTGAAGTTGTTGTTAGCCAAGGCTTTACGCCTTTAAAACCAAGCGCAATTACTGCGGTTGGAGAGGTGCTGACTTTGGCACAATTACCTGCTGAACGAAGCAAAATCGCACAAGCGGTATATGGTGGTTTTAGCAAGTGCGCTTACTCCTACCAAAAATTCCATTCCGATACTGAGCGTATTTTTGCTTCTATTCTTGAGCGCGATTCACAGCTTTGGTTAAGACCCGTGGCAGGACAGTTTAATATTTATTATCGCAATGGCGTTTATGAGTCTGAATATGTGCCTGATTTTGTAGCAAAAACTACTATGCATTCTCTAATTATTGAGACCAAAAAAGCTTCTGATATAGATACAACAGAAGTGCAAACTAAAGCATTGGCCGCTAAAGCGTGGTGTAAAAATGCAACGGAATACACTAAAAAATATTCAGACAAACCTTGGATATATTTGTTAATACCGCATGACGCAGTGAGTGTAAGTAATACACTTAAATTTTATATTTTGAATTACTAAACATTATTGAGCTTTTTCAACAAAGTTTAATATATTGATTCCTCTATACAATAGACAGTAACCCCTGAAACCACCAGCCATAAAACTCTTTTGAAATAAGGCTAATTAAAATAAATAAATCTTTTTAGATTGAAAATATAGTATTTAATGTTCTAAATTATTGAATTTAAATGAAAATATAGTCAATTATTTAACTATTCCTCAATATTACCTCATCATGTTAATTTGTTAGATGGTGTTTTTAACAACTATTCGTATAAAATTTATGACAAAGTTGGTTTATCTCCCTCAATGCATTCCAAATGTAAGCATCCGCCTAATACCGCATTGACAACTGCATTGATTTTAAAGCGCTTAACGCCACATTCCAATCTAATAAATCAGCTGCAATATCAAGCTTTGACCGTTTCAACGCATTATTATTAAATCCTTATGCGAACCACAACTAAATATCGTGTTAGTGCCGACCAATGGCTGAAGGCTTAAGTAATGGCTTACATCGTCACGGATTTAGGGGGTAGTTGATTTAACTATTACCAATACGTCGCAACTCGCGAGTATTCCCAACTACTATGTTAAGTTTTCTTAGTTACATTAGCCAATTTACGTTTTAACTAGAAATTTTCTGCTGTAAAAAAATCAAGTTGCTCACGTGTAT